>NZ_JBISHH010000022.1:0-358500 GCF_045066735.1 Algibacter sp. Ld11 | reverse complement strand
TCTACCTGTTAGACAAAAAACTAAACCTACAAAAAAGCGAAAGCTAATAATTGATGATGATGAGATTGACAGGTTTTTATTAAGCTCGGTTTTTAGTGTTGATCTTTAACTTTATAAAATATTTGACTACAAAATTGGTCTAAAAATCACAAAAAACATTAATTTAGCGTCAAACGAACGTTCGTTTGACGCTAAATTAAGAAAAATGGAATTTTACACTTGTGAGTATTGCTATAAAGAATTTGACCCCAAACGTCGTCGTGTTCAAAAATATTGTAGCAATTCTTGTCGTTCGAAAGCACATCATGCACGAAATAAACCAGATAATAAACTTACTACAATCCCTGATACTAAAACTAAAATTGACGTTCTAACTGTTCCAACTCCTCCTGTAAAAAACAAAGTAGATTCTATGAGTTTAGCTGGAGCAGGAAATGCAGCTGCGGGTAGTTTGTTAGCAGATGGTTTAAAATCTATGCTGACTCCTATAGAAAATAAACCCGCTACTAAAGGTGATTTGGAAAACCTAAAAAAACAGCTTCTTAATCGTTATTATAAAATCAATAATTTAGCTCCTAGGCATGATGGTGCTCTACCCTATTTTGATATGGATACTGGTGATGTTGTTTATTTGTTTTAGTGTTGCAGCACTATATTTAGACTTCCAAAACAACTACACCCTTTTCATTAATAATTTGTTTTGTATTTATTAGAGTATCTACAACAGCAAATCCATTATAAAAAGGCTCAACCATATTATAGCGCTCACTATAAAGCTCATTACCTTCTTTATCGATATGAAACCACCCTCTTTTATCTTTTGCAGTTGCATAATTCTTATGGAAAACCCCTAAATCTAAAAACTCTTTATCGTTTAGAAAATTCCCATGCTTATCAATATGCTTATAAAAACCACTTAATTGCTTCACGCACGCATATCCATCTTTAAAATCTCCGACAAATTTATATTTTGCTTCATAGACAGTAACTCCATGTAAATCGATATGAAAATACTCTCCTTTAAAATTCCTAACTGAACACATACTTTCCTGATAATTACCTGTCCAAGCATAGTTATCATTATACAAAGGCTCTCCCCTTTCATCAATATGAAACCAAGAATTAGCTTGTACTACACTTGCTCGATTAAAATAAAAACCGAAAGTTCGATCATAACGAGCTTTGTACAATTCAAAACCTTTTACATCAATATGATACCAACCTGATTCATCTTTAACAGGTGCAATTCCTGGACTATGAAATTTTAAAACCTCATCATATTCTTTTTTGAAAAGTATTTCATCTTTATAAATAAATGAATTAGCCTTTTCAGAAACTTTTATATCCTTCCAGTCCATTATTTCTTGAATATTAGTATGGTTTGTAATTCATTTAGTTTTTTAGCTTCCATAAACCTAAATTTAGATTGATTTGCTAAAGCAATATACTCATAAGATGATCGCTCATAACTCTCACACATACATAGCATATTTAGAGATAATAGAGATAAATCTACATCTATCTTATCGGAACAATTTTCAATAATATATAAAGATCCATTTTCTGGAAGCGCTAGGTAAACATTATTTATTATTAGATCCGCTTTTTCATCATTCCAATCATGTAAAACCCTAGATAATATTATAGCCTCTGCTAGTTGTGGTATTTCCATAAAAAAATCACCTTTAACAGGTTTAACGTTATTCTCTAATTGACATTTATTTATAACCTTTTCGAGATCAAACAAGAAACACTCTAAATCGGGTAGCTCCTTTTTTATATTAGAAATTGCAGCCCCATAACCACCTCCAACATCCATTACACTTTTGTGGATATTAAAGTTAATTACTTCAGTTATATTTAGGTAATCATCTTTAGCATAAGCAAACATAGCCTTATGATAATCATCTAATTTTTCTTCATCTTGATTTAAATAATCAAAATACCCCATATCATATTTATTCTCAAAAGCACTTTTACTTGTTTTAACAGAAATATCTAAGTTTTTCCAAGCTTCTAAATGATCTCCTGACCAATTTAAACAAGCATACTTTAACGAATCAGGGTATTTTTCCGTTAGAAGAATAGATCTTTCATTTAATTTAAAGTGCCTTTCTACCTCATCTAAAAAGTTAATACTTGTTAAACCGTTAAGTAACAATTCCATATTTTCTTCTGGAATATCTAATAGCTTTGATATCTCTTTTTTTGTTTTTCCTGTTTCATCTAAAACATCGAACAAATTTAATTTACAAGCAGCATTTACTGTCATGTATTTCCAATGTTCTGTGAAGAAAGATTTTAAAAACGCTCTATTACTCATCTAACAACTTTCTTTTTAACGCCTCTATTTGCTTCTCTGTTAAACCGCAAGACATTAAATATTTCACAATATCACCTTCATTTTCTACAACATCAAGTGCTATTTTCAATTTATCTAATGACACATCCATTTCACTCGTTAAATAATCTGTATTTAAATTATCTAATGGTGAACCTAAGAGAAGATGTAATAAAGAAAAAATAATACCTGTTCTATCTTTACCTGCATGACAATGAATAGCAATAGCGCCTGTTTCTTCTTCCAAAATAGTTTCAAATATTTTCTTTATGGAGTCTTTACAACCCATAGCAAAAAAACGATATGCAATCTCATGATTAGAACCTTCGTTATGCTTTTCTTTAAACCATTTTGGTTGATCCCAAGGATCAAACTGCGCTTTAACATATTTGACTTGACCTAAGACTTCATCTGAATATGAAATTGTTTCAATTTCTCTATCCGCTCTTAAATCAATTATTGTCTTTATGTTGTTGTCACGTAGCAATACATTCAATTCTTCTGTGTTTTGAAATAAAGCTAATGCTGATGTTCTATAAACTAATTGATTTTTCATTTTAGTATTGAAAGCATTTGCATCTCTAAAATTCCAAAAGAAGTCACGCTCGTAAACCCATTCGCAAAACGCTTTTAGCTCATTATATTTATTAGTTGGAACTAGTTGTTCTATTGCGCTGTAAAAGAAATCTAATAAGGCTCTTTTTCTTTTATTCCCTTCTGGAAGAAAAGTTGCACCATTTAATTTAGAAAAACTAGCTTGAGCTTCTGCCGAAAGTTCACTTGTCATAAAGTTTTTTGGAAGAAAGTAATAAGCTGTTTTCCCTTTAGCTAAATAGTTTAATTGAATTGCAATATGAAAAGCGATATTATAAAAATAATAAAACTGATACCCATCACTCCTACTGTGCTTAGAAGAACAGCTCTCAAACTCATATAAAAACTTATCTATTAAGTTATTTATATCTGAAGTATTAATATCTTTTTTAGAGGCTATAAGTTGTTTTAAATATGATTCTATTTGGGTATGTGCTTTATCTTTTTCATACAATATTATATCCTTTAGGTCTATTATTTCTGACCCTAAAAAATCTCGATTAATAGCTTCTATACTATAACACAAACCAAATTCTAACTTTGGGAGTTCCTTGAAATAAATAACAACTTTATTTCTAAGTTTAATGTAGTGTACCTTTTTTATTGTTTCATCTAATTCATTTTTTATAATCGCTATAAAGTTCTGAATGTCAAAACTATCGTCAACAATAAGCTTTATATCTAAATCTGAATTACCTAAAGCTTCTTTCCTAGCATAAGAACCATATAGCAGTGCAACCTCTACATTTTCTATTTTAGGCAAAATAACCTTTATCTTTTCTATAGTATTTATATGTTTCATTAAGCTACAGGTTTACGCATGACACAAGTTTTACAAACATTTTTTGTTTTATAGTTACTCACCAAATCTTTATAAAGAGTACTATTAAAAACGTCCTGAATAGATTCTGTATTTATATTCCCAAAGTCACCTAAAGACTGTCTTAAATTATCTGGCGCACAACAAGGTGATATTTTACCAGTTGCAGATATCCATAGTTCTTGCTCTAAAAATGGGCATTCATAATCTTCTCGAACCTCTTTAGTGGCATGATCTTCTATTGGAATAATGTTTTCTAATAACACTTTTTCTCCATTTGGTTTTCTATAAGTATCAGCTGCAGCATGAGCTTGTTTTACATAAATATTCCATCGCTTTACACTTTCTGGAGTTGCTTTCATAGACAATGCTTTAATTTCATCAAAATGATCCCAAAGCTGATGTCCTTTAACTCTATCTACGCCTAGTTCAGCAGCTAGTTTGATAATATCCACCAATTCATGCATATTATTTTGCATAAATGTTAATTGTAATGTTACACGACAGAAATAACCATTTGTTTTAAAATACTCATCTCTATAAGCCACAAACTCTTCTACATTCGAAATTGCTTTTTCAAAATCTAAACCTTGCATCACTTCTTTTGAAGTTTCTGCCGTAGCACCGTTCCAGCTTATTTTAACATCTGTAGTGTTAGGCACAATTAACTTAGCCCAATCCAAAACACTCTTTTTAGGAAATGTACCGTTAGTGGTCAAATTAATTTTTATGTCATGTTGTTTCGCTAAGTCAAAAATCTTATCGAATTGCTTATACAATAATGGTTCTCCCATTGTAGAAGGTATAATCTCTTTTACTCCTAACACCGATGCTTGTTCGAAAATCTGTTGCACGGTTTTAAAATCCATACGTCTGCGCTTAACACCCGTTTCTTTATAAAGCGTATCTATAAAGTTACTATACGGACTATGCTCTTCGCACATGATACATTTCAAATTACAATCTTCTGGATTTGTATCGATTGTAACTCTCCAAAATTTACTAGTATGAGTATACTGCTTATATATATTTACTAATTCATTACAATGCTCAACGATATCGGGCACCCCTCCATCTTGCGAAAACAGATACCCTTTACTTCCATACGTTTTCATTTTGTCTGGATTAGATACTGCAAAATTTAGTTGTTCTGCTAAGGCATCCACATCTCTATGTTTAAATAATAGCCCATTTACTTGATGTTGCACATATTCTTTCATGCCTCCAAAATCGGCAGTAATCACAGGGATTTTACAAGCTTGTGCTTCATGAATAACTAAAGGTGAATTTTCTCCCCAAATAGAAGGCACCACAATACAATCTACGTGTGCAAAAACATCATTAGCCAAATTATGGTTTATGTATTCCCCCATAAACTCCACTTTATTTTCTGAAGTTTCTGCTAACGCTTTTAAAGCTGCTGTACTTTGCCCACTTTCTCTACCATAAATTTTTAAAACAGCATGTGTTTTTACATGTTTAAAAGCCTGTATTAATTGATCGATACCTTTTGCTGGAATATGGGTTCCTATATAACCAAACGTAAAGCATTCTTTTTCCTTAGCTTTTTCTGTTTGCGTTAAATAATGCGTTGGAAAACCATAATCTAAATAAGTAATTTTGGCTTTTGGTATATTAAAATCTGAAACAAATCGGTCTTCAAGATACTTAGAAGGCGCTATAAACAAATCTACTTTATCCATTATCGCTTTGGTTTCCTGCATTCGTCGGTTAACCCAATTGCTCCAATTATCAATATCTGTTTGTTCTTCTTCTTTCTTTCCACTAAAATAGACTTGATAACAGCTTGTAGCGCACTTTTTATCCTCTTGTCCAGAACAAAGCATCGTATTATTCTCGTTACCAATACTACGGGTTAGAAATTGTCCTCTTGGACACATTAACCAAAAATCATGTAATGTAAAAACAATAGGGATTTCTAATGCATTTAAAACATCTATTAAACCTGTAGACAAATGATTTAAGTGTCCAACATGGGCTATATCTGGTTTTAATTCTTCTACTAAAATTTTAAAATTGTTATCTATGGTTTGATGTATATAACCATCTTTACCGTTAGGGTTATTAACAAAATAAAGATTTAAACTTGAGCTTACTTGTTCGTGACGAATTTTAAAATCTGGAGCATAAGGGTTTTGCTCTCTTGTAAAAACGGAAACTTTGTTGTCTTTTGATAATTGATTACATATGGATTGACTATAGACTTCCGATCCTGCATTATAATGTGGTGGATAGCCATGAATTATTTTTAATATGTGCATTTACTTTGTATTCTTTTTAAAAGTTGAAAAATAGTATTATTTGTAGTTTTTTTTATGTAAAAACGAAATAAGTCATGTTCATTTTACTTATTTACAATTGTTCTAATTTGTGATACCTGTATCCCCAAATTTTGTAAAAACAGTTATTAATATATCTCCTTTAGCAACCACAGTAAAACTTGTTACCCAAAGAATATCTTTAGCTAACATATAACCTTGATCTATAGCCTGCATAATACCTTCTTTAGAAAGCGTGTATTCAACTTTAGATCTTCCCATAGGTTTCATAGCTCCTTTAACAAGGCACATAGAAACTAAAAAAGGATCTATTTGTCTCTGCATTAATCTTTCTTCAAAATGTTGCGTTAGCTTGTAATTCAGGATGTTTTTCATTTTATGAAGTTTTAAATTATAATCTCGCCTTTAACTAAAAGGCGAGATTTAATTAATAATTACTTTTTAAAGTTTTTCGCTACTGCACTTTGTGCTTTTGCAGCAAAACTTCCTTTTGCTACATTTCCTGAATTTGATGTTTTTGCAGTACTACTTTGAATTCTTGCTGCTGCTGTTCTTGTCATTGGTTTTGATTTACTCATAATTTTTATATTTTTTATTAATTATGATACAAATAACTTTAAAATAACAAATCGAATTTCATATACGCAATTAAAACAGTAAATTACGCAAATAAATACAATTTAATGAGTATAGAGAACTTAATTAAAAAGGAAAATACTAAAAGAAAGCCTTCTATCAAGAAGTTAAACTCCTACTTAACTAATCCTGGACGATTTTCAATTTTAGTTATAGGTCAAAGAGGTACAGGAAAAGCACACTGGTTAACGCAAATACAAATAAAGCATCAATCAGCTTCTAAAAACTTAGAAAACATCAACTTTGTTAATGCAAAAAAATCTAATGATTTTACAGATATACAATGGGAAAACACATTTAAAAAATCTAACAATGGGTTACTAGTTATTACGGATATTGAAGAACTAAATAAAGAAGCTCAAGCCTCTCTATTTGAAGGTATCTCTACTGGAAAAGGCGGAAAATTTGGGTTTAGAGAAAAAGTATTTGATATAAGAATAGCATTTACTACTACAAAAAGTATATCCTCACTTCGAGATAGCGAAACCTACTTAACTCATAAATTTTTTGATCGTATTTGTCAATTTGCCGTTAAGTTTCCCTCTTATCAACGTGGAGACCGAAATACGTGGAAAGATTTCAAAAAAACCTGGCATAAAATGTGTTTTGAAGAACATAATACGCTACCAGGAGAAGAATTAAAAGAATGGCTTGAAAACGGAAACATTATACTACACGGAAACTTTAGAGACCTTGACAAACTCGCTATAAACTGGCATAATTACAGACTTCAAGATGATATTCAAGAAGAAAATATATTAGAATTAGTTAAATCTGATTTTAACGATTTTTATAGATTCCCAGAACATAACGATAATTTAAAAAGGGAATTTGAAATCTCAGATGATATAACTTGGAACGACAACTTAGATAATTTTAAAGAAGCCTATACTAGATTTATAAAAGAAAAATATGGTTCATTAAAACAAGGAGCAAAAAAAGCAGGAATAAGTTACAGAACTATGGAACGATGGGCAAATGGAAAAGGCAAAAAAAAGGAAGAGTAGTTCGTTTTAATTATTCATCAATTTCAAAATAGCAGCACCAATCAACTCATCCAACTCCCCTTCCGCATCCAAAACAGAAACAAACCCCATTTTACATTGATGATTCATCTCATTATGAGTATTCTCCTGATCTAATGAATAGTCATCGGTTTCAAATTTTTTAAATCGATTTTCAGAATAATCACCAGGATATAAAAGCATGGCTTTTTCTGCATCCCAAAAACGACAATAGGTATACATCTGTCGCAAATCACCTACTGAAGCCGAACTTCTATTAGGTCGTTTCCATTTAGTATCTATAATTAGTGTCTTTTCTCCTTGTCGCAATACAATATCTGGACGCAAACTATTACTACCCCAAAAAGATTTCGATTCTTGCCCTGAAACTTTAATATCAATTCCTACACAAACCTTTTGCAATTGCTTTAAAATATAAGTTTCCCATAAGTCATTCATATCAAATAATAGGGATATCATTTTCTCTTTTCCACTAGAAATATCAGGCGAATAATTTAAAATAATTAATCGCGCCAACTCTAAGGCATACTTATAACCATTAGATTTACGATTTAATTCAATATTATTTAATTGCTTTGCTGTTATCGGTTTTACATCGACCTCAGGGAAATTTATTTGCACCCGATTACATAAATCTTGTAACCTAGAGCCACTTGTAAACTGACTAACAATGGATATAGCTTTTTGTATAACTTGATGTAAGAAATGGTTAACATCATACATTTGATGTTTGGTAAAGAACCGTTCTTTGTGGACCAAATTTTGCCGAATATGTCCAGTAAACTCCAACTTCCCTTTTAAGGCTTTAGTATTACTGGTTTGTTTGCGATATTGCTTTATTAACCCTTTCCTTACTAAACGTTCTACTTCCAATAAATAAAGCTCAAAGTACACTTCTAGTAAATTAAGATGTTTACGTTTTACATGTGCTGCTCCTGATGATTCTGCTTTAAGTTTACCACAAGCTTGCAGCATTTTAAGCAACACGCCTTTCCATTTATTATCATCGTCGTCTTTATCGGCTTTTGGGTTAATTTCAATGGTTAAACCATCTACTTGAATTACACCGACATATTGATTAAACTTTACACCTTTTGCTATGGGCTCGAAATAATTACCATCGTGATATTCATTAAGTTTTAAAAGTGCTTCTAAGTGATATTGCTTAAATCCCTGTTGTCCAAGACATAAACGTTGATGCTCGAAAACTGATATGGTATTACGTACAATCAAAAAATTAATTATTTTTAGTTTCTAACAATTGTTCTACTGCATTTATAATAGAACTTTTATCAATAGTTAATATTTTGTATGTTGGTGTAATAAATTGCTCTTTATCTTCGTATTCGAAGCTTGAAAACTTTATTTTCTTATTCTTTTTACGTTCTACAAAACCATTACCAAGCACCAAACCAATTTTACCATAATCACCAAAGAAGTACTCTTGTAGCAATGGTACTATCTTATTATAAAAAGCATTGGTTAATTTGTCTTCTGTATCTACACCTACAAAATATGAATGTCCAATGGTATGATCTCTATCGATTAACAGTTCTATACGTTTGTTTATGGTTTTTAATACTTCAGACAGTTTAGTGTTACCAACTTCTTCATTTTCTATCACAGTATAATCTGGCATCATTTCTTTAAACTCAAAACGACGACGTAAGGCAGTGTCTAACGCTTCTACAGAACGGTCTGCCGTATTCATCGTGCCATAAATATCTAAATTAGAAGGCACACTAAATTCTTTTTTTGAATATGGTAATGTAATAGTTAATTCATTTTTTGCTCCTTTGCGTTTATCCGTTTCAATAAGCGTGATTAATTCTCCAAAAATAGCTGACACATTACCTCTATTTATTTCATCTATAAAAATAGCATAACGGTTAGATGGATCTTTCTTCGCCTTTAAACATAGCTTTTTAAAAAGCCCGTCTTCAATAGCAAAGCCTAAATCTTTTGTTTCCTCACCTTCTTCTGGTAAAATTGGTTTTATACCTTCTATAAAATCTTCATAAGCGAAGGATTGATGAAAGGTTACAAATTCGTAGTTTTTAATTTCTTTTTCAGGACTTATCTTAAAGTCATTTACATCCTTTAAAACATCATATATATCAGGAATTTGCTCTTTTACCTCATCAGTTAATAACTTCCACAATTTATCTTTTGTCTTATCGAATATTAAAGGGTTTTGGCGTTGCTTATAAGCTACTGTTTCCGACTCCGCTATAGTATGCATTTGTAAAGTTCCCCAAATGGTAGCTCTAACATTTTTAGATTCTGATAATGCTGCTTTTTTTGATACCCATCTATTTTCTAAAATATCGTTTACTTTAGAAGTGCCTATCTCTATAAGCGCTAAGGTAATGACATGCCACCAAGTTAAATTCGCAACTGTTTCCTCAAAATACTTTTCTTTGGTGATTGCATTTTCTCTTAGTGTATATTTATCAAACAATTGGTCTTTTAAATAATACGTTTTCCCTGTTCCTGGAGGGCCGTATAATATTTGATTTATTGGCATTTTCTCAAGCATAATATATTGTACTTCTTCCTCTTCAACAGTTTTTGTTATTCGCTCTAATAAATTTGGATGTCTGTCGATAAATAATAAAAAATCTTGAGTTAACCAGTTTAAATCTAATTGCGATAATTCTGATTTATGCAATTCTTTACTAATAAATTCAGCAATCTCGTCATCCTCTAATAAAACATTGCATATTTCTTGCATTGGATTTTGCATTCCAATTACAAAATGAATAGTACTAGGCTTTAATTTTATTGAAAGTAAGTCCTTAATAATATTTGAAAAAGAGGTTCTGCTTGCTGGAAAAATCGAATTAGGGACTAAAACAGACATCCAACAAGACAAAATAGGAAAGCTCATATTACGATTAGAATAATCTATATTTTTTAGTTCTATACCATTATAAAAGTCTCTGAAAATTTTAATATCTTCAATTCCAATATATTTACTTAATCTTTCTCTAGCGCCTTGTTTAATAAATTGTACGCCTTTAGCATCAGTATAATTCTCATTCTGAGAAGCCAAACATAGTTCTAAAATTTCTTCATCTGTTTGTTCTTCAAAATTGACTCTTGTTGTTAACCAATTTGCCCATTCAAACTTGTACAGCTCAACATATAACCAATTATCATTTAATAAAGCACTTTTATATTTTTCTATTAAGCCATTTAGTTTTGTATTGCTACTATGTTTTTTTTTATCAATTAAATTCATTGTTCTCTCATATTCTTCAAGCGTAGTACCATCATTTAGTTTCCATTCATGCTTCCCATTGGCTGCTCTATTAAGTGCTATTACCGCTGCTGGCGATGGTTTATTGAAGGTTATACTCTTTTTAAGAACTACGTACTTGTCAAAGTTAGAATCTTCAAAATAATTCTCTTGTTCGTATTTAACTCTCATTTTATAATAAGAGTGAATTAAAAAACTTTTTTTCGGTTCCTTATAAATATAAGATCCTTTTAATAATTGATAACCACCTTTTACAATTTGCATTTTTGCATTTAGAAAATTACCACCCCAATCCTGATCAATTTTAGATATTTGAATTTGAAATATAGGGTTAGCTAGTTCCTTTTTTATAACAGCAAATCCATTTCGTTCAAAAGCTTTAAAACAATATGTATTTAAACCTCCTTTAAAGTATTTTTCAATCTCCTTGCCCTCTGCATGATAATTAGCATAAGCCATTATTGCTTTTGGCGGATAGGTTTTTCCGTTATAAACAACATCATAAGTAGATGAAGGCCCAAAACCTTCTGGATACCCTTTCTCTTCAAAATCTCGTATTCCTTGTAAAATATGGTCTTTTGTTACTTGATAAAACAGCATTATTATTTCTTGTTTTTTTCTAAATTCAACTCTATCAACCTCGATTTAATACCACCTAAACTTCTACCAAACAAAACACATAGATCGCTGTTACTAAATTGATCAAAACAATCACACAACAATTTATCTTCCGCAATGCTCCACGGCTCATAAGCTCTAGTATTTTTTAACCTAGCCTTAGTAACAATTTCATCTTTACCGTCAGGATATTTTAGAGGCAATGCTTTCACCTTTCGCCTAATCACATCAAACAACTTATCTTCCTCGTAGATTATAGGCTCTTTAACACTTATAGCACTTCCACACTCTGCACAAAACTTAAAATGATCTTCTACTTTAGAATTGCATTTCTTACATACTGTTAATTCAAATTCGGCAACAGAAGATTCATCTTCATTAATAAGCATCAGTTCATTCGGGATGTCCTTTATAAACTCAGACACATTACCCTTTTGTGACATTAAATAAAGATGTGTTTTAGCCCGAGTAAGCGCCACATAAAACAACCTCCTTTCTTCTTCTAGTAGGGTATTGTACTCTGTCTTTTTTATAACTTGATAAATTTTATCTTTCATCCACGGATCAGGAAAACCTCCACGAGCTGAGTTTAAACCTAAAACAAATACAACCTCTGCTTCTAGGCCTTTTGCTCCATGTATAGTTTTAAATTGCACATATACTCCGCTTTTTTTCAGCTTCTCCTCTACATTGGCTTTCATTGCAGTACGCCTGTATAGAATTAGTATTTTATCTGGACTAATACCTTCTGCTATATGTTGTTGAATTTTTCCATAAATAAAATTCTCAGTCTCCCCATCTACCTCAGCATAATTAACCTCTATTTTAGCACCTCCTTTTTTTACTGCTGAAATATCTTTTGCTATTTGAAACTTATTCTTTTTTATAATTTCGTTCGAAGCCTTAACAATACGGTCTGTACTTCTATAATTTAAGTTCAGTTTAATGAGTTCTGAATTATCAAAATGATCTTTAAAGTTTACAATATAATCTACTACTGAACCTCTAAAACCATAAATACTTTGCCAATCATCACCAACACAAAAAAGTTGAGAATTATCGTTTATTAAATATTTCAAAAACTCTACTTGTTTGTTATTTACATCTTGAAACTCATCAACCAAAATGTATTTATATTTCTTTTGATATCTATCTCTTGTTTTTGGGTGTTCTTTAAACAATTTTAAAGAGTATTCAACCAATCCATCAAAGCCTAAATAAGATCGGTTTGTACAATACATATCATAGTCTCTTATAATAGGCAACGCTACTTTATAAAAAAGGCGTACACGCTCATGTTCACTCTTTTTGGCTTCTAAACCAACGGTTTCAATAGTTTTATTTGCATTTTCAATAGCGCCTTTTACATCAAATACAGATCTATAAAACTTTTTAAGCTCTTTTTTAAATCCCGAAAACTCTTCATGGTAATGCAATACTGAAGCTGAATCTAAACTATCAGTCAATCGCCCTTTTATAACTGTATCTAAAACCTTATTAAATACTGCCGAGTTTTGCGTTGCCTTATCATAGGTTTTTATACAAGTTACACCCCCTTGCTTAAGTTCCATTTCTTTCCAAAATGTAGGATGACTTAAATTGCTAACATGCTCTAAATACACATTTGCGGATGGAATAAAAAAATCGGGATGAAAAGCCGTTTTAGAAATGCGCTCTTTACGTTCGTATTTGTAATCTACATTATTCCGAAAAAACCAATCGGCGATAAATTGCTCCGATTTAGATCGTACTTTTTCACCCTTTAGTGTTGTAAATAATTTGCCTTCGGGTCTAAACTCTGCACCACCTTCGTCTTCCCGAATATAATCTACATAATAATCAATAATATAGCGTTTTAAAGCAATTAAATAATTCTTATTTTCTGATAACTTTATAGCTACTTTTTGTATTATTTCCTGTTCCGTTTCAGTAGCACTTAATCCTCTAAATTCCGAAGAATCATCTATATATTTAGGCACCAATTTAAATTGATTATCAAATACATCCACACCATCTTCGCGCATAATTTGATAACATAAACTATGAAACGTTTTAATGGTAATCCTATTTAACCACGGGTGTTTTTCAAGCATATTTTTACGCTCAATCGCCAAATCTTTTTGGGTAACCCCTTTGGTTTCCATTACTTTTTTGTAAAAACCTGTTTTATCTGCCGATAAAATCATGCGATCTACCATTTCATTGGCAGCATTTTTGGTAAACGTTATCGCTAGAATACTATCAGAATCTGCTTGCTCATCGTTTATTAGATAGTCTATTTTATTAAGTAATGTTTTAGTTTTTCCTGAGCCAGCACCTGCTAGTACTAATATGCGTTTTTCAGCTGATAATACAGCTTTGCGCTGCTGATTGTTTAAACTGCTTAAATCTGTTCTTGTAGGTATTGTTTTCATTAGGGTTGGTTTAATATAAAAATTGTTTATAAATATTTGGGTAAATAAATTAAGCTTAACAGTGATAAACTCATAGTTGTTTAAGTACTTTTTTAAATAATACTCGTTAGTAACACTACCAAGCACTATTTTTCCCCCACTTATGCTCTAATATAGGGTTAGCCATACTAGTATCTCCATTAGATGGACGTCCTGTTTTATGACAAAAATTTTCTGGGTAATGATAGTTTTCATAAATAGCCCAAGTTTGATACGCACTGTAGCTATAAGGTTGATTAGGATTATAAGGAATTTCTTCCCCTGTTCGAATGCAATATCCTGTTTGATGATAACTTTTTTTACTTTTATAAGCCCATTTTTCTTTTTTTACTTCTGTTTTAATCTTTGGTTTGATTTCAGTTTTGATTTCAGTTTTATGCTCACGGACAGGTTTCTTATATTCATTTGAGTTTAAATCAATTTCTTCTGGAAAATCGCTAAGCCTTTTAACTGTTGATTTCTTATTTAAACTAAAACTATAAAAACGCTGAGTCTCATCTAACAAAATCTCTGATTTCACGTATGTTTTGTTCAATGTTACTATAAATTTATTACTCGTAAAAATTGGTCGTTTAATAAAAACAGGTGTATTTTCGTTTGCTATTTCCATACACGTATGAAAAGCATCATTTTCAATATTATTACTTCCCCTAAAATTAAATATATCAGATTTGGAGTGCTCGGTTAAAACCCCAAATTCAATATTTTCATTTGTAAAAGAGTAGTCATAAAGGTTTATTGAAGTAATTACACCTTTGTTTTCATTAGCATAATATTTAGCATGTAATTTTGGTGCATGAATTATACTAATATTGGAAAATTGTTTAAAAAACTCAAAATCTTGCTTACTTAAACTTTTACTTACTTTATTTTCATTCTTCCCAAATATTACAATTATTTTAAGAAAATCAAATCGCTTAGGGTTACTAAATAATTTTTTAAAATGTTCATCTAATTTAATGAATGGGGAAACTATCAAAAGAGTCTCTTTAGCCTCCCATATTATATCATCAATCTCACTTTCTAGGGTTTTTCCCGTTAAAAATGTACTCATAGTAGGTTAATATTTTATTTTATTCTAATTATCTTTTTTAGCCTGTCATTCCTTCAACAAACACCTGCACAAACGTTTTCATTTTATCTAAGATCCTCGCTCCTATTTCTCGTGCTTTTAAAATACTTGGTCTATTATCTAGACATTTAAAAATGTCATCACGCAATGGTTCTCTACCATAGTCTGTGTAGCTTTCTATTAAGGCTTTAAACTGTTTTTGGTCTAAGTGTTCTTCTTCACACATTTTGGCTAAAGCTAGTATCTTTTCTTCATGCCAAAAGCGTTCAAATTCATCTTGAATCGCATCTACATCACTAATATGTGGTAAGTTTTCTTCAATAAATTTTTCTATTAACTCGCGTTTACTACGCAACTCTACGTCTCCAGATAGCATATCTATAATGGCTTTTTTCTGTGCTTTTGCATCTGCAGATTTAGCGTCTTTTAATTTGGCTAAGAGTTGTAAAATGTAAGCGACATTAATTTGATCACGATGGATTAACTCTAATTCAAAATCGATATCATCAAGAATAGATGTTTTATGCTTTTGGCTATCGTTTTTAACCTTATCGTGTAAATCTAAATACTTGCTTTTATAATCTTCAAATGTTTGCTCGTCAATACCCAAATCGTCCCAAGCAAAATCTGTGTAAGATTCTAATACATTTTTTGCACGCAATAGACGCCTAAAAGCTTCAATAAATTGTAACTCTTCTATTTCACTTGGTAATGTGTCTACACTTTGAAATGTTGGCACAATCTCTAATAGATTTTTTAAAGCGTCATCAAATTTTTCTGCAATCGCTTCATAAGGTGGTAAAATAATGTCTTCAATAGCCTCTTTGTTTGAAAACAAGGTAATTGCTTCATCTGTTGCTTTTTTTAGGTTTCTAAAGCATAAAATATTTCCTTGCGATTTCTGCTCTCCTAAAATCCTGTTGGTTCTAGAATATGCCTGTATTAAACCATGATACTTTAAATTTTTATCTACGTATAATGTGTTTACTTTTTTAGCATCAAAACCTGTAAGCATCATATTTACTACAATAACAATATCTAAACGGTCTTTATCTTGAAAGGTTGTTTTTTCGCGTTCTTTTAAACGCTTACTTATGTCTTTAAAATAGTTTTCGAACTGCTGACTATCTTTAGTTGAAAAACTAGTATTATACATTTGGTTGTAATCGGCAATATATTTGTCTAGCTTTTCTCTGGTATGACTTGTTTTGTATTGTGCTTGTGGCTCAGCTGCTTGCTGTAATTGGTCTCCAGGAATATAATCCTGTGCATCTTCATCATCCTCATTGGTTCCGTAAGAAAATATAGTTGCAATACGTAAATCGTGTTCGCCTGCTTCTTTTTTTCGTTTGAAGATATCGTAATACTTAATTAAGGTTTCAATATTATTTACAGCAAATAAAGCCGAGTAATCCTTATTAAACGTTTTCTGATTATGATACGCAATCATATAATCTGCAATTTTCTCAAGGCGTTTTTCATCCGCAAAAACCTCAGCAGTATCTATTGCTTCTACCTCAATATCAATTAAAGTATTTCCTTTTTGTTTGTATTTACCAACATATTCAATACCAAAACGTAAAACATTTTGATCCTTAATAGCATCTGTAATAACGTATTTGTGTAAGCATTTACCAAACAAATCTTTAGTGGTACGTTTTCCTAAATCATTTTTAGACGCATTATCTTTAAAAATAGGTGTGCCTGTAAAACCAAACAGCTGACTACTTTTAAAGTATTCGGTAATTTTTTTGTGCGTATCTCCAAACTGACTGCGATGACACTCGTCAAAAATAAAGACCACTTTTTTATCTTGTAAATGCGTTAAGCTTTTCTCGTAATTAGCTTTAGAAATGGCATTGTTTAGTTTTTGTATGGTAGTTAACACCAATTTAGAGTCGTCTGTTAATTGTTTTACCAAAGACTGAGTATTATCTGTAACATCTACACTGTCTTTTTTAAAGCTATTAAACTCTAACATGGTTTGGTAATCTAAATCTTTACGGTCTACCACAAACACCACTTTGTGTACGTTTGGCAAGTCCATAATAATCTGACTCGCTTTAAAAGACGTCAACGTTTTACCAGAACCTGTAGTATGCCAAATGTAACCGTTGTCGTTACTTGTAGCAACTTGATTTACCAGTTTCTCTGTTGCATAAAACTGATAAGGACGTAACACCATTAATATTTTATGCGTTTCGTTATGCACCACATATTGCGCTATCATTTTACCCAAATGGTTTGGGTTTAAAAACGAACTCGCAAAGGCTGTTAAATCGGTAATGTTTTTATTATTTACATCTGCCCAAAAGAAGGTTTGTTTAACAGACTGCAACTTATTATTAGCTAAATATTTAGTGTTCACACCATTGCTAATTACAAATAATTGTACATACTGAAACAATCCATGATTAGACCAAAACGTATGACGCTGGTAACGATTTATTTGGTTAAACGCCTCCTTAATTTCTAGACCACGACGTTTTAACTCTATTTGTACTAATGGTAAACCGTTGACTAATAACGTAACATCGTAACGGTTTTTGTAAGTCCCTTCTTGGGTTATTTGGTTTGTGACTTGAAATAAATTACTTGTCCAGTCTTCGCTATTAAAAAAGCGTACATAAAAACTGTCTCCATTATCTCTGGTAATATTAAAACGATCTCGTAACGTTTTTGCTTTTTCAAACACATTACCTTTTGCCAAATGGTTTAAAATAGCATCGAACTCTTTAGTAGAAAATAAGGTGTTATTAAAAGCTTCAAGTTGTACTTTTAAATTAAACACCAAAGCATCACCATCTGTAATAGTTACTTTTTGGTAGCCTAAACCTACTAATTGTTTAATTAGGTTGTTTTCTAGTTGTAGTTCCGATTGTTTAGCCACGATATAATTTATTATGTTGTTTCTATTTGTTGGAAATTTCTAAGTGGCTGGTCGCAAAGTCTACAAAGCTCAATGATTCTCGTAGCAACCTGTTCTACTAGTTTTAACCGTTTTTCATCATTAAACAAATTAGCCCGTACTTCTATATCTCCAAAATTCATATCACTATTCCTATTATAGCAAACCCAATATTCATTGCTGTTCCATTCTCCCACAGCAAACTCTGTTTCGTTTAATGCGTCATAAATCGACTTTCTATTAAAACATTTCTTTTCAGCTATAAGTCCATATTGATTTTGAGAACTATGTATTTTACTATTACCTTGTAATTGCACTCTAATACCATTTGTCCACATTTTATTATAAATATTTAAGCCAGTCCAAGATGTAGTTAAGTTGTCAGCGACTTTAAAAGTCCATATCGATTCTGTTTTGTTTAATTTATTGATTACCATTTCCCCAATTTCGTCTAAATATAAACTTGCATGCTCTACTTCTACTTCCTCAATATTATCTGAAATTGTTTTAGCCGACTTATAGTTAGACTTGATAATATCTTTAATTTCTTTTTCCATTTTATCGTCTGAAAGCTGATTGGTTAGTTTTTTTAATAGAATAATATATTGTTTAATGCTCTCTCTTAATATAGGTTGATCTGCAGCTTCTTTTAAACATAGCTCTAACCATTCTATTATTGTTTTTCGGTATGAGATACAGTGATAATCTTCATTTATAGCTAAATCATCTTTACTCCAATCTGATGGTTCTTCTCCTGTTAAAGTAAGATAGTAAACTGTGTTATTTTCCTTATTATGGTTAGAATACCTTTTTATCTGAAGGTTCTGGTCTGTAGCATAAATTTTATTTTCTATACAAATGGTTTTATTTGTGGCATCTTTTATATAAATATCCACACGTCCACCAGTTTTAGCATCGTCGTTAATAAAACCTAATGAGTACTCTAATACTACTTCGGCAGAATTTAAATCTAATTCCTCATAGCCAAGTTGTTGCAAAAACAACCCAAGAAAAACAGTTTTAAAATTATGTGAGCCTTTAGGATTTAGCAACTCACCTAAAAACGCAGAGTGTGTTCCATTTTCTTTACTCTCCATTTTTAAAATAGAAAACACATTAAAATTCTCACCTTTAAGATTTTTAATCTCTTCTTGATTTTTTAATGTACGTTTTACATCTCTCAATAAATTTTTAGAGGTGTATAATATGTCTTCCTTTTGTTTAATCATTATTTATCTATTTTAAGATATGCTCGTTTTCCGAAACTAAAATATGACACTTATTATTTACTAATTTTTCAACCTCATCACGTAATACCGTTCTAAAAGCCGTTCTTATTTATTCTGTATATCTCTCAAAGTAAACATTGGTACGCTGAAATGCTCCACCAAAGGTGAATATCTAAATTTTGTTATTTAAAAAAGTATCTTTCATAATCTTAAACAAACATCTTCTGCAACAACCCTTTTTTAAACGCTTGCGTTTGCGTGATTTGCGTTTGTACAGCTTCTATTTTTTTATCTATAGCACTTAAATAATTGGCTATTTTTTGTTGTTCTTCGAAACAAGGTAAGTTTAACTTTAAAGACTTCAATTGTCCTCCTGTTATTAGTGGTTGACCAGAACCAAAAACAAGACGATTCAAATTATAAAAATCTAAAAAGAAATATGTAAATTTAATATCTGCATCATCATTACAGATTACTACTAAAGTATTATCCGAAACACCGAACTTATCATTTACAACATTTATTGTTCCTGCGTTTGCACCAACTCTAGCTATAAGAATAAAAAAACCATCATGTGAATAATCTTCACAATTCCCAATCACACCTGTAGAACCATAAAGAGGATAAGTTCCTCCTTCATTTGATTTACTTTTACCTGATTTAATACTCTCACAAACCTCTCCCAATCGCTTCTCTTCCCAATCTGGGAATTGCGATTCAATTGGTGAGATTGCTTCGTCCTGCGTACTCGCAATGACGGTTTCATTGGTGACGTCTGGTTTAAAACGCAATTGTTGGCTAAACAGTTGTTGCATAACGCCTTTTTTGTATTGGGCTAATGTTTCTTTTTTTGTGGTTAGTTGCTGTAGTTTGGTATCTACTGCTGTTAGAAAATTAGCTATTTTTTGTTGTTCTGGGAGGTTGGGAATTGAAACCTTTATTTTCTCAATTGTACTTTTTGATAAACTAGGAACACCAGATGCTTCATTATATAGTTTCCAATTAATCCTTTCAAATATTCCAAAAACAAATTTCGGTAATGACTTTTTGAAAGAATGAGTATAAAACAAAGTATCAACAGTCCAGAATTTTTCATTTAAATAAACAGGCTTATCAATAGTTCCTTTTCTACCAATACAAACACTTTCTCCTTCATATAAATATTTATCCACATAAGTCATTAATCCTCCTGTTCCATAAACAGGAATTTTACCTTCCTCTAAATGTTTATAGTCTTTTCCACTTCCTATTTTTAAAACCTCTCCTATTTTTATTTCTTCCCATTCACCTTCAAACTCTTTAAAGCGTAGTTTGGGTATAAGAGAAACAGATTGCTTCGTCGTTCCTCCTCGCAATGACGGTTGCGAAGTAATGACGTTTCCTTTGTTGTTTTGTGTTGCCATTAAAAAGGAGTATCAATATTTAACTGTTTACAAAAGTCGGCAATAGTCGCATCGGTTTTTGCTATGTCTTTATCTAATGCTTTTAAGTCTTTGGCTACTGTTGTTAAGTCTATGGGTTCTTCTTCTTCAAAGGTATCTACATAACGTGGTATGTTTAGGTTGTAATCGTTGTCTTTAACTTCGGCTAAAGTGGCAACGTAACTGTATTTGTCTTTAGTTTCTCGGTTTCTGTAGGTATCAACAATAGCTTCAATATGTGTGTCTTGTAATACGTTTTGGGTTTTTACTTTCTCAAAATGTTGGCTAGCGTCTATAAATAGAATGGTGTCTGCATCTGTACGCTTCTTTTTTAGTACTAAAATACAGGTTGGTATGCTTGTTCCATAAAAAATGTTGGCGGGCAAACCTATTACTGCGTCTAGGTAATTTTTATCTTCTATTAAAAACTTACGTATGTGTCCTTCAGCTGCGCCTCTAAATAAAACACCATGTGGTAATACACAAGCCATCGTACCATTATCGTCTAATTGGTGCACCATGTGTTGCACAAATGCAAAATCTGCTTTAGATTTTGGTGCTAATTTACCATATGCAGAGAACCTATCGTCAGACATAAACAAAGGACTTGCACTCCAGTTTGCCGAAAATGGTGGATTGGCAACTATGGCTTCAAAACGTTTGTCTATATGGTTTGGGCTTGGGTTTACTAAGGTGTCTTCGTTATAAATATCAAAACGTTTGTAGTGTACGTCGTGCATAATCATGTTCATTCTGCACAAGTTATAGGTGGTTGGGTTGCTTTCTTGTCCAAAAAACTCGCCTACGTCGTTTACTTCTTTTGCGACACGTAATAATAAGGATCCAGAGCCACAGGTTGGATCGTACACGCTTTTTAGTTTGGTTTTGCCTGTAGTTACCAATTGGGCTAGTATTTTAGAGACTTGCTGTGGTGTGTAAAACTCGCCTGCTTTTTTTCCTGCGCCACTTGCAAATTGCCCAATTAAATACTCGTAAGCATCACCAAGGATATCGCTATCTGAGTTTTCTAGGTCAAAATCTATAGTTTCTAAATGGGTTAGTACTTTTACAATGAGTTCGTTTTTTGCATCTTCAGTTTTTCCTAGTTTACTACTTGTTAAATCTAAGTCTTCAAATAGGTTGCCAAAATCGTCTTCGCTTTCGCTCCCCATAGTGCTTTGCTCTATGCTGGTTAGCACGTTTGCTAAATCGCCTAGAATAAAGTTGTTTTTACCTGCAGAGTTTCCGCGTTTTGCTAGCTCACTAAACAGTTCACTAGGTTTAAGAAAATAGCCTAGTTTGTCTAAAGCTTCAAATTTAATGGCTTCTAATAATGCTTCTGCTTCTTCGTGAGCTTCTACGGTTTCGTAATCTAAACCGTCTGGTTTTAAAATAACATTAGCGTAGAGTTCCATTTTTCGGCTTAAATATTTGTAAAAAATAAAGCCTAATATATAATCTCTAAAATCGTCTGCATCCATATTACCACGTAAGTCGTTGGCAATATTCCACAAGGTTTGTTTTAGTATTTGTTGTTTTTGTTCTTCGGACATTAAGTATTTATTAAGTAAAATATTACTTTGTGTTTTTAAACATTTTATGGTTCGTTTTGCTATTAACCGAATCTGTGAGGGAGGCTTTAAATATAGCTACTTTCTTACTAATACAGACACTATATGAGCAAAAAATAATTGTTTTTTATACGCTTAAATTACTTCTGCTGTTGGATAAAAAAACAATACACTAATTGTTAAAGGGTTAACTGAATATGGGGTGATTAAGATAGTCTTTGCAAAAATACCACCCAACACCTATCTATAAGATAATCTCTCATGAAAATGCCCTCCAAAAGAGAGAGATAACGTAGAAAATTTTGCAGTAATACTTTCTATCTTTTTATCCTTAACAGCCAATAACTTATAAAGTACTTCAAGCTCCTCCTTCGATAGTTTCTTTAAAAATGTATTAAGGTTTTTCATGATTATTCGTTTAGACTGCAATCAGCTTAATTTACATGACTTTATCAGCTAAATATTTTTGTACTTCGTACACATTAATACTTTTATTAAACTTTTTACTAACGGAAGGTATGTTTTCGCTTGAAATCCAAATTTTCAATTCCGCATCTAAATCAAAGGTTCCTGAAGTTTCTAAAGAAAATCTAGAAATATTCTTGTACGGTAAAGATTTGTATTCTACTTTACTTCCTGTAATACCTTGTACATCTATCAAAATTAGTCGTTTATCTGTAAACATAAACACATCTCTAAACAACTTAAAACCGAGTTCAATTTGTTCGGTATTTGTTAACAATCGCCCATATTTCTCGGTTAATTTTTCTACGGAAACCTCGCTTGCGTTTCCTAATATTTTATTCAATAATCCCATAATTATTTATTTAATGCTGGTAGCACCTACCATTAGAGTTTTTAGTAGTTCGTTTGCAACGTTTACCTGCCTGTGTTTTACCAGTGCATTGCTTTGCTGTAGTAGATCGTGACGAGGTGCTGGGTTTGTTGTTGTTGGTAAATCCGTTAGCGTTTGTTACCGCTGTATTACTCTTAGTTGGCTTACAAACCGAACACGCCGTAAAACCTAATTGCACTGCTTTGACTAATGTATATTCTTTTTTAGAATATTTCAAATATTTGCAACTCGATTTATGATATTTTTCACCCGTTTTGGTGGTGTAAACTGTTTGACTAAAAGTACTACTTACAAAAGTAAAAGTTAAACACAGTAAAAGAACTTTTAGAAGTTTCATCTATTCTTAATATTATTATTGGTTCTTCTCTTTGCTTAGTTTTTTAAGCCTAAAGGCTTCCTTTTTATTGGCTCTCCATTCCCAAGGTGCGATAGAGGTTGGGTCTTGCCAAAGACCTATTTTATTTTTTTTAGCAATATCTTCTAAACCTTGTAAATTATTATCGTTAGAATACTTCACATAATGCCATGCTAAACCATGCTTAACAAGCTCTTCACTTAGGTTCAAGGAATCGGCGTAAATTACATTCGCTATATAACGACCGTATCTATCGTTTTTTAAAACATATATATTTATAATGTCTCCAAAGATAGCCTCGGAAACAAATTGTTTGGCTTTTGCTGAAAATGGTTGTTTTCGCTCTGGGCAATCTACGTTCGCAAGTCTAACCCTAATTAAAATAGAGTCTTTGGTTAAAAGCTTAAATGTATCTCCATCTGTTATGGCGGTAACTTTGCCATTGATTACTTTGTTCCCTTTTGGTTTTTGAGCGTTTGCAGCTACACCTAAAACTAAAAACAGGCTTATAACTAATCTAATCATATTAAAAAATTAAACTTTTATTTTCGTAGGTGAATATAACAATTACTAATCATTTCAATTTAATATAAACTCCTTAACAATGTTGTCTAAATTAGAAGGCAAACCTGTTGTTTTTATTTGGTACCTACCTACTTTCATTGTGTCAAACCAATCGCTCCAATACTTAATAATAACTTCTTCTTCGTAAGGGTTTTTATTGTCTGGATTAATACCTAAAACAAGAACTTCTAATTTTGAAAGGTCAGTTGTTGCTGGTATAAAACCAAATTGCTCTTTATCCATTCTATCCTTCCAATCCTTATTATTTAATTTAAAACTTCTTATAACTTGAGGAGTAAGATATGTTGTTAAATTAGCTTCCTTAATTTTTGTATCCTTATGATAAATATAACCATCAGTCAAAACAATTAAAATATTTCTATGATCTTGCTCAATACAGTAATCTTTAACTTTCGTTTTAAAAAACCTCCAAGTATCAGAACCAACATATTTATTATCTGAAATTGCTAAATCATATATTTCGAGAGGATTTAAGGAATAACTCGATTTTAATTGATCGAGAGTTTCTAACGTCACGTTATGTCTATTTATATCATACCTCAGTTCCGTAGATATTTTATTTATGTTTTGGTTTTTAGGTTCGGGATCAAAATATAACTGAATCTTATCATCCATATATCTGACTTTTTTAGTAGCCATATGAGTAATAAAAGCCTCTGAAACTGTTTTTATATAGGCAACATCTCTGAGATAATATTCCATTGCTTCATTTGGATATTTTTTAGGATCTATTCTATCTGATAAATCTAAGAGAAAACTAATATTCAAATTTTCATTAGCACTTTCTCTTTTAGCCTGTTTGAGGTTCTCTGCAGCTTTTACTTCTTTCTTTTCTGAATTATTTTTACATGATAAAAAAACCAAAAGTAAAATCGTAATTATATATATCTTATTTTTCATAATTTTAATTTTTAGCAAATACTAAATGTTGAAAATCCATACCTTCTAAATTCAGTTCTTTTAAGTGACTTAAAGAAACTTCTTCACATCGATTTCTTAATTCATCCTTTGTTTTAGTAGGAAGAGCTAATACCTCATTTATGGATTGATACCATCCCTCTTTATATTGATAGTGGTAATGAAGGTATTCTTTTACTGGAAAAACAAATCCATCTATTTTTGCTTGAAGCTCTGATATTTTCCCGTTTATAGAAGTTACTTCGTGTTTTAAATCGTCTATTTTCAATAGTAAACTTGCTTTTTTACTTTGTAGATTTTTAATTTCCTCTTTCTTATTACTAATGAATCCCTTTATCTTATCAACATTTTCATGCTCTTTCATAACAAAATCAAACACTAAACCCCAAATAAGATAAACAACAAAACCAGCAAAAATGATTCCCCAAAAATTAACGCTTTCTAATGCAATTTCAGGAGAAAAACTTTCACCTAAAACTCTATCAAAGTCAAAAATCTTTTTTTCAATCAAGTAAGCTAATATCACATCAAACATAAATGTTAATATAAATAATGCCGCTAATTTCACATAAGAAAGAATATTCTTGGCTTTTTGAAACATGTGAACTAGATACCCTAATCCCATGAAAACAAATGGAATTGTACCAATGAAAATAGCTTCTAACAAACCGTCTGACAAAGCTTTACTTAAGGCGTTTGCATCAAAAATAGCAGCTGTTAAACTACCTGTTTCGAAATCTTTAAAAAACGCAGAATAGGATGCAGAAATATAGAAAACAAACAAGTAAATTGTAATAGGCAACAGTAACAATAACCCTATGTAAAACTGCGCTTTAGGGCTTTTATCCACATCTATACCATAAGTTTCTGGATTTTGTTTGACATCTATCATTTCAAACTTACGATCATCAATGTTTTTCATCAAATCATTTCTCTGTTCTTCGTAAATTGATAATGCAGTTTCTCTTTTTTTAAGTTCTGTTCTTTGTTTTTCCTGTTCCTCCTTATAAGGTTGTTTTAATCTTTCTTGCTCATTTAATTGTTTTCGACAAAGATCCTCAAAGCTATTATATAAATTTTTCAGTCCTACACCAAACGTAACTTCATTGCCCGATGCTCTAGTAGAAGCACCATATCCACTTTGGTAATATGTTATTCTAATTTGTTCTCGCGCTTCTTCTGTATTATCATATTTAGGACTAGAAACTTCACTATTTTTAAGTTTGAATATTTTTTTAATCGCTCCCATATTTTATGATTTTATATCTCTAATAATATCTTCCTTTTTCACACCTTTCTTAGCACAATCAAGCAAGTAATCTGATAATTCTGTTATATTTTCTTCCAAAAAATCAAACTTCTTACAATACTTTTTTAAAGTTATATATTCATCATCCGTCACTTTTTCGTCAGCCCAAATCATTACAGCCAAATCATACAAATATTCCACTCTCAATTCTAAAGATTCAGGAATTGATGAGTCATGCGAAGGATTTAATAAAAGATCATTTAGTTGGTCTTTAGATACCCCTCTTTCTTCTGCAAATTTATAGAGCATCTGCATCTCAAGTACATCAAAACTATCATCAGCAAAAGCCATTTGATATAATCTCAAGAAATGGCTTTTTAATTCGGTTGTTATCATATTTATTAATTTTAAGAATGTTAATTTTATTTGATGATTTAATAATGCTAAACTTTTAAAACCTTAATATTTTAAAGGCATCTTAATTCTTACATCCATTTTTATCAGAAGTGATTTGACCAATTGCATCAACCAATAATCTTTATGAATATATTATCTGTGCCGAAACCTGTGCTTAATTCCTTTTCTCCTTTATGGACTATTTCCGTTGGTTTGTGTTTTACTGCCGTTTTTAAAATTTTAAACTCTTCAAACTTAAAACTATTAATAAACAAACCTTTACGGGTTTCCGTAAAGGCTGTTAAAAATATCTTCCTACATTTACTCAAAATCAATATTTATAGAGATTTATAATAGAAAAATGAAATAATAATTAGTCCTCTGTTGGAGGTGGTGGTGGAATTGGGCTGTCGTCTCCGCAGCACTCTTCCTCATCTATTGAAACAGGAATGGAATCAGGAGTATTTGTTTGTGGAGTACAAGAAAAGATTGAGATACCTAAAACAGCTGTTAATAATATTATATTAATATTTTTCATTTTATAATTCTTTAAGATTGGACAATAGTTATGCTATCCGATATTTATCGGACTTTAGCAGGTTTAGCTAAAAAGCTATAATGAAGAGACGTCTCTCTATTTTGGGAAGTATGGAAGACTGAATTAGAGAAATAAAATTACTTCCCAGATGTTTTTACATCTCTAAATAGTCACTCCGTTTTAGAATCTAATCACAGTATTATAAATACTTGATTTGGATTGATTCTGAAGCAAATCACGGAATATTTGAAAGAATGTTTAGGAAATTTAACGGAAGGATTCAGGAAGCTATTAGGAAACATTTTTCCTGTCAATTTCCCAAAAATTAATTATTTTTATCGGACTCGTTATCAAAGATTAAATGCATAAAACACTAATTTTAAAAGCCTTCAATAAAGCTGAAGCTGAAAGAATACTATTAGGAGATAAAAAACCTTCCTTAACGAATAAAGCTGAAGACATAGCGGATTATGTCTCTCAAGAAACAGGTTTGGTTCTTGGAGAAAGAAGTTATCGAGATTATAGGAAAGATGCTGAAGCTTTAAAAATATCAGATGGAGATATTAATATAAAACAGCATAAAGTAGTTTGTGGACTATTGAAATATTTAGAATTTGATAATTATGAAGAGTTTAAGAAAGTAAATGAAGCTACAATTAATAACAATCCTAATTTAAAAGTTAAAAAGAAAACATCGTCTAAATTTGATGTAAAATATAAAATTACACTAGGGATTTTATGTTCTTTAATTATTATATTTTTATCATTTAAATACTTAAATACCCAGCGTTGGATGAGTTGGGATGGAAAGCAATACATAGAAACCAGCTTTGACGAAAAAAAACTTGAGAGAGGTGTATTAAGACTTTATAACCACGATAGACTTATTGGTTTTAAAAAAATAACACCAAACTGCAACACTAAATTTTACACAGAATCTGGAAACGCTAATTTATGGTATGGTAAAAATGAAAATGGAGTTTTAGAGTATTTTACAGCTATAGGCAAACATCCAAAAACTGGAAAAACATTAAAGGAAATTACTGATTATATGATAAAAAAGCATGTTTGTATAGATTAATAATCTATACAAACATGCTTTTTTTACTAGATATTCGATTGCTAAAAAACTAACCAAATACGTAGGGGATATACTTTGTTTTGATATATAATTTAATCGACATAGCAAAAAGCTAATTTTAAAATTTACTTATAAAAAATCTACTAAAGATTTTGGAGAAACAATCCATTTTGTACCTTTTACGCTATTTTATCAAATAGATCTCCTAAATACTGCACTTTACAAAGTATTTGAGTGTTTCTTTAGCTACAAATTAAATTTTAATTTTTATCCCAACTGCAAGTTATTCCATCTGATGTTGCATATGTAAATGTATTATTATGTTTGTTAAATGTCAAAGTATAATCTGAATTGTTTTTTCTAGTAAACGTTGTTTCAGATGAACGTAACCAGATAAACTGTTTTCCATTAGTTGTTTGTAATAAGTAATCTCCATCTTCTTCTGAATTTCCTGAATTGATGTTTATTTTCAGGTTACCACAACTTGAAATATAATCTCCATTTAACATTTTTGAACTGATCTTAAGATCAAACTCATCTATAGATTTTATACTTTTCAAATAAGTATTTGTAATTAATGGTTTGACACCCGATTTCACTTTAAAAGTAGTTTCTTGAGAAGACACATCTCCTTGCTTTAGTTCAAAAAGTAACGTATTACTAGTTGTAATTAAATCAGTTGCGTCTCCGATTAACGATTGCCCATCTCCGAATAAACCTGTTGAATTTCTTACTTTTATTTTTGTAAATGCTTTTTCTTCTGGAATTATTGGTAATGATAATTGCCCTTCGCTATCCTTCGTTAATTGAACTTCATAATATAAATCTTGATCACTTACGTTTTCATAATTAACAATTAAAATATATTTATCTTTCTTTTTACTTTCTTCTTCTAATATAATTTGATAAGATACATTAACACCATCTTTACTCGCAATTTGCTTTTCATCTTGACTAGAGACTTTCATAATTAGTAATAGACTCAGGATAATAGTTGTAGTGATTTTCTTCATTTTTTTTTAAAATTCAGGGTTTGTTAAAATTTATAAATATTTTCAATGTTAATAATAAACTTCTCTAACGATTTAAAAACAAAAACGGTTAGAATACCTTTTAGCTTAAAATTATCTGAAGGAAAACTAGATAAATTATATCTGTTATCAAAGGCAATTGCAAACAAATAAAATGTTACATTTTATGTAATATGTCATAGCCTTGATAATCAACATTATTAAAATTTAATTTTCATCGAAAAAGTATTCATGAATATCAATAACATCTCCTCTACCCATTTGAACAAGATCTTTAGTTTCTTTTAAAAACACACCTAATGAACGCTCATTATAAACTAACTTCATTTCAGAAGAATAATCGGTTACTACATACATATCACCTCCTAGTTTGAAAAATGGCACTACGAGTTTACTTTTCACTTTTATCCCTTTATTTACAACTTTACCAGAAACTAGAGTTTCTCTAAGTGAAGCTTCATTTTTTTCTTCCGATGACACTTTTACATAGGCAATCATCATTCGCATCCATTCATCTGCATCTATAAGATACCATTTCACTTTTTCAAAATCTATACCACCCTGATTAATCCATCCATGGCTTGTGAAACCAAAGAGGACTTGCTTTTTACCATCTAAAACAGGATCCATCGCTGGTTTAAACTCTTGTATTTTATAAGTAATAACAGATGTTGCAGACATATCTTTCATTTTCTTTCCGTTAAAAGAAAGAGTTTTTAAAGAAAAACTTTCGAACTCTGGGTTATTAGATAATAACCATTGAGTAGCATTTAACTCAGCTTGCTCTTTCATTTGTTCTACAGCTGCAATACCAGCTCCAATAGCAAGTAAACCTCCCGCAACGGCAGCAACTGCTGCTCCATCTTTTTGAGCGTTTACTTGTTTTGGAATTAGAAATGTAACAACAATGCTTAGTAATAATAGTTTTTTCATAATAAATTTGATTTCGCTAGAGAAAGTGATTGACAAAACTTAATCACATTCCTGATTTAACAATTTCTCAAACTTATAATTTTTGCTGAAAGAAACTTTACGGGAAACCGTAAAACAGGGAATAATTAGAAAATTTTGATAAAAAGCCGATCGTCACATTAACAAGAGGGAATAGCCTGCCTCAAAGATCTGGCAAATTTTAAACTGAATAAAAACACAAAAAACCTTGTCTATTTCAATCATAAAATATAATTTTATAATTCAAAATTATTACTAATAATAGTGAACACAAAACTGAACACGTTTTGGAACACGATTTAAAATATGGTAGTTTTTAAATAATTGATTATCAATTATTTAAAATTTTATGATTTTTTGTACGAAAATTCATAACTCGGAGGTCATGGGATCGTGCCCCATTCTCGCTACAAGTAAACAAAGGGAAAGCCAAGAATTTTATTCTTGGCTTTTTTTATTTTGCTAAAACATTTCGCATTGTTATACTCAAAAAGCATATAAAACATGCGCAAATCATAATAAATTTAATGAACTAATTAATAATAAAAAAGGTAGAGAATTTTTCTACATTCATTAATTAGGTTGTTATAGTTGAGCTAAGTTCCCAAAGAAATTATATAAATTTAATTACTATATTCATAGCGTTTTCCGCTTTTGTTTTTTTTAAACTTTTGATCCGCTTTCTTTTTATTGTTTTGTAAGATTTCATAAAATTCATTTTAGATTTACTTCCCATAGAGCCTCCGCTGTTACCTTCTTTTTGTTACTTAGTTTTTCGATATTGACCTTTGTTCAAGCATAGAAAAAGCGTAAGTTTCGGACCAGGTTGTGATGTGATTTAAAACTGAATGTTGCTATTTTACTGTCGAAAAAAAGGTATAGCAGTTGTATCTCAGGATGTGAATCTAAATTAGTTGTGAAATATTAAATCATAGAAAGTAGTACAAAATACAAATGCATCTATCTAGTTTAGCAGACTTGATTCTCTCTTTTTACTTAAAAATGAAGTATTTCTTTGCAGCGGGGCTGAAAGTATTAACGCAATAAAAAGTCTAAAATGAGGATTATATCCAAGACTTTTGAATGAGGCGCATTTCTCGAAATGGAGTTTTTACAGAATGTAAAAGAATGTACTGACTACCTAAAGAAATTATAAATTATTAAATAAAAAATGTATGTTAAATTGATTTACGTTTTTAGTAACAAACCCTATCTTTAAATACTATTTTTGTATTATATTCACACACTAATTCTTAAATTTGACTAAAAACCAATACATAGTATTATTAATAGTTTCTTCTTTTTGCAGCTTATTTGCTCAAGAAAAACAACTTGAATACTCTAAACATCTTTCTATTTACGAAGGATTGGCCCATAATGGAGTAACTTCTATTCTTGAGGATTCTAAAGGCTATATATGGTTTGGAACTTACGATGGCCTTAATAAGTATGATGGATACACATTAAAAACATTAAAAAATACCATCGATAAAAACATATTAGTAAGTAATAGAGTTCGATCTATTGCCGAAGATTTTGAAGGTAATCTATGGATTGGCACAGATGAAGGGATATCTATATATAATTACGAGACGGAACAGTTCAAAAATATATATTCTAATGGCTTTATAAAAAAAGAGGATACTGGGCCAATTATAAGAAAGATAATACCCGACAGTGAAAACGGCATCGTTATTTGCGCTTCAGAAGGTAATGGACTTTTACTTTTTAATAAAGATTATTCGTTCATTAAGAAATATTACCCAGATCCAAACTTAAAAGACATAACTATTTATAACGGAACTAAACTAGATAAAAATCACTACATTTTTTCGTCGTCTTCTGGCTTATTTATATTTAATCTTTTAACAAAAAAGTTCAAAAGCGTATTAGATAATCAATTTTTATTAAGTGAACCATCAAGTAGTATTATCCCAATTAAAAATAACAAATTACTCGTTACATTAAATTCTGGAATTGCCGTTATTGATTACAAAACTATTGGTGAAACCATAGAAGTTACTTTAAATGAAATAAAATTACCAAACCAAAGTTTTGAAACTTTAGCCGTAGACAATAATAATAGCTTGTGGTTGGGTTCTATTACTTCTGGAGTAATTAAAATAAATAGCCTCGACGCCTTTTTAAACAACAAGGTCTTTGAAAAGGAAATATTTCATCTTGAGTCTGGACTAACAAGAACAAGTTTTATAGTACCTTCCACATATGGTAGCTGCTGGGTAGCTACTTTTAATGAAGGGGTATTTCAATTTAATATTGATGAAAACCCATTTAAAAGCATTAATGCACAAATGCATATGCCTTACGGCATTAGCGCAAACCATGTAACTAGTATTTCTCCTTATATAAAAGACAAAGTGTTCGTTAGCGCTAACAATAGCGGTATTTCTCTTTTTAATTCTAAAACAGAAACATTTGAAACATTACCATTCAAAATCCCGTCACAACAATTAAAAAGAAGTACAAGTGTTTTTGTTGACTCTAAAAAAAATATATGGTTTAAAATAAATGGTTATGGGTTTTGTAGAGTAAAAGCTGGCCAAACTAATTATAATAAAATCGTTAAGATTGGAGACAATACATTCGATAATATGGTTCCGCGTTCATATACCGAAGATAAAAATGGAAATATCTGGATTGGCTGTGCCGATGATGTTTACAAAATTTCCATAGACAACAATGATAATGTAGTCAATATTGAATCTTTAAACGAAAAGCACCCTTTATTCCAAAACAATAAATTAAAATTAGCTAGAAAAGTTTATGCCGACCCCTTACATAATTATATTTGGTTAGGAGCAGATGCTAATGGGTTATTTAGAATTAAAATTGAGGAGCCTAATGAAGCCATTCAAAATTTAAAAATTGATCAATATTTACACGACAACAATAATGAAGAAAGTATTACCAGTAACTTTGTAACCTCAATGGTTAGGATGCCTAACGATGAGTTTTGGGTAGGCACAGAAGGTGGTGGCTTATGTAAAGTTTTAAACAGTAATTTAAAACCCTCTTTTATACCCCTTTCAGAAAAAAACGGTCTTTCTAATAACGTTATTAAAAATATTCTTTTCGATAAAGAACATAATTTATGGGTTACCACAAATATTGGATTAAATAAGATAGACACAAAAGATTTAAGCATAAGAAAATTTACTAAAGAAAATGGTTTGCCATATGAAGATTTTTGGTTTGCTGGAGATATTTTAGATAATAATGCCATAGTAATATCATCGTTGGATGGCTTTTGCTATTTCAACCCAGAAATGATATCGAATAAAGAATCTTTACCTAAGTTAGAATTTGAAGATTTAAAAGTTTTTAACAAATTTGTTTTACCTGGTGATACCATTTCAAATAGAGTTCTGCTTGATAAACGCTTAGCAGAAATGAATGAAATTACCTTAAAACATAATGAAAATATATTTTCTATTGGTATAACATCACTGCATTTTTCTAATCCAGACAACCATGGTTTAAGGTATAAATTATTACCTATCAATAACGAATGGATTGAAGTTCCTTCAAGCCAACATATCATTTCATATAATGGCCTTCAACCTGGGAATTACACATTAAGTGTTATGGCCTCTAACTCATTAAACAAATGGACAGCGCCCAAAAACTTAAAAATTAACATAACTCCACCTTTCTGGAAAACAACACAAGCCTATTTACTTTACTTTTTATTAGCTTCTCTTATAGCTTTTGTAATCGTAAAAATAATTTTACGCATACAAACTTTAAATCATAATTTAGAAATAGAGCATTTAGAAAAAGATAATGAGAAAAGGATAAATGATGAGAAACTTCGTTTTTTCTCAAATATATCCCATGAAATAAAAACTCCTTTAACATTAATCTCAGGCCCAATTTCTATTTTATTAGATCGTTTTAAAAACAATCAAGATGTTAAACAAAAACTAGATTTAGTAGAGCGCCAATCAAAAAAAATATCACGATTGGTAGACCAAGTGCATGACTTTCAAAAAGCAGAAGCAAAGGTTTTAGAAATGAATTACTCTCGTTTTTATTTTAACACTTTTATAAACGAACTAGTTGATGATTTTTACTTTTTTGCTCAAAATGAAAATAAAAATATTGAAATTAAGAATTGTAGCGAGAACATTATTGTATCCGCAGATAAAGATAAATTAGAAAAAGTTTTTAATAATATAATTAATAACGCTTTTAAATATACTGAGCCTAACGATTCAATAAAAATAGAGTTCTCTAGCAATGACAAAGATTTAACCATATCAATAAGTGATACAGGAAAAGGTATTGATGAAAAAGATTTATCGCATATTTTTGAACGTTTTTATCAATCTCACAAATACGAAAACATACACACTAGTGGTTCTGGTATTGGTTTAGCTTTTTCCAAATTGTTGGTTGAAATGCATTATGGATATATTAATGCCGAAAGTGAATTAGGTAAGGGATCTGTCTTTAATATTAAATTACCAATTGTAAAAAAACACACATCGGACGAGCAAAAAGAAATAGAACAAACTATTCTATCTGCCGAAAAAGATTTTGAAATTAGTACACAGCTAGCGGCAAAAAATAACCCTCATAATATTACGGTTGATAGTGACCTCGCTGAAACCCTGATTTTTTATGCCGAAGACAATTTAGACATGCGTATGTATGTAACCGATGCGCTTTCTAAGTTCTTCAGAATTAAATCTTTTAAAAATGGGCAAGAATGCTTGAATGCCATGGAAGACGAATGGCCAGACATTGTAATTAGCGATGTGCAAATGCCAGAATTAAACGGCTTAGACTTATGTAGAACCATTAAGGCAGATATTAAAACAAGCCATATCCCAATAATTTTATTAACCGCTCTTACCAATATTGAAGATACTATACGAGGTATTAGAGATGGAGCAGATGCCTATATAAATAAACCATTTAATGTACAGCATTTAATTACCAGAACAGAGTCCCTCCTAAACAACAGAAAACAACTACGCGAACGTTTTCAAATAGGGATACCCTTAACCAAAGAAAATAATTTAAATAATAGAAATGATAATGCGTTTTTAGAAAAACTATACAGCTTAATGGCCGATAATTTAGATAATTCCGAACTAGATCTCAATCTCTTTGCAAAAGAACTATATCTAAACAGAACACACTTTTACCAAAAAGTAAAAGCACTAACAGACCAATCGCCTTTTGAACTATTAAAATCGTATAGATTAAAAAAAGCGGCAGAGTATTTAAGTGTCAACAAATTAACTGTTAATGAAGTCTTTAGCATGACGGGCTTTAAGAGTCGTACGCACTTTAGCAAAAGTTTTAAAGAAAAGTACAATGTAACTCCTGGAAAATATGCGGCTCATAAAATCAAGAAATACTCCGAAGATAAAAATCAATTAGATTAAACTTTTAGAATATCAAAACCTATTTGTTGCATATGCCCCTTTTCCATGGTCAACCATAAACTGAATGATTTAGTAATCAAAAAACTAGCACCACTAATCTTAATATATTTTGCAACGCATTACTAAACAATAAAGTATCTTAAAAACTAACTCAAATCTTTACTCTAAAAAATCTTAGAGTCATTCAGAATTCCGCATTAAGATTATTTATTCGCCAAAAACAAGTGGTAATTACTTTATGTATTACCTTGAATTAAATCCAAAAACAGCTCTAAAATAGCCCACTATTTTTAGACGCTATTTTTGGATTTTTTTACGCTAAGGCACATTGTTTTTATTGTGAAGTACATAAAAATATAAGCACGACTCTAAATTGCATGCACTTAATCATGCTTAATATTTCTATTATCAGAAATTCACAAACAACTAAAACTAAAATTATGAAAACACGATTACACCAAAAATTTTTTACATTAATTGTTCTTATTACCTTAGGTAGCATGCAACTATCTGCACAAGTTGTAAATAACATCGAAACTTTTACTGGAGGCCTAAACGGTTGGGATGTAAGTTTTGGAACTAATGGCACAGTAACTCATGCAGCGACTGAAGGTTTAACAGGAGATGGCGCTTTACAGCTTAGCAGAGGCACTAACAATGCTAACTTCGGAATAAAACCGGTTACAGGAATTGATGCGAGCACAAAAAAAGCGATTAGAATTCGATATAAAAACGGAACTAATGGTGCACAGTTAAGAATTGGAGGAACAAATGGTGATGGGGTTGCTATTAAAAACAACACAGGTGGCAACCTTGATATAAGCAACTTTTTTACAACTGAATCAGACGAATATATTACTGCATATATAGATCTTAGTAGCTACACATTGTGGACTGGTACTTTAACCAACTTTTGGTTAATGGTTAGGCAAGGTGTTCCCGATACCAATGACTTTTTCTTTGATGAAATAGAATTTTTAGATGTAGTACCACCAACAACATATAGCGAATTTATACAAAACCCTAGTTTTGATGGACCAAGTGGAATTGCACATCTAACTGGTGCATCTACAGATGCTACAAGAGCCATAACATCTACAGAGTCTCATGATGGTACACAAAGTTTTAAATATAATTATACTGCGGATGCAACTGCACAATTTTGGGCATTTTCATCATACGAAAAAGTTTACCCTAGTATATATACTGCTGGTTCTATTGTACAGATTAAAATGTGGGTTAAAACAAACCGAACAACTCCAATAACTATGCAAACAAGGCTAAAATTAACCAATGGAGGAGTTGAAAACACAATCAAACCAATTGCCAATGTTACAACAACAAACGTAGCCATGGGTTGGGAAGAATTAACTTTTGACCTAGTAGCCCCAGAAGACTTTGATGGCGTTACACTTTGGTTTAATATATTTTATGCGGACGAAACTGAAGGCGCCGTTCCAGAAAATTTAAATGCAAGCGACATAGTATATGTAGATCAAATGTCTGCCACTATTACTCTAGGAACTTTAGGCCTAAAGAAGAACACGTTACAAGGCGTTGCTGTATATCCAAACCCTGTAAACGAAACTTTAAGCATTAATAGTCCTGCTGGCAGTAATATTCAAATATATAATGTTCTAGGTGCCACTATTAAAACTATTAACAAAGCGAATAAACTACAAACTGTATCTTTATCAGGTTTAAAAAGCGGATTGTATTTTATTAAGGTAACTAATGATGGAAAGGTATTTCAAGATAAAGTTATTAAAAGATAATATTTTAATTAAAAAACAAATATCAAAAAAGGGTTTCGTGATTTTAATCTCGGAACCTTTTTTTATTTTTAGTACTTTCATTAGTTAGGTAAATGCTAATAGTTTAACCATTCCCTCTGTTTATGTACCATTAGCTACACAAAATTAATGCACAAAGACAGCCATAATCGAAACTAGTTGTTATTTTATCGTATAAATAAAATTAAACACTTTTTTAAATGAAAAAATTAAAAGCAGTAATACTATTTTTTGTGTTGATAACATTCTACAATTGTAAAAGCTTTGCACAGTCGAATTCAACCAATCATAAAGGAATCACTAGTATAGATACAGGATTAACCATACATAAAGTTAGAACTGCTTTAAACAAAGGTAAATCATACATTATAGGAAGTAGTTTTGAAGGCACTATTCTTGCCGTTTCATACAAAGGTGATATACTTTGGAAAAACAAATTATCTGGTTTTATGAATCATGATGTTTGGTGTAGAGATATTAATAACGATGGCAAAGACGAAATATTAGTTGCCAATGCAAATGGCACAATTTATTGTTTAGATAGTAAAGGAAATCTATTATGGAATTTTAAAAAGAACGATGCGCCAATGTATGCGGTTACAGCAATAAAAAAAGGAAATGATGTAAATATTGTAGCTGGTGGGTTTGATAAAAGCATATATTATCTTTCATCAAAAGGAGAACTGGTTAAAGAAATAAAATCATCAACCTTTTCCATCGAAAAACCTTGGAGTAAATTTAAAACTGAAATACCAGACAGCAATGTATCTACTTCAAATTTTATTCGACCAGTTAAAAAAGCCGATGGTACCGAGATTTTAGTTGTTTTAGGAACCAACAATCACATGAATGTTGCTGGCACCCTATATTTTTTCCATACTTTAGAAGATCTCCCTTTTAAAAAAGTTAAGATTCAGGCGAATAAAGACCTTAAAAAGAAAATCAGAATAAGACCGTTAGGCGATTTTAAAACTGCAGATTTAAATAACGATGGTAATCAAGAAATCATTCTTGGTTCATCTTCACATGCCAATGATATTTTAGTATCCACATACGATTTTGCAAACGACAAATTCAGTTATAATAGAATTACTAAAGTAAAATTTGGTTACGACATAGCACATAATGTGATAATAAATGATAACAATAAAACCAAATATCTAACTCGTGTTGGTAGCCAAATATATTTATTCTCTCCACCAAATTCAAATGATAAAAATACTGAGCGATTATTGAGTAAATACGCTTATAACGATATGTGCAAAGATCCTGCTACAAACAACGTGATTTTAGCAAGTTCGCAAAGTGGAGGCAGTTGCATTCACATTATTGACACCGATAACAAAAACTGGAAAAATGCATTTAAAAAATTACAACCCACTGGTAAAATTGCTCAAATTATAGAAAACACCAAAAACATAAAAAATAATTTAGATAAGTTTAATAAACCATCTATTCAAAGTAAATCACAGCCTGTTTACTTAATGACAGAAAAGATTCCTGGTAATTTAGAAGGTTTAAAAAACGATATTTCTAACAACTATCAAACTCCAATATTTTTAAATTCAGGAAATATCGACAAAGAAAAATGGAACAGATCTTCAATTAAAAATGATAAATACCGAGAAAAAAGAGATGGACGCATGAAATATAGTCTAACTCAAAATCAAATTCTTGATAAAATTAAAAGTAAATACGAAAATCAAAAAGGATATGCCTATTGGGCAGGTCATGGTAACGACCCATACATGTACCAATTAGAAACCACAAAAAAAATATTAGATTTAGCTGATGGAAAAAAAACAGTATTGATTTATCCAGAACTAGAAGATCATTCTAAAGATTTAGAATATGTTTTAGACGATTTAATTTATCCTTTAGCCAAATACTCACAAAGCAAAAATGCTAATATCTTTTTACGCTCTAAAAATATATTTTGGTTGGGTTCTAACTATTTAAAACCTTGGTCTCGCTTAATGTCCGGTGAATTTGCAGATGTATTTGTACCCTCTATGGAAGAAACCACAGATAAATCTATGGAGTTAAGTTTAGCTGGCAGAATGGGTATTTGGGCAAGTGGCGCTGTAAACAGCTGGGGAACAAGAGCTGTACCAGACAATGCCTCTTTTGACAGATCTAGACAAATAGGTTACCAAAGATTACCAAATCATTTTTTACGTATGTTAGTATTCCACACAGCTAACGGAGCACAGTTTATCAATAACTTCTCAATAGATCAAGAGTATATGAGTGTGTATTGGGAGTTAATCGCTAAAGGTGCTTTGTACGTACCAAAACGTAACGAAATTTTAAGTATTTCCCCTGTACATGTAAGTATGAAAGATCCAGATCACCATTTCCTAAATGATGGATCCAATGTAAAATGGACTACCTTTTATGATGAAGCTTTCGAAAAGAATAATCCATTTGTAATGAGTAGATTAAATGGAACATGGCCTGGAGCTCCAGTAACCCTTTGGGACTTTTCTCGATATGCGGCAGGTGTAAAAGAAAGACGACTAAATTTTTTAGCACCCTATCCAAACGGAATGGTATTAATAACGCCTCCTCAAAAAGGTGTGTTTGCTCAAAAAAATGTGATAAGAAAGCGTTTAAAGGATAACTTACATCCCATTTATAAAAACATCATGAAAGAGTACATTACAGATGGACATAATTACTATTCGGCAGATGGTACTCAAACTTTTAGAGCAGATGAGTATTATCAAAAAATTGAAAAAGATCTTAGAGATAGTGCAAAAAAATTACCGATAACCGTTTCTGGCGATGTGGCTTGGGTTGTAGTTCAAACCTCTCCCACTCACCTACGCTTAACACTTATTGACAATGGCTACATCAATCCAAATAATAGAAAAGCTATAGTAACTTTTAATACCATTACCCCTATAAGTATCAAAGATATTTTGGATGGAACAATTTTTAAAACATCGAACACAAAATCGATTGAAGTAAATATACCATGTGGAGCTTTCCGATTTATAGATGTTGAATTATCGGAAAAATTATAATTTAAGAAATTAAAAAAATGAAAATAAATCTTTTCAGAACCATACTTGTTTTAGTAACGATAGTTTTTAGCTCTTGTACAGAAAAAATAAAAGAAGTCAGAAATAATAAAGTAGACAAACCAAACATCATCCTATTCGTTGCAGACGATCATGGTTTAGATGCTTTAGGTGCTTATGGAAATACCGTCATAAAAACGCCTAACTTAGATAAACTAGCGAAAGAAGGTGTTAAATTCACAAACGCCTATTGTACAAGTGCGAGCTGTGCTGCAAGTAGATCCGTAATTCTTTCGGGACAGTTTGGCCATGCTACAGGATCTTATGGACATGTACACGATTACCATCATTTTAGTACCTACGATAGTGTAAAATCACTACCTGTTTTATTAGAAAAAGCTGGTTATGAAACTGCACGAATTGGTAAATACCATGTTGCACCAGAAAAAGTATATCATTTTAATACTATTTTAGAAGCAGATCCTAGAAATACAGTAGAAATGGCAGAACAATGTGCCAATGTTTTAAAGTCTGATAAACCATTCTTCTTATATTTCTGTACAGACGATCCTCATAGAGGTCAACCTTTTACACCAGACCCTTGGGATGCTCCAAATACTTTTGGAAATAAAAAAGAAGGTTACAAAAATGTTAATGCTATTAACTACAACCCAGACGATGTTTTAGTTCCTGAGTTTTTGCCAGACACCAAACAAAGCCGCGAAGAAATTGCAGAATACTATCAAAGTATATCTCGTATTGATCAAGGTTTTGGAAAACTTATGAAAATGCTTCAAGATACAGGTAAAGCAAATAATACTATTGTGTTCTATATCTCTGATAATGGCATGGCATTTCCTGGCGCTAAAACAACTGTTCACGAGCCAGGAATTAAACTACCATGCATTATTAAAGACCCCAGAAATAAAACAAAAGGAACTACCAATAATGCAATGATTTCTTGGGTAGACCTCACTCCTACTATTTTGGATATGACTAAAGTAGATTATAAAGAAGAAGCATTTCATGGTAAATCGTTTAATACTATTATTGAAGAAGAAAACCCAAAAGGTTGGAACGAAATTTATGCCTCTCATACCTTTCACGAAATCACAATGTACTATCCAATGCGAGTTGTTAGACACGGAAATTATAAACTAATCTGGAACATTGCTTATCAATTAGAATATCCTTTTGCATCAGACCTATGGGCCTCTTCAACATGGCAAAGTGTGTATAGAAATCACGAAGAATATTATGGTCCCAAAAAAGTATCAGACTATTTATACAGACCCGAATTTGAACTTTACAATTTGTCTAAAGACCCAAACGAAATAAACAATTTAGCCGCCAATAACAACTTTGTTGAAATATTGAAAAACTTAAAAAATAAACTGAAAAATTTTCAAACTAAAACCCAAGACCCATGGATGATTATGTGGAGTCATGATGCATCACTGCAAGGCTCGGGAGTTAATTTGTAATTTCATTTTGGGTGATATTATTGCTTACTCCGCATGTATTTTACCCATAGGTACATCACATTAATTCACAAATACAAAACTCTTAGAGAATTTACCGAATTTCACTTTGAAATATAAAACACATTATTAATAATGATAAACAAATCACAAATCTTAAGTCTAATTGCTGTTTTAATATTGTTCTGTTCATGCAGTTCTACGGCTCAAGAAACTATAAACTTTAAACAAACAGATGGTGATTTCACATGGGAGGTTAGAAAAGCTATTGAAGGTGCCAAAACAAAAGATATAAAGTTAGTTTTTGAAAAAGGAACCTATACTTTTCATACAGATTATGCCATTGGTAAATATCTATATATTACCAATCATGGTAATGGTTTCAAAAAAATAATATTTGATTTTGAAGGCTTTAATTCAGTTGAAATAGAAGGAAACGATTCAGAGTTTATTTTTCGTGGTCAAGCCGCTCCTATGGTATTTGAAGGCTGTAATAAAATTGATGTTAAAAACCTAACCTTAGATTGGGATATTCCTTTTTCTTTCCAAGGTGATGTCATGGCTGTAAATAAAGAAGAACATTATTACGATTTAAAACCCTACACAAAAGGGTTCTCTTGGAACCTGAAAAGAGGTCAAATAGAATTTCCTGGCATCAATCATTTCAACTTCTCGTCTTTAGGGAGTTCTCTTTCTCATAATAAAGAAACTAAAGCCGTTGATTATGGCGCTATGGATCAAACATTAAAGCCAAACTACGTTGAAAAATTAAACAATGGAAATTTACGTTTTCATGATAAAAACATGAAAAACTTCCCAAGAGTAGGTTCTGTTTTACAATCAAAAGGTGATAAAAAAAATAATAGATATGCCCCTGCTTTTTTAGTTAGAAATTCACAAAACATTGTTTTTAATAACGTATTAATCCATCACGCTTTAGGAATGGGGTTCCTATTTGAACGCTCAGAAGATATTGACATTTTAAATAGTGGAATTTATATTCGCGAAGGATCTGACAGAGTCATTTCTATAATTGCAGATGCTACCCATTTCGCCAATTGCAAAGGTGATATTTTAATAGAAAACTGTCGCTTTGAAGGCATGTATGATGATGGAACAAATGTACATGGCACCTATGTTGAAGTCGACAAAATTTTAGACAGTAAAACCATTCGTTTTACTTTAAAGCACGATCAACAAATGGGCTTTGAGTTTGCAGGAGTTGGTGATGATGTTTGGTTTATAAAAAACCCAAATCCGCAACGTGCAGGTGAAAACCAAGTTACTTCCGTTAAAGTAATTAACGATTATTTCACAGAGTTAACTTTTAAAAATAACTTACCAAAAGATTTAAAAGCAGGTGATATTTTAGAGAATAAAACATGGAATCCCAATTTTACTATGCGGGGAAATACAATCCGAGATCACCGAGCTCGAAATATTATAATAAAAACACCTAAAAAAATTATTATAGAAGATAATGACCTATCATCAATGATGTCTTCAATAATGCTAAGAGGAGAATCATTGTATTGGTTTGAATCTGGAAATGTAGAAGATGTAATAATTCGCAACAACCGTTTTGAGTATTGCAATTATGGAGGAGCAACAGACCATGCTATCTTAAAAGTTTCCCCAAGGTTAGGAGAATCCTTCGATCAAACAATTTTCTATGACAGAAATATAATTTTTGAAAATAACAGCATAAAAACCTTTGATAATGGTATTGTTTGGGCAGACCGAGTTGATGGTTTAGTTATAAAGAATAATATCATTATTCAAACCGATAAAGAAAAGCCGCAATTTCCTCACAGAGCTACTTTTGAGCTATTTAAATGTACAAATGTAGAATTAATTGGTAATACATATAAAGGGACCGTTACAAACAATTTAAAAGCAGATGAAACATCGTTAAAAAACATGGTAATTAAAGAAAATAAGGGATTTAAAAACTTAAAATAATTTACACAATCATGATGTCTAGGTTTACTTTAATTGTATTCTTTCTATTGATTGGCATTTTTAGTAATGCTCAAACTTTAGAGCGACAAGCACGTACTAAAATTACAGAATTAAACACCTTAATTTCAAAAGCTGAAAATGAAGACATTAGTGTTATAAAAGAAAAAATGACGGTTAGAACCGCCGAAATATTTTTAGACTTCGCTAATTGGGACGAAGCCAACATGACAATGAATACAGATTTATTTGCACTTGTAAATAAGTATAAAAGCAATGCTTCAGAAATGGCTAACTTATTACCAGATTTCGAAAGAAATGATGTTATTAAAATGTTAGACGAAGCCATTCTATATACCACACTACTCATTCAAAAAGAAGTATTTAGAAAACCCGCACCTGTAGTTAATTGGGAAGAAGTTACTCATCAAAATGACCAACTTACTTTTAATGGAAAACCTGTTTTTTTATCGGATTACACATGGAAACCTAAAACATCATTTCTAACAGAATATCATGGCAATTTAGATGGTTTTTTTCTTACTCCTAGCATCGTTACCGACAAAAACGGCTCTATAAAAGCCAATACACTTAATGATTTAAACTCCAAACCAAACGCTTCAATGGGATTTATTTTTTTAAATCATAAAAATGTACCTAATTGGTCCTTAACTGAGTATGGAACTGATTTTGAAATGAGAACCGACACGTTTACTGGTTACGATATAGATCATCCTGGGGCAAGAGAATTATGGAGCTATTTATTTGCTGGTGTTGTGCCGAAAATGGCTGGTAAAAAATATTCTCAGTTGGGTTATATGCTTTGTAATGAGCCACATTTTTTCACACAAACAAATGGCAACAATTTGCCCTGGGCGTCTGGTTCTGTTTCAAATTTTACTATAGAAAAATTTAAAACATGGTTAGCAAATAAACACATAACGATTAGCAGATTGAATAGTTTATGGGGAACCAATTTTACAAGTTTTAATAACGTCACAATTTCTATTCCTATTGATATCAATAAAAAAGGAAATGCCATTTGGTATGATTGGGCCTTGTTTAATATGTATCGCGTAACAGAATGGTATAAGTTTTTAAAATCTGAAATAAAAACACATGATGCCAACGCAAAAGTTCACTTAAAAATAATGCCACACCTTTGGTCTGACAATGAAAAAATACATGGAATTGACTTAGAGGCTCTTACTGAAATAAGTGAAATTGTTGGTAATGATGCTAAAGCAGAAAACAACCATATGTGGGGCCCTGAAGAAGAATGGGAAGCTCATTATTCCTTTAAATGGAGAGAGTTATGTATGGGGTATGATTTTATGAAATCGGTTAGCCCAAATAAAATCAATTTTAATTCAGAAACTCATTTCTTAACTACGGCTAAAAGTCGCGATTTGTATTTAAATCCAGCTTATGCAAGAGCAACTTATTGGTTAGCTCACACTTATGGAATGACAGCAAATCAAACTTGGTTTTGGGCAAGAACAGAAGATGGATCGCCAAGAAACGGAATTAATGTAGGTAATGGATATGCAGGTTCAAATAATCATCAACCTAGAGTTATTAATGAGCTACAATCCACAATTTTAGATTTAAATTCATTTTCAGATGATATTATGGCCATGCAGCGTCAAAAAAAACCAATCCGTATTTTTTATTCAAAAACATCTGCAATAAATAAAGAAACACATTTAGATGATATTTTTGATTTGTATGAAACACTTCATTTTGAAGGAATTCCATTAGGCTTTGCCACAAAAAACATCATAAAAAAACAAGACAATAATTTATGGGATGTTATAGTTTTATACAAAACCCCCTTCATTACTCAAGAAGAATTTACTGCTTTACAAAGCTATTTGGATCAAGGTGGAACTGTAATAATAGATTCAGAAAGTGTTAAGAAAAATGAATATGGAGAATCACTTTCATCGTTAAATGCTAGTAATGGTAGTTTGATGCGTATTTCAACGCTTTCCTCAATAAAAACTAATGCACTAAGTATTGTTGATACTAAAAACCATTCACCAGAAATAGCGATTACAGAAACTAATGGAATTGGAGTAAAAGGTTGTGTCTGGAAAAATGTAAAAAACGAAAAAGGGAACAATGTTTTATCTGTAGTGAATTTAGGTAAAACAGATGCTACTTTAACAGTCAATTTAAAACAAGCCATAGGAAATACGATTACTACAGATTTATTAAAAGGGATTGAAGTAAGTAATACACCTACTTTAAAACCCTACGAACTCTATTTTGTAGAAGTAACAGATTCGAATAATTTATCTGTAGATGAGATTAAAGATGAAACGTTTAAATTATATCCAAACCCAACTAATTCATTTCTAAATATTCAATCTCCTATTGGAAGTGAGATTGTTGTGTATTCTATCACTGGCGCTGTTTTACAAGTTCTGAAAAGCGAAGAATTAATTACTAAAATTTCAACTCAAGGCTATGCAACTGGCGTCTATTTAGTAAAAATAAAATATGATAAAAAAACAAAAACAAAAAAAGTAATCGTTTCTAAATAATAGACTTATATTTTTTTATAGCTGTTAAGCTATAAAATACAGGGATGTAAAACTCTTAAAATTAATGAATTAAAAATCATGAAAAAATTAATAATAGTTTTTATCATTCTAGTATGTAATACAATAAGCGCCGAGGTAACTCCAAACTCATTATTTCAAAATAATATGGTGTTACAGCGCAATAAACCCATAGCTATTTTTGGTCATGCCACTTCTGAAGAAACAATTTCTGTTATTTTTAAAACTAAAACATATATAACAAAAGTAAAAAATGGTAAGTGGAGCGTTTTTTTAGATAAATCTGAAGCTGGCGGACCTTACACGCTAATTATACAAGGTGAAAACAAAGTCGTTTTGTCAAACATCTTGGTTGGTGAAGTTTGGTTGTGCTCTGGTCAATCAAACATGGAAATGCCTGTACATGGAAATAAAGGGCAACCCATAAACGGAAGTAATTTAGCAATTCTAAATAGTGAGAATTCACAAATCAGATTGTTTAAAGTTGGAAAAAAAATGGCTTCAGAACCGTTGAATTCTTGCGAAGGAGAATGGACTTTAGCAAAGCCCGAAACTGTTAAAGGTTTTAGTGCTACTGCTTATTTCTTCGGAAAAATGCTTCAAGAAACTTTAAATATTCCTATAGGTTTAATTAATAGTAGTTGGGGAGGAACTCCTGCAGAGGCTTGGACTCCAAAAGACATTATAGATTCTCAATTTAATGATTTTACCGGCTGGAATAAAGATGAATCAAAACCTCAAAAAAATCCATCAGTATTGTATAACGGAATGATTCATCCTTTAAAGCCGTATACCATTAAAGGTGCAATTTGGTATCAAGGAGAAGCCAATAAAAACTACTATCAAAATTACACGCACTTGTTTTCTTCTATGATTAAAAGTTGGAGAACAAATTGGAATCAAGGTGAATTTCCGTTCTATTTCGTACAAATTGCACCTCTTGGTTGGGGAGGCGATAATCAAGCTTTTTTAAGAGAGGCTCAATTAAAAACAATGCTAGCAGTTTCAAATACTGGAATGGCTGTAACCTTGGATATTGGCGAAAAAGAAAACATTCATCCTGCAGAAAAACAAAAAGTTGGAGAACGACTTGCGCTTTGGGCATTGGCAAAAGATTACGGATATAAGAATATACAATATAGTGGTCCCGTTTATAAGTCAATGTCTGTAACGGAAAACAAAGTTACTATTGAGTTTGACTACGCTACAAATGGGTTAGCAACTTTTGGTAAAGCTTTGGGTGATTTTAAAGTGGCAGGTAAAGACAAAATTTTTCACGTAGCGGACGCCATACTTCTAAAAGGGAAATTAATAATTTGGAGTGATAAAGTAGAACACCCCATTGCGGTTAGATATGGTTGGGAAGATTGGGTGGATGGTTGCTTATTTAACACAGCCGGATTACCTGCTTCTTCTTTTAGAACCGATAATTGGCAACATTAATTTAACTTAAATGAAAAACAAATTAACATACCTTGTCTTAATAGTATTCGCAGCTAATCTTATGGGCTGTTCAATACCTTCTAATGAGGTTCAGGTGATTTTATTAGCGGGTCAATCTAATATGGCTGGGGCAGGAAATTATGATGAATTAGATGACTCTATTAAAGCTCGAATTAAAAAAGTATCAAACAGAGTTTGGGTTAGTCAATCTAACACAGAACAAAAACCACTCAGTTATTATAACAATAAACCAAGTGAAAAATACAATTTCACTAAGCGTTTTGGTCCAGAATTATTTATAGGATTAACCTTAGCCGAAAAATATCCGAATCAAGAATTTCTATTGATTAAAGAAGCCAAAGGCGGAACGTCGCTCTATGGTGCTTGGAACCCTGAATGGTCTCTTGAAAAAGCTAAAGAAATTGAAAAAGGAGAAGCCAAACAAAGCTGGAACCTTTGTGAAATCCATATTGAAAGTATTAAAAAGAATTTAGCTCTTTTATCTGAAAAAGGAAAAAGTTATAAAATAATCGGAATGACTTGGATGCAAGGTGAAAATGATGCCATTTTAGAAAATTCGTCAAGAAATTATGCTCAAAATCTTAAAAAATTAATAACTAAATATCGTACTGAATTTGAAGTAAAAAATATGCCTTTTATAGAAGGTCAAATAAATTCTCATTACGGAATTAAAGGTGGTTCTGATTTGGTTAGAAAAGCATGTATAGATGTTGCAAAATCAGATCCATTTGTAAAGGTTATTGAAACGGTAAAAGATAGTCCTTATAACGATTATCCAAAACATTCAGACAACGTTCATTATAATACAGAAGGTCAAACACGTTTAGGAACAGCTTTTGCAAAACACCTTATAACCTTCCTTTAAAATTAAAAAACAACCAGTTATAACTATCAAACTTATGAAAACAAAATATCCCATTTTAATAGCAATCTCCTTTCTCTTTTTACAATCAAGCTGCAAAGTTCAAAAAGAAGAACAAAAAGAAGTTGTAAATAAAACAGAAAATGGAAAGAATAAGCCAAACCTAATCATCATTCATACCGATGAGCATAACTTCAGAACCTTAAGTTGTTATCAAAATTTATTATCGGAAGATCAGGCTTTTATCTGGGGAAAAGGTAATAATGTAAACACCCCAAACATCGATAAAATAGCAAATGAAGGCGCTATTTGCACCAGTTATTATGCTGCCTCCCCTGTTTGTACGCCTTCTCGAGCTTCATTAGTTTCTGGCTTATATCCGCAAGCTACTGGTGCTCCCAAAAACGGATTGCACATTAGTGAAGATATTCCAACATTTGCTACCATTTTGAGAGATCAAGGATATTCAACTTCTTATGTTGGTAAATGGCATTTAGCTGGCCATGAAAAATATACTTTCGGAATTAAATATAAAGCTGGATTTGCTGATAATAGATATATGATGCGCGGTGGTCATGCTCCCTATTTTCATATAAAAGACGGTAAAGTTCTTGATGGACTTGGAGATAAAGCGGCCGCTAAATTACCAAAAGAAGAAATAATTACCCAAACAGATTATTTTACAGATAAAACTCTTGAAATTTTAGAACGCGATAAAAACAAACCATTTGCTTTAATGTTGTCTATTCCAGATCCGCACACGCCAGATTATGCATGTCCTCCATACAGAACAATGTATGATGACATGGATCTTCAAGCTCCTAAAACCATGGTAGCAAAATATACAGCTATTAAACCATTGTGGGCAAAAGGAGGTCCAAAAGATAAAAATGAAGGGAAAGGATTTGATAAAGTAGCTTTAAAACAATACTTCGGACAGGTAAAACATATTGATGACAGCGTTGGACGTATTTTAACTTTTTTAGATGATAATAATTTAACCGATAATACAATTATAATCTTCACTTCAGATCATGGTGATATGTTTTTTGAACATAACAGAAGAAATAAAGGCGTACCTTATGAAGCCTCTTCAAGAATACCATTTGTAATTCGTTATCCTAATAAAATAAAGCAAGGTAAAATTATCAATACAGCTTACACCAATGTTGATTTTGCTCCAACTATTTTAACAATGATGGGAATGAAAAATGATGCTAAATTCCATGGATTAGATACGTCTAAGGATTTCTTGAATGATGAAAAAGAAATCACTAGTGACAGAATCACTTATTTTGCCAAATCTGGTGGATGGTGGGTTTCCGCAGTAAATAACAGATACAAATTAATTATTGACAAAAAAGAAAAACCATACTTATTCGACCTTGAAAAAGATCCGGATGAGTTAATTAATTTCTACAATGTCCCTGCATACAAAGAAATTGCTACTAAAATGCAAACCGAATTGTTTAAACAATTGGAAAAGTATGATGAACCTGGACTAAAAAATCAACCATATATTACAAAATAATGATGAAGCAAACATTCACATCAACCATTGTAATATTCTTATTAAGTATAATAGTTTTGTAAGCATTAGAAACAAAAAGCCTAGTTTAAAACTAAAATCTTTCTAATAGTTTATGGTAAATTGAAAAAGAAAATATTTATGTGGCAAAGAAAAAACAAAATAGCTTTGATGAAAAAAAATATTCTAATCATAATTTTATTATTTAGTACAATAATTGGTTCTAGTCAAGAAAAACCAAACATTGTATTTTTATTGGTCGATGATTTGGGTTATGGAGATTTTGGTTGTTATGATGCAGAATTTAATGAAACACCAAATATTAATAAATTAGCCAACGAAGGCATGCTATTCAATAATGCGTATGCAGCTGCTACCGTTTGCTCTCCTTCTAGAGGTGCTATTTTAACAGGGCAATATCCAGCGAGAACACATCTTACAGATTGGATTACAGGACATGAATTTCCTCACGCCAAATTATCTGTTCCAGATTGGAACACACGAATTGAGCATAAATTAACCACGTTACCAGAAGCTTTAAAAGAAGGAGGTTACGCAACAGCTTTTTTTGGAAAATGGCATTTAATGCCTTCTGGACAAAACGATTTTGAAGACCACTACCCTACCAATCATGGATTTGATATTAATGTTGGAGGAAGAGAATGGGGACAACCAAAAGGAAGTGGGAAATATTTTTCACCTTTTGAAATGCCAAATTTAGATGATGGAAAACCTGGCGATTTTTTAACAGATAAATTAACTGATGCTGCGCTTCAATTTATAGATAGCACAAATAAAAAGAAACCATTCCTACTATATTTCTCTTACTATACAGTTCATGGTCCTATTATGTGTCCGCCTAAGTTAGAAGAAAAATACAAGGAAAAAGCTAAGAATTTCACTAATACCAAAAATGAATATATCAATCCCAAAAGAGCAGGGATGGTTGAGGCACTAGATAATAGTGTTGGAAGAATCGTTGAAAAATTAGAAGAATTAGGGATTTCAGACAACACAATTATTGTACTAACAGGAGATAATGGAGGTAATTTTGATGAAACTACTGGAGGATTAAAAGGTTATAAAGGTTTTTCACATGAAGGTGGCGTTAGAGAACCTTTAATTGTAAAATGGCCAGAAAAAACAAAAGCAGGTTCTGTAAGTGATGAAGTTGTTATTGGGACAGATTTTTATCCAACATTCTTAGAAGTAGCGGGTTTACCGTTGCAACCAAACAATCATAAAGATGGAATTAGCATGGTTCCACTACTCAATGGAAGTTCAAATACATTAGATAGAAACTCCTTTTTTTGGCATTACCCGCATTATCATAGAACCAAACCTTATGGAGCCATTCGTAAAGAAAATTATAAATTGATTGAATTTTTTGAAGATAGAAATTTGGAGTTGTATGATTTATCAATTGATCCAAATGAAACTAATAATATTGCTTTAATTCAACCTAAAAAAGCAAAAGAATTGCTTGATAATCTAAAAGCATGGAGAGTTTCCGTAGGCGCACAAATGATGACTAAAAACCCTAATTATGATGCTAAAAAATCAGCACTTAAAAGAAAAAAGAAACGCATGTAATTCCAATAAATATACTCACAAAGACATAAGATATACTCTGAAAGATATTTTTAAATACATAAAACTTCATTTTTACATATTCAATTTTATAAAACCTAAAAAATGCAATGTAGATTTTTTTTAAACAAGATTAAAAGAAGCTATAGCAAAAGACCTTCTAACTTAATAATTACAAACAAATGAAATATATACTTTTTACCTTAATTCTAACCTTTAGTTTGTTTGTTAACGCACAATCATTAGAGCATGAAGCGAATCAAAAAATTGAAATCCTTGAAAAATTAATCAAGAAAGCCCAGAAAAAAGACATTGATGTTTTAAAAGAAAAAACAACCATTAGAACTGCAGAAGTATTTTTAAAATTCGCGAATTGGGATGAAAATAATGTAGAGGCAAATACAAAAGCATTTAAGTTAGTTCAGTCTTATAAAAAGGAAGCCCTGAAAATGGCCGAAGAGTTAGCAGATTTTGAAAGAAAGGATGTTAATTTAATGCTAGATGAATCTATAGAACATTTAAAATCACTTATTTCAAATAAAGCATTCAGAAAACCCAGTCCAAAAGTTGATTGGACCAAAGTAACAGTAGAGAACGACCAACTTACATTTAATAATCGTCCTGTTTTTTTAACAGATTATACATGGAAGCCAAAAATTAAAGAGTTAACAGAATTCCACGGCAATCAAGATGGTTTCTTTTTAACGCCAACATATGTTACCAAAGAAGATGGAACAATTAATAAACAAAAAATAGAAGATTTAAATTCTAAACCTGATGGCTCATTTGGGTTTATTTTTATGAACCATAAAAGTGTGCCAAAATGGTCTGAAGAAAAATTTGGACCAAATTTTAGTATGAGGGAAGACACCTATACTGCTTACGATATTGATAATCCAGGAGCAAGAATAATTCAAGAGAAATTAATAGGTGCTGTTGTACCTAAAATGGCAGGCAAAAAATATAGCCAGTTAGGATATATGCTGTGTAACGAGCCACATTTCTTTACATACACAGACTCTAAAAAGAAAAAATTACCTTGGGCTTCTGGAGGTGTTTCTCAATTTACCATAGAAAAGTTTAAAGTTTGGCTAGAAGACAAGCATAAATCAATTGAAAGCTTAAATAGCATATGGGAAACTAATTTTACTAGTTTTGATAATGTACAAATTGAAATACCTATTGATATCAGTTTAAAAGGAACACCTATTTGGTTTGATTGGACATCATTCAACATGGATAGAGTTACTGAATGGTATACCTTCTTAAAATCTGAAGTGACTAAATATGATCCCAAAGCAAAAGTACATCTAAAAATTATGCCGAATTTATGGACTGAAAATAAACGTGTACATGGTATAGATTTAGAAGCATTAACAGATTTAAGCGGAATTATTGGAAACGACTCTGGAGCAGACCACACCTATATTTGGGGAAAACCGCATGAGTGGCAAAAACACTATGCATTTGATTGGAGAGAATTGTGCATGGGATATGACTTCATGAAATCTGTAAGTCCTGATAAAATCAATTTTAATTCAGAGCTACATTATTTATCAACTGTTCGATCAAGAAATTTATATTTAGATCCAAACTATGCTAGAGCAACGTTTTGGTTGGCCCATTTATATGGAATGACTGCGAGCCAAATATGGTATTGGCCAAGAAATGCAGATGGTTCCATTTCTAAAAAAGCTCAAAATGATAAAGGGTATGCAGGTTCTAACAATCAGCAACCAAGAGTTACCAATGAAGTAGCTACAACACTAATCGATTTAAATTCGTTTTCAGAAGAAATTATGTCTATGCAAAGACAAAGAAAACCTTTAAGGCTGTTCTATTCCAAAACCTCTGCTATCAACAAAAAGGAACATATGGATAACCTTTTTGAGTTGTATGAATCCCTAACTTTTGAAGGTACTCCATTAGGGTTTGTAACCGAAAATATTATAAGTACAAAAGACAACAACAACTGGGATGTTGTATTAGTTTATGATACACCTTTTGTAACAATCGGTGAGCTTAATGCGCTTCAAAGCTATATAGATAAAGGAGGAATTGTAATTGTAGATAATAAAAGTTTACTGAATAATGAATATGGCCAATCTATTTCAAGTTTAAAAGAATCTAAAGGAACTATTATAAAGTTGAATTCTGTTTCTGAAATAAAGGAAAAAGCATTATCTATTTTAAAAGATAAAAACCTTTTATCTGAAGTTGTTGTTACCGAAACAAATTTAAATGGCACTAAGGGATGCATTTGGAAAGTGGTTAAAAATGAAGCTCAAAACTATGTGCTTTCTATTGTAAACGTTGGGAAGTCTGATGCTACAATAAAAATAACACTTAACGGAAACTCAAACATTATTTGTAAAGACCTAATAGATGGTATTTCTGTTAGCTCCTCTCCTATTTTAAAACCTCACGAAGTTTACTTTGTAGAAATCACAAAAAATTAATAACTTTTATAATTAATAATAAGGGTTGAAGTTTAAAACTTCAACCCTTATTACTTCATCAAAATTTCAATAATAACTATCGAATACATCCTTTTTACCATTAACTACAAAAAACTACACAATCAAGTTAACTTTGTTATAGTTATATAACTCATACCAAACTATGAAAACCTTTGTACCTAAGCTTATAATTTTAACTTTTATTTGTTGTGCCTTTTATTCCTGTGAAACAACATCTCAAGAAAAAAAACCCAACATACTTTGGATAGTAGCAGAAGATTTATCGCCTTTTATGGGCTGCTACGGAGATACTATAAACCAAGGACATACTCCTGTTATCGATAAATTAGCTTCCGATGGTGTATTATTTACAAGAGCTTATGCAACAGCTCCTGTTTGTTCTGCAAGTCGATCTGCTCTTATATCCGGAATTATGCAAACAACAACTGGAACTCACAATCATAGATCGAGTAGATTTACAAATGGTGAAGTTGTTCCAAAAGAATTACAAATTAGATTTCCTGAAGGTGTTAAAACTATTCCTCAATTAATGAAAGAAGCAGGATATTTCACATTCAATAGTGGAAAAGATGATTATAATTTTCATTACAACCGAAGAGCCATTTACGATGTAGGCACAGAAGAAAACTATAAAGCAGGGATGAATGGATGGCAAGGTAATTTTGCTGAAGACTACATGTCGGTAACCAACCATGTTTGGAGTTCTCGTCCAGACAAAAATCAACCTTGGTTTGGACAAGTACAAATTATGGGCGGAAAAAAAGATTCTAAATATGTTCGTGAAGAAGAAAAATTAAAAGAAAATGAAGTTCCATTACCCCCTTATTTTCCAAATATCTCATCACAACGTAAAGCTTGGACCGACCATTATAACGCCAATCGAGGATCTGATGTTACTTTAGAAAAAGTATTAAAACAATTAGAAGCCGATGGTGAATTAGAAAACACAATTATCTTTTTCTTTTCAGATCACGGGAGCAATACCTCGTTGCGCCATAAACAATTTTGTTATGAAGGCGGTATGTTAGTCCCTTTAATGATTAAAGGAAATCATCCTGCTTTAAAATCAGGAACTATTAGAAACGATTTAGTATCATTATTAGATGTTTCAGCCACAACATTAGCTTTAGGAAATGCAGTTTTACCTGATTATTTAGATGGTCAAGATTTATTCGGAACCAATTATAAAGAACCAAAATACGTAGTCGGAGCACGAGACAGATGTGATTATACCATTGATAGAATTAGAACCGTTGTTTCTGAAGATTTTAGATACATTCGTAACTTTTTTCCAGACAGACCAATGCTTCAAGCAGGTTACAGAGATAATAAACCAATTGTAAAAGATTTCAAAACACTTCATGAAGAAGGTAAACTAACGCCCTATCAAGAAGAACATTGGTTTGGAGTGCGTCCTAATGAAGAGTTATATGATTTAAAAGCAGATCCGCATCAGATGAACAATTTGGCATCAAACCCAGAATTTTATTTGATTCTTAAGGAACATAGAGATCATTTAGAAAAATGGATAAAAGATACAGACGATAAAGGTCAATACCCTGAAGATGCCGAGCAACTTAAAGCTACGTACAACATGTGGAAGGATCGCCCAATATTTAGAGATGCTAAAAAAAATCCAGAATACGATCAGTTTATAACTAAAGAATAGAAAACCCAATATTGGAATACTATTACAATTTATCATTTAAACGAAAACAACACATGATTAAATATTTTAGTTTCATACTTATTGCTTTAGTTTCATTTACTACCAAAGCACAAAATTTCTCTACAGTTGGAAATGGCATTAGAAACAGTATTACTGCAAATGTAAAAGGTAAAACGATTCTTTATTTATCTGAATTAGATGGAAGCGTTTCTGCCTATACAATGGATGGTGAAAAATTATGGAGAAATGAATCTATAACTAAAGCTGTCATGTTTGAAATAAATGCTGTAGATATAAATGGTGATAAAGATGATGATTTAATAGCAGCAAGTGCGGATGGAAATATTTATTGTTGGGATAGTTCAGGCAAATTATTATGGAAATTTAATCCAGATCATAAAGTTCGTTTTTCTGAAATTGCTATTGTGAACAATGGTAAAATTCAAATTTTTGCTGGTGGAAATGATTATAAATTATACGAGTTAAATGCTGAAGGACAATTAGTTTCAGAAACTGCCATTAAAGGAGTTGTTAGAAAAATTGAAGCTGGCAATTTTATTGATACTGATAAAGAATCACTCTTTTTAATGACGTATAACCATGATAAATTCCGTTGGGAGTTTATGGGTTTTCTAGATGCTGATAGCAAACAAGCAATTAAGGATGTGTCTATTAATGATAAAAGACTAAAAGAGTTAAGAAAAGCCATGGTTACTGATATTACTATTTCTGATATCAACAACGATAAAAAAGACGATATTTTATTTTTTGCTGATATTTCGTTTACGCCATTTATGACTGCTTTGGATTCCGACTTCAATGTATTAGCAAAATTTAAAGCGACAAAAAAAGAAGCACAACGCTATGGCCATTCACAAGGCTCCTATTTACCAAATAGAAATGAAATTATGTTGCAGCATGGTGGAATTTTATTTGTGTTAAATTCAGAAGGGAAATTGATTAATAAATCTGGAGAAAAATATGGAGACATGATTCATAGTGATTTTGTCTTTGATTCAAAATCCAATGAATTAATTGCAGCTGGTGAAGTCGATGGTGGAAACGCTATATATTTTTACGATGTTAGCAAAAACAATTGGTGGCAAACAACTCATAAAAAGCAAGGTAGAATGGTTGAAGTAGAGCAAAACCTGAATACACTTTATGAGCAGACCCTAAAATACACGCCACCTACATATCAAAAAAAATCCGATAATGATTGGGTTATGATTACCTCTAAAGTCATAGATTCAAAGGTTGAAAAATTAAATGAACAAAACATTAATTTCGTTATTCAAAAATCGCCAAAGGAAAGTACAGACCGCTCACATTTAGTTAAAATAATTGGAAAATCTGCTTTAAAGAAGGATAGACGTGGAAAATATCAAGACTCTAGAGAAAGTATAATTCAAATGGCTAAAGATTACGAAGCGCAAAGTCAACCCTTTACGTTTTGGGCGGGTCATGGTAACGATCCTTTTTACATTCAAATAGAAACTTTAGAACAAATATTAGAAGTGGCACCAAACACTTGTTACGGCTTTGTTTATGCCGAAATGGATAATATTGAAGATCCTAGGGTACAACATTTTGTTAAAGCATATTTACCACGATTAGCGAAAGCTATCAGGAAAAATAATAAAGCCAAATTATATTTTAGATATAAAAACATGTTTTGGGCGGCAACTTCTCATTTACCATTATGGAAAGAGATGTTTTTCTCTGGAAAATATAGTGATATTTTAGTTCCAGCGTCAGAAGATACAAGTAACCGAATTCAGGATTTAAATCTAGCAGGCCGAGTAGGAATGCAATCTGGTGGTTATGTAGATGATTTCGCCATGCGTTTAATTGATGATAATCCGACAAGTTGGAGACCTTTATCTCCCGGAGGACAAAATTCAATATCGCCTTATTTAAGACAAGGTGTAATTATGGCTGCTTATGGAGCGCGGTATGGAATTATTATTGATAATAATTTTACTAAAGGTCACGGACTTAACGCGTTGTTCGCTTTAATGAAATCAGGAGTTTTACCTATTGTAAAACCAAAAGATATTCAGTCGATTGGTTCATGGCATTTAATAGAAGATGTTGACGAACATTTAATTCATTCAGTTGATAACCATCATGATTTAAAGCAGTATAACAAGGATGATGACAATGCTGTATTTTCTGTAGGACAAATGCATTGGGCAGGAACTGATGTTCCTGAATACGACTATTCGAGTACCGCATTGGGTGTAAAATATCGTTGGTTAAACTACTTACCCGAAATGCCACACGGCATGGTTCCTATTGCTCCAATTGAATCAAAATCTATGGTTGAAAAGCAAGACAAACCATATTTTGTTTCTAACGCAAAATCAGGGATTAAAAACGGAGAGAAAACACAAGCTAATCAATTCGCTCAAACCATAAAAAATGCGGTTAACCAAGGTGAAAAAAAATTACCAATTGTAGTTAAAGGTGCGTCTTGGAGTGTTATTAAATTAGATGATAATCACTCAAGAATTATTTTGTTAGATCAAGGCTATTTAGATCCACAAAAAAGAGAAGCAACTATTCTTTTTCAGAACAAACAACCCAAATGGGCTAAAGATATTTTAAGCAACGAAGAACTTAAAATTATGGGGAAATCAATAAAATTATTAGTTCCAGCAGGTTCATTACGTTTTATAGATGTAGCTTACTAATTCTATTAAAAAATTTAAATCTATTTTAGATTATTAGTTACTATGGTACTAAAACAAAAAAGAAATACTCACGTACAACAGCATGTTGTTATGCTTTTTTCTTAGCACTATTCAATCTATAAGTGTAGCTTAAAATAGCATATCGCCCTAAGCTTTCAGAGATTGTTTCCTCAAAATAGTTAGCTGTACTTCGTTTATAAATATCAATGTTTTTATCAAGTAAATCAATGAACACCAATTTAACAATGTTGTTTTTTCGTTTGGAAAATGAATACGAAATGGCAACATTCCATAAAGGTAGTTTTTGATCAGATTCAAATTTATTATCAGTAAAAATAATATAATCAAACTGTGTATTGAAATTCAACTTATTAGACATATCATAATCAAAATTAGAAAAATACTGCTGTCTTATATATTCTCTATCTAGATCTTGTTCTATTGAGAACGAGGTGTTATTAAGTCCACAACTAGCCCCAACCTTTATATCAAACACATTTTTATTATAGTTTTCTACATCAAATTTCAAAAAATAATCTCTAGAAACAACCTCATTTACAAGTAGATTTATAATTGAATTAGAGGTCTTATAGTCATTCCTGTTCTTTATAGAATATCGCAAACCAAGACCTTTTATCTTTTTACTAAAGCTTAAAATAGAACTAAAACGCATTCTATTTCCACTGTTTTGAAAACTTCTTGTTTTAATATAATCCTCATCAATATCTATACTCTCTATAATAGCATCTTTAGCGCGTTCATATTGAATTTTTGAATAAATACTTACAGACGAGGCATAATTATAAATATTAGTATTTAAGGAAAGTATATCTAGTTTTTCTGTTTTTAAATCGGGATTACCTTTTCTAATAAAGTAAGGATTTAAATCATTAATAACTGTTGAACTTTGAGAAGAACTAGGACTTCTAATTGTTTTTTTATAGCTAAATCTATATTTACTTCCTTTTTTAGGTTTGTATAATATAGTCGATATTGGGTTTAAATAGGCTTGTCCTTTTACTAATGCAATCTCATCGACCACACCAAACGTTCTATTGAGATCTTGCAGCTCTAAACCATTATAAATATTAAACTTTTGGTTGCTAAAACTATGTCCAAATCGGGTTTGGTAACTGCGTTCTATATTTTTATAATTAAAGGCTAACAATTCCTCTTCATTATCATTTGTAATTGTCGTTTTTAACTGATGAATATCTTCTTTTCCTGTTTTATTATTTAGATAAGCATCTAATCTGAAATAATGACTTCCGCCTAATGGTTCTGTATATCTAAAGTTAAAATTTAGTTGAGCGTTATTAAACGTTTCATCTCTTAAAGTAAAAATTTCTCTGCTTGAAATTTTCCCTGAAATAAATCCTCTTGTTATAATTGTATTTTGTTCATTTTCTCGGGACGTACTAGAAAGATTCGTTTTTAAACCAGCATTAAAGCTTCTTCCTTCCTTTTGTAATTTATGATAATAATTAATATTAAAATTACCAGACTGCTTATCATTGGTGTTACTGTAAACTTGATTATTGGTTGTTGCAAGTTCGCCCATATCGTTTACATAACTTGCATCACGATCTGAATTGGACATTCTATTATCAGCAATTAACTGCCCTCTAATTCTAAGACTATAATTTTTATTAGAGAGATTCTCGTAATTAATATTTAAATTATGATTTTTTGTAGTGTTCGAATAGGTGTTTTCCGCTTCATAATCATAATTATTATTGTTAGAAAAACTAACTCTTTGAGATTTTGAAATACCATCATTATCCGATAAGTTATAAAAATAATCAGCATTAAGCGATTCCTTTTTTTTAAACTCATGACCTACATTTACTCCGCCAACTCCTGTTTTTAAATAGCCGCTTAAACTTTTTGTTTGTTTATTAGAAGAATCGTCATCATCAGACTCATCAGCTAAACCATCTGCATTTTCTAGAAACCCTTGAATATTAGATCCTGTAACATTAATGTTGTTAACCTTACCAATAACGGACAACTGCGTTTTAGACGAAAACTTGTTGTAATTTACATTAGAAAAATAACGACTATCCAAACCCATTCCACCAGAAAGTTTACCAAATCCATTATTCTTTTTTGTTTTCTTTAGTGTAAAATTTATAACAACCTCCTTATTGCCATCATCAACACCTGTTAACGCTGCTTCATCACTTTTTTTGTCTATCACTTCAATTTTAGAAATAGCATCAGCCGATAAGTTTTTTAATACTATAGATGGGTCGCCTCCAAAAAACTCTTTTCCATCAACAAAAATCTTTGTTACCTCATTACCTTGAGCGACAACTTTTCCATCCGAATCAACCTCCACTCCAGGCAATTTTTTCAATAATCCTTCTATATTATCATCTGGCTTAACTTTAAAAGAGCTTGCATTAAAGGCTATAGTATCTTTTTTTATTTGGATGGGGACCGCTACAGAAATTGTAACTTCATCTAGAGATGTAATATCCTCTTCTAAAACAATTGTTCTTAAGTCTATTGGCTGTTTTTTATAAGCTATATTTTTAAAATACGGTAAATAACCTACAGAAGACAACTGGACAATTAATGAATCTTTGCTGCCTTCAAATATTTTAAAATCACCCTTGATATCGGTAATACTATAATTTACAAAGGTTGAATCTTTTGGATTTAACAATGTTACCGAAACAAATTCTAAAGGTTCTTTTTGGAAGTTTACTACTTTCCCAATAATGGGCTCAATGTTTTGTCCAATTATTACATTGGAAAATAAAGAGCAAAAAACAGAAAGAATATTGAGGTAGTAGAAACGGTTAATTGTCATTTAAATTCTATAATTTCATTACATTAATTCTATCCAAATAAACGATTTAATGCAAATTGACGTGTATGTAAAGATAAATAGATTGTATGTCACAATCCAAAACATGAATAAAATAATAAAAAACCAAGGCATATTATTTACCTTGGTATACGCATATATAATGTTAAAACAGAAAATATTTTACTTATTCCTGACCTTTCCTCTTACCTTTTCCAATATTTTTTGGTTTAGCGAAAAACTCTAACACAGTTAATTTCTTATCTTCGTCAACTTCTTTACGCTTAAATATTTTTTCGATCATATCTCAAGTAAAAGACTTTCCTGCTTTAGTTTTTCACCTTTGAATTTAGTATTCATTTCGTCTAAATTAATAAAACCACCATTGTCTAAATCTGCTTTAGCTAATTGTTTTTTCTGTTTTACTTTGTCTACTTTGGTTTCTTGACCAAAAGAAAACGAAGCCGTTAATAAACCTAATGCTAAAACTGGTAATTTTATTGCTTTCAAATAAATGTGTTTAAAAATTTATAAGGCAAAGTGCTATATAAATAACACTCCTTTGTACCCGTGCTCTTATCTATTGTACACCTAGGTTTATTTTAAAAAAACTATATATTTTATTCTAAGAAACAAATGTTAAACCAATAAAGACAAGCTATTGGCTGTGTTTTGTAGCTTTAAAAGTAGAAATAATAAAGAGGCCTATGAAAAGGCAATGTAATGGATAAAAATGAATTAAAACAAGGTAAGTTTTTTATTATTACTAAAAAAAACCGAATTATCTTTATTTGTCTTCTAAGCAAGAAAGTTATTAAAACGAGTTTTTTATTCTTATTTTTAAAAACCTCATTTATAGATTATTACAAAAAAAAACTACAACTACAAAAACATAAACAATGACTTTAAAACAAATAGTTCCAGTTTTACTTTTCTTTATTAGTGTTCAATTTTGCTTTTCTCAAAATGATTGGGAAAATGAATTGATGTTCGAAAAAAACAAAATGGATGCCAGAGTACCTAGTTACTCATTTACTAATCATTCTGATGCCCTTAATGGAAACAGAGAAAACGCCAGAATAAAATCGCTTAATGGTATTTGGAAATTTAATTATGTTGAAAAATCTAGCGAAAGACCATCAAATTTTATTACAGAAACCTTTGAAGGAGGTAGCGATTGGCATAACATAGAAGTGCCTTCTAACTGGGAACTGCAAGGTTTTGGGCAACCTATATACTCTAATATAATTTATCCATTTACTCCAGATATTTTAACTGGTGGAACTAGAAACTTCAATTATATGGGCCCTCAGCCCCCACAATATCCCTTTATAGAAAAATACCGAGATAACCCTGTTGGTAGTTATTACAGGGATTTTGAAGTGCCAAAAAATTGGGGAAACCAATCTATTATTTTACATTTTGGAGGTGTATCTTCTGCTTTTTATGTATGGGTGAATGGAGAAAAAATTGGATATAGTCAAGGCAGTCGTTTAGCAGCCGAATTTGATATTACGGATTATGTTACAATAGGAAAAAACAGAGTTGCGGTACAAGTGTTTCGCTGGAGTGACGGAAGCTATTTAGAAGATCAAGACATGTGGCGCTTAAGCGGAATGCATAGAGAAGTTTTATTATTAGCACAACCAAAAATTGCTTTAAATGATTTCTTTATAAGAACAAAATTTGACAAAAATTTAAACGATGCTAAACTTGAAGTACGACCTAAACTTTGGGTAAAAGAAAAACAAGACAATCTTAAAGGTTGGGAAATAAAAGCGCAATTATATGATGCCGATAATAACAAAGTCTTAACCGAAAGCATGTCGGCTTCTATAGAAGATATTTTTTATGAACGTTGGCCGCAACGCGATATTACAAAATTTGCGTTTCTAGAAGCCACTATTAAAAGCCCGATAAAATGGTCGGCAGAACATCCTTATTTATATACATTAGTTTTGGATGTTACCAACCCAGAAGGAAAAACAATGGAGTCTAGAAGTCAAAAAATAGGCTTTAGAAACATTGAATTTAGCAAAGAGAACGAGTTACTAATTAATGGTAAATCGATTAAAATCAAGGGTGTTAACCGTCACGACCACAGCCCTACAAAAGGCAAAGCATTAACACGAGAAGACATGCGTAAGGATGTTGAATTACTAAAGCAATTCAATTTTAATGCCGTTAGAACCTCACACTATCCAAACGACCCTTATTTTTATGACTTATGTAACGAATATGGGTTGTACGTTATGGGTGAAGCAAATATTGAAACGCATCATTTAGGAAGCTACGCGCCTCAACAATCAAATTTAGCGATTCCAATCCTTCGAAGAATTACAAGAATGGTTGAGCGCGATAAAAATCATCCATCAATTATTTCATGGTCTATGGGCAACGAAGCCGGAACAGGACCTGCATTTGCAGCCGCCGCAGGATGGATAAAAGATTTCGACCCATCACGTTTTATACATTATGAAGGTGCACAAGGTGACCCAACAGACCCTAATTATAAAGAAGGAAAAGAAGGACAAGAAGTGTTTAGAGGCTCTGCACATGCCAACCCAGACGATCCAAATTATGTAGATGTAATAAGCAGAATGTATCCTGAAATTTACCAGTTAAAACATATGCTTAAAAGTGAACATATTAATAGACCAATAATTATGTGTGAGTACGCGCATGCTATGGGAAATTCTATTGGAAGTTTAAATGATTATTGGAAACTTATAAGAGAAAATAAAAATTTTATAGGTGGTTTTATTTGGGACATGATTGATCAAGGTTTAGAAAAAACTAACGATAACGGCGAAACTTTCTATGCCTACGGCGGTGATTTTGGCGATATACCAAACGATCAAAATTTCTGTATAAATGGTGTGTTTTCTCCAGATAGAAAACCAAATCCACATGCTTGGGAGTGTAAGTACATTTTTCAACCTTTTGCCTTTGAAGATGCCGATATTAAAAAAGGAGAAGTAAAAGTGACCAACCGTTTCAGCTTTTCAGACTTAAGCGATTATGATGTTAGATGGACTCTTTCTAAAAATGGAAAAGCGCTACAGTCTGGAACATTAAAACCTCAATCTATTCCAGCCGGAACTATAGGCACAATTAATATTCCTTATAAAAGCACAACCTTTAAAGAAGATTCCGAATACTGGTTACGTATAAGTGTGCATGAAAAAACAAATCGTTTATGGACTACAAAAGGCTACGAAGTAGCTAAAGATCAAATTCTTTTAAAACCAAGAAAGGTAACAAACAGTTATACTTCAACGTCTAAAGACGCTATACATATTGAAGACAAAGGTGATAACATACTCGTTAAATCAAATACTTTTTCTGCAACAATATCTAAAACAAATGGTGAACTTTTCTCTTATGTAATAAAAAACACAGAACAACTTTACTCTCCTTTACGTCCAAATTTTTATCGTCCACCAATTGATAACGATGTTAGAGGCACAAGTAGTAAATTGTTTAAAGCTTCAAAAAAAGTTTGGCAAAACATGCCTAATAAATTAGCCAAAAACACGGTGATTCAACATGCAATAAAAAACAACACTGCTAAAATTACTGTCAATCAAAAAGACAACAATCAAGTTTTACTAGAAACCATTTACATTTTTTTTAGTGATGGAACCATAGCGGTAAAAATTAATTTAGACGCAGACGAATCCCTACCTAATCTTATTCGTTTTGGAGTTACTCTAGGAGTTAATGATGAATTCAAAAACACTTCATTTTACGGCAGAGGTCCATGGGGAAATTACCTGGACAGAAAACTTGGAGCTGAAGTTGATGAATATGTTATGAAAACGGATGACCTATTTCACAACTACATCCAGCCACAAGAAAACGGAAATCATTGCGATGTAAGGTGGCTACAACTTACGTGTAATAACAATTCAGGAATACAAATATCTGGAAAGCCAGAATTTGGATTTTCAATTTGGCCGTATTCAGCAGAAAACATAGAGCAAGCACGACATCCATACGAACTAAAACCTCAAGGGTTTTACACATTGAACCTAGATTTAATACAAATGGGAATTGGTGGAACATTATCAGAAATGTTACCTCATTATCTAATTAACTCTGGGAAATACAATTTTGAATTTAAAATAAGTCCTTTAAAATAAAAGAACATAATGAAAAAAATATTTTTACTTATCACATTAGCAATTTTTGCTTTAGTTTCTTGTAAACAAAAAAACAAAGACCTTACTAAACCTGAGGTTTTAACAGCGAAACTAGAATTCGTTTCCAATGATATACTTCCAAAAAGTATTAATAATTTAAAAAATAAAGGTACTGGAAGTGTAGATTATTCTAATAGTAAACATGTAAAGTTTAAAAATATAAATATCGGCGATTGTGTATGGACCGATGGTTTTTGGGCAGATAAGTTTGAATTAGCTGAAAAAGTAATGATACCTAATATGGGGAAGATATTAACTGGTGATACAGGTTTTGCATTAAACAATTTTAAAATTGCAGCTGGTTTAAAAAAAGGAAAACACGAAGGCATGTTTTGGCACGATGGCGATTTTTACAAATGGATGGAAGCTTCATTATACATCTATGCTATAAATAAAGACGAAAAAATATTAAAAGAAATTGATAACTATATCGACATTATTGGGAAAGCACAATTAGAAAATGGGTATTTACAAACTCAAATAACAATTCCCGAAAAGCAACCTTTTTCTGAAGTAAAATACCACGAAATGTATAACAGTGGTCATTTATACATAAGCGCTTTAACGCATTATAGACTTACTGGCAAACGCAACTTTTTAGATATTGCAATAAAACATGCCAACAATTTGTATGATGTGTTTCAGCCTCAACCAAAAAAGCTTGCCCGATTTGGTTTTAATCAAGTACAAATTATGGGTTTAGTAGAACTGTATCGAACCACTAAAGACAACAGATATTTAGAACTTGCAGAAATTTTTATAAATATGCGTGGCAAATCTAAAGTACGCGTAGACCCTACAGTGAGCTATAGAAATATAGGTGATATGACGCAAGAAAGAATTCCGTTAAGAAAATCTAAAGAAGCCGTTGGTCATGCCGTTTTAGCCTTGTATTATTATGCTGGAGCAGCAGATGTATATGCTGAAACAGGAGAACAAGCGCTAATTGAAGCTTTAGATCGCATATGGGGGAATATTGTAAATCAGAAAATGTTTATAACTGGAGCTTGCGGACAAAAACACGATGGTGGCTCGTCTCATAGGGATTTTGTGCACGAAGCTTTTACAATAGATTACGAGATGCACAATGCAAATGCCTATAATGAAACATGTGCCAACCTATGCAACGCGATGTTTAACTATAGAATGATGAGCGTAAAAGGAGAATCTAAATATGCCGATGTTATCGAAACCGTTATGTACAACAGTGCTCTGGCTGGGATCGACCTTGGTGGTACTAACTTTTTCTATACAAATCCCTTAAGAAGAAGTTTTGATCATAAAATGGGAGGCACCGATTATCCAACAAGAGTCTCTTATATCCCATGTTTTTGTTGCCCTCCAAATTTAGTTAGAACCATTGCAAAACTATCAACATGGGCTTATAGCTTAACGAATAATGGGCTCGCTGTAAACCTATATGGAGGAAATAAACTGGAAACGCATTTATTAGATGGTTCGAAAATAAAATTGAAACAAAAAACAGATTATCCATGGGATGGAGCCGTTAGCTTTACAATTGAAGGATGTAAAAACGATGCTTTCGATATTTTATTAAGAATTCCAAAATGGGCTCAAAATAGTTCAATTTCAATAAACGGTAAAAAAGAAAACATTGAACTTAAAGGAGGTGAATACACTACTATTAATAGAAAATGGAGAGCCGGTGATATAATTTCTTTAAACATGCCTATGAAATATGAATTGGTTGTAGGACATAGAAAAATTGAAGAAATTAGAAATCAAGCCGCAATTAAAAGAGGGCCAGTTGTGTATTGTGTGGAAACTCCAGATTTACCAAAAAACACAAATGTATTGGATGTATACCTCCCTTCGGACATCACATTAACTTCACAAAAACTAGTCGGATTTTTAGGAGGACTTACAACTCTAAAAGGAAATGTTTTATTAACATCTGATAAAGACAACGACATGTATAGAACATTAAAAAAACAAACTTGGAAACCATTTGAAGCCACCTTTATACCCTACTACGCCTGGAGTAACAGAGGTGTTAGTGAAATGACTGTATTTATGCCAATTATATGGAAATAGACCATCTATTTACTATCAGAAACATTTATTAAACCTAAAAAGACAATTACCAAGTAATTGTCTTTTTAATTTGTAATACTCTGAAAATCCTTAATATGAAAACTAAATACGCTATATTAATATTTTTTATTTTAGGTTTAGTTTTACCTATTCAATCTCAAACACCTCCAGATAATTCGTTTTATAATCCCTCCATAGGTGCAGGAACGCAAACTATTAATCCATCTTTAGGAACCGGTGACGACTCTCAAATGTTTATAGATGCAATAAATGCTTTAAGCGCTTCTGGAGGCACATTAACTGTGCAAGCAGGAACGTATAAAATCCTTGAAGTTCCTTTAAAATCTAACGTGCATATAGAAGTGAATTCTGGAGTAACCATCATGCCATATAACCCTATTCAAGGTGTAAACAATGCCATATTTAATGCTGATAATAACACTGGAGTTACCAATTTTAGTATTATTGGTACAGGTGGAAAATTTAATTTCGACTTAACAGGTTTAGCATCAACACTTCGAGTTAGAGTTATAAATTTTAAATATTGTAGTAATTTTAAAATAGCTAATTTTCATATTACAGATAGCTATACCGAGTTTTCTTCTTTAGCTTTTGGAACTAATTATACAACTTCAAACAGTGTAATTAATTCGGTTAGAGGTGTGCCACAAAATGGTATCATTGAAAATGGTTCCATGGTTAATGGCCATTATGGTTATGGATTAGTACAAACACAAGCTGGAAAAAATATACTGTTTAGAGATTTATCTTGTGTTGGTGGTGTTGCTTTAAGGTTAGAAACTGGTTTTAACTTAATTCAATACACCCCTGAAGCTCTTTTTGAAGACCTTAAACTAGATAATATTTATGGACGAAATCTTGAGTGTACTAATGGTCAAAGTGCCTTACAACTTTCCCCACATACTTTAGACCAAGGATTTTTTGATATGAGAAATATTACAGCAACGAGCTGCGAAGGTGGTGTTGTCTGGTCAGCTGGCTTTGCAACAGACGATCAAGAAGCCGATGGATTAACGCCTGGCTCTTTTAATAGCGCTTCAATAGTTAGAAACGTAACTGCCAACTTTGGTCAAGATGCACAATTACATCCATCTAAAAGATTAAGATACATACCATGTCAATTACGTGTAAAACGCTCTAATGGTATTGGAATTTCTACAACTTTAAATATAGATGGCGAAAGTAGAAATGGACCAGCAATTGGTGCTGTTTTGTCAGAGCAAGACAAACCAGGGCATTACAATATCGATTTTCCAATCTCTGAAGTAACAGCAAACGGTTATAACATTGACACTTATTATATGCCAGCTAATGCCTTTTTTATAAATAGCTATGATGATTATGAGGCTTGTAACGAAACCATCGATGGTGTCAACTTTTGGGTTCCTGCCGATTATAGAAACACTCCAAACCCCAGAAATCCATTAGAAAATGGATCGCTATCCATTAAAGATTATAGTTTCAATAAAATTCTTATGTACCCTAATCCTACTCAGGGAGAACTAACACTTCTAACAAATAAAGAAATTGAAACGATTTCAATTTTTAACCTTTTTGGAAAAAAAGTTTTTAAAACAAAACTAAACACTTTAAATTCAATACACACAATCCAATTACATCAATTAAAAAAAGGTGTTTACTTTGTTAATTTCGAAAATCAATCTGTAAAAAAATTAATAATTAATTAAACCTATTATGTTCAAGACCAATTTACTTTTCCTTTGTTTATCATTTAGTACCGTGCTTAGTTTTTCTCAAGACAAACCTAACGTAATTTTAATTATGGTAGACGACATGAATGATTGGGTTGGTGCCTTTGGTGGAAACCGACAAGCCATTACTCCAAACATGGATGCCTTTGCAAAAAAAAGTATGGTTTTTAAAAATGCTTATTGCTCTGCCCCATTATGCAATCCATCAAGAACAAGTATATTAACTGGATACAACCCATCTACAACTGGTGTTTACGGAAACACGGAACATTTTAGAGATAAAAAAGGACTTGAAAACACCATTACACTACCACAATATTTTAACCAAAATGGTTATACCACCGCTGCCGCAGGTAAAATTTTTCATAGCCCTAGAGGACCTTCAAAAAAACCAAGACCAAAAAGTGACCCTGGTTCTTTTGAAATGGAACATAAAGGAGGTTTGGGCTCAACATATCCTAAAGATGAAGAGCGTTTCCAACACGGTTTAGATTTTAGTTTTTACAAAGACGGAAGCCATATGAAAAGATCCTTCGACTGGAAAGGCGTTGAAGTAGAAAATGAGGAAACGAGCGATTGGAAATCTGCCGATTATTGTGTTAAGTTTTTAGAAGAAGACCATAACAAACCTTTCTTTTTAGCTTGTGGAATTTTTAGACCACATTTACCTTGGTATGCACCGCAAAAATACTTTGATTTATATAATGTTGATAATATTACTCTTCCAGAAGTAATCGCTAATGATTTGGATGATGTTGGAAGCATCGCTAGCAATAGTGTACAGAAAAAACTCCATAAACAACTAGTCGAAAAGAAAAAATGGAAAGAAGCCGTTAGAGCTTATTTAGCTAACCTATCATATGCAGATGCTTGCGTAGGTCATTTAATTGATGCTTTTGAAAATAGTAAATATAAGCAAAACACCATTGTTGTACTCATGGGAGATCATGGTTGGCATTTGGGTGAAAAAGAACATTGGACAAAACAAACACTTTGGGAAGAAGCTGCTAAAACGCCCTTATTAATTTATAATCCCAATACAAGCGCTAAAGGTATAAGTACAAAAATTGTATCGTTAATTGATGTGTATCCAACCTTGTTAGATTTATGCGATTTACCTCAAAAAGAAGATTTAGATGGTAAAAGCATTGCCCAATTATTAGCAAATCCCGATACTAATTGGGATGAAATAGCTTTAACTTCTAAAGGAAATGGAACACATTCATTGAGAGACCAAAATTACAGATATACAATTTACCCTAACGGATTCGAAGAACTATACGACCATAGAATAGACCCAATGGAATGGAACAACATCGCTAATAGTATATCTCAAAAAGAAGTGCTAATAAAGTTTAGAAAAGAGCTTCAGCATATTCTGAAGTAGTTTCCAAACAGCCAAAATGCTATAAAATTTACTACAACAGACATTTTGTAAACTTGTGAGAACAAAAAAACAAAGTAATCACATGATATTTACAAGTAAATAAATCATAATAAAAAAGCACGTTCCAAAATCTGTTTAATTATCCAGATACAACTATAATATCTTTCTTGTTTTACAGCCACAGTTTGTTCAACAACTAAAGATAGAGTACCTAAATCCTGAAAAGGAATTATTTACAATTCAGGAAACCGTAAATTGTAATTACAAAATACAAATAGATATAACACTTATATAATGAGATTAAAAGGATTAAGATTAGTAGCAATTTGTTTTGCAATTTCATTTACATCTTGCAAAGGACAACCAAATAAAGAAACAAACAAACAGGTAAAATCTAAAAAACCAAACATCGTTTTATTGTTTGTAGACGATTGGGGTTGGGCAGATGTTGGTTTCAGAAATTCTCTTTTTGAGACACCAAACATAGATCAATTAAAAAAAGAAAGTCTAAACTTTAATAGAGCTTACATCCCTACTCCTACGTGTAGCCCAAGTAGAGCATCAATTTTAACAGGTAAAGAAGCCGTTCGAATGGAAATGGTTCGTCATATTTCTGGAAATCCAGATGAAGAAAAATATAGCTTATGGCCAAAAGATCCAGCACAAATGCCTTCTATTAACTATCTACCAGTCGAAGAGGTTACTTATGCCGAAAGATTAAAAGAATATGGATATTACAATGCATTTATAGGAAAATGGCATTTGGGTCACCCAAACAATTATCCTGACAAACAGGGTTTTGATGAAATGTATGGAACAACAAATGCGGGGCATCCAAAAAATTACTATTTCCCTTTCTTTAAGCAAGAAGAAGACCCAAAAGGATTTTTAAAATCGGGTTTAAAAAAAGGAGATTATTTAACCGAAGTTCTAACCAATCGCGCCACAAGCTTTATTGAAAATTACGACAAAAAAAAACCCTTTATGTTGTCCTTTTGGTACTACACGGTGCACGGTCCTTCTATTGGTAGAGAAGATTTAATAAAAAAATACGAAGCCAAAGGAATGAAAGGCAAATACGCACAGCACGGGGCTATGGTTGAAGTGTTAGACAATTCTATAGGACAGGTAAGAAAAGCTTTAAAAGACAAAGGAATTGCAGACAATACTATTATTATTTTAATTTCTGATCAGGGAGGTGCTTACTCAAATACACCTTTAAGTGGTGGTAAAAAAGGCGGAAACACTTTAGGTGAAGGCGGGTCTAGAGTTTTATTAACAATAGATTACCCTGGCATTACAAAACCCGGAACAGAAACATCCATACCTGTGCAATCGATAGATTTATATCCAACGCTACTTGAAATTGCTTCTGGAGAAACATGTAAAGACGACTGGATTCAAGGAAAAAGTTTAATGCCTATTATTAAAAATGAGAAATTTCAAGACCGTAAACTATTTTTCTTCCGAAGCTACGAAGATCAATATGCTGCAGTTATCGATGACGATTGGAAACTAGTAAAATACCATAGTGGCAAATTTCAATTGTTCAATGTTACAAATGATATTTCAGAACAAAACGATTTAATCAATAAGAACCTTGAAAAAGCAGAAGCTTTAAAAAAAGCAATTGCTGAATGGGAAAAAGAAGCCGTACCTCAATATTAAAAACCTTAAAATAGATGAAAACGTTTAAAATATTAACCCTTTCAATATTTACAGTCTTTATAATTATTGCATGTAAAAATGATACAAGCGAAATTATAAAAAATGAAACGCCTAAACCCATCAACCAAAACACAAAACCAAATATTGTTTTTCTATTAGCTGATGATATGGGATACGGCGAACTAGGTGCGTATGGTCAAAAAATAATAAAAACTCCTTTTTTAGATGATTTAGCTTCTAAAGGTATGCGTTTTACCGATTTTTATGCAGGAACCGCTGTTTGCTCACCATCGCGAGCAGTATTAATGACAGGAATGCATACAGGACATGTGAGCATTAGAGGAAATAAAGGTCAGTATGAAAATAAATATGATAGAGTTCCATTAAAAAAATCTGAAATTATTATTCCTGAGATGCTAAAAGAAGCAGGGTACCAATCCGCCATGATTGGCAAATGGCATCTTGGAGTTCCCGAAGATGTCTCGACATGGGCTAAAGGTAGAGGTTTTGATTATGCTGTACAAGAACAATGGGGCGAAGATAAAAATGGAATTGACATAGATGAACGTGTACATTGGGTAAATAACAATCAAGATTCCATATTCTATAATTACAATGATTACAGCTGTTTAGACGAATTCAGAACAAATTTTGCTATCGACTATTTAGATAAAAAAGAAAATAATAAACCCTTCTTTTTATACATGTCTTACAGAACACCACATGCACACGAGTACTTCTTAAGTAAAACAGATTTATACAGCGACAAGCAAGAAGAGTGGCCAGAAATTGAAAGGCGCCATGCTGCACGTATTACTATGTTAGATAGCCAAATTAAAAGGCTATTTGATAAACTAGAAGCAAGTGGCGAATTAGAAAACACCTTAATCATATTCTCAAGTGATAATGGCTCTACTACTGAAAATCATCACAATTATAAATTTTTTAATAGTTCTGGCAACTTAAAAGGCCACAAAAGAGACTTATATGAAGGTGGTATTCGTGAGCCCATGATAGCTTATTGGAAAGGAAAAATAAAGGCAGGACAAACAACAAATCATCCATCCACATTTTATGATGTTATGCCGACAATTGCTGAGTTAGCTGGTATTGAAGCGCCAAAACAGACAGATGGTATTTCATTTTTGCCAGAATTATTAAACAAGGAACAAAATAAGCACGACCATTTATATTGGGAAATTCAAGAAGGTGCTTCTGTAAAAGGCTTTAAACAAGCTGCTAGAATGGGACAATGGAAAGCGGTTAGAATTGCAAACTCTTATAAAACTGAATTATACAATTTAGAAAAAGATGTCAATGAAACTAATGATATTTCTGAGCAACATCCTGAGATCTTAGAGAAAATGAATAACATTCTAAAAAATGAAAGCCAAGTCATTGAACATTACCCATTTTCTGGTGGTGTATTTAAGAAATAATCTATAATTATGATAAAAACCATTTTTAAAATAACGTTCTCAGTACTCATAATTTCTAGCGTACTCGCTTGTAATTCTGAAAAGAAACAGGAAGTAAAAAAAGACATTAAACAACCAAATATCATCTGGATTATGGCAGAAGATATGAGTTTGGATTTAGAATGCTACGGCATGCCAGCAGTTAAAACACCTCATCTTAATAAAATGGCAAACGAGGGTATTCGTTTTGATAATGCTTTTGTTACAAACCCAATTTGTTCACCAAGTCGTTCTGCAATGATGATTGGTACACATCAAGTTAAAACAAATACTCACAACCATAGGAGCAATAGAAATGTACCATTAAACGAACAATTTAAACCATTTACATCATTACTTCGAGATGCAGGTTATACAACGATTTTAGGACATCATGGCGTGATGAAAAAGGGACGGAAAATTGATGTCAACTTTAAGCATGAGCCTCTAGGAGAATGGAACGGAAAAACCAAATTTGGACTATTTGATAAATACGATACGTTTGAAAAAGCAGATGAACCATTTTTTGCTCAAATTCAATTAGCAGCATCACATCGTGGTGATTGGTGGAACGAGGTTCGAGAACAATCAGAACATCCTGTAAATCCAGCCGATGTTGTATTACCAGAATATTATGCAAACCATCCTGCCATTCGTTTAGATTGGGCAAAATACCTCGATCAAATTGAGTATTTAGACAATGAAGTTGGTATGATATTCAAAGAACTAGAAAACAAAAATATGGTAGACAATACTGTTGTTATTTTTATTGGAGACAATGGTCGTTGTAACATTCGTGGTAAAGGCTATTTACACGATCCCGGTTTAAGAATCCCATTTATTATTTATTATCCTAAAGACCTAAAAGGTGGACAAATAAGAAAAGAGGTTGTTAGCGCAACAGATATTACCGCGTCTATTTTAGAATTTGCCAAAATAGAAATTCCAAAATACATGACGGGAAAACCCATTTTCAATAAAGACTTTAATCGTGATTATGTATATGCAGCTCGTGATTTATGGGATGAAATAGAAGAGAAGTCCAGAGCAATTACATCCGAAGAATGGAAATACATTAGAAATGACAAACCAGAAATTCCTTTTGATGCGCATCAAGCCTATTTAGAATTTTACAGACCTGCCGTTCATGTTATGAGAACACTTAACGAACAAGGGAAATTGAATGATGCACAGAAATTCTTCTTTGCAAATTCTAAACCAAAAGAAGAATTGTATAATTTAAAAAGCGATCCTCAAGAGTTAAATAACCTCTCTAACAACCCAGATTATGCATCAAAATTAACAGAAATGCGAAATAAAACTTTGGTTTTAGACGACACCATGAAACCCGTGAGTAATATTTATAACCCAACACACGCAGGAGCTGTTGATGTTTTTAAATATGTAAAAGCAGAAAAACCAGAGCTATACAAACAAATGCAAGACGGCGTAGAAATTGGATTTAAGAAAATGACCGATGAGTATAAAAAATCTAAAAAGAATTAAAATGAACTTTAAGACCATAATAGGATTAACTTTAATTGTATGTTTCAGTTTTTACTCTTGTAAAGAAGGAAATACTGGAAATATTAATATAAATCAAGACTGGAAATTCAAATTACTTGACGACACCAATGACTCGGAAGATAATTATCATTCCGAAGATTTCAATGATACCGATTGGGAGCCTACAAGTTTACCTCATACAGCTAATTTAGAACCACTAGTTGTAAATAATCAATGGCAAGGCATTTGTTGGTACAGAAAGAATTTTACAGTTCCATCAGAAGATTTAGATAAAAAAATAATTTTAGAATTAGAGGCAGCCATGAACCATTCCAAAATATGGATTAATGGTATTGAAGTTACTACGCATATTGGTGGTTATTTACCTGTTGTAGCCGATATTTCTAAATATATAAAATCAGGAAACAACACTGTTGCTATTCGTTTAAACAATAACGACAACCCCATTACAGGCCCAAAACCTTTAAAGATTTTAGACTTTAACACCTATGGTGGATTATACAGAAACGCATGGTTAAAAGTAAAAAACAAGGTACATATTTCGCATCCTGTTTTAGCCAATAAAGTTGCCGGTGGAGGGGTTTTTATTACTACCCCAAAAGTATCTAAAAAAGAATCGGAAGTACAAGTTAAAACACATATTATTAATGAGGAAAAAGATGCACAAGAAGTAAAAATTGTACACTCAATTTTTTATAATAAAGAATTGATTGAAGAACAATCTACCGAAGTGGTATTTATTGAAGCTGGAAAAGATTTAGAGTTTGTAGAAAAAATTTCAATTGAAAACTCAAAATTATGGTCACCAAAACATCCTAATCTATATCAATTAGAAACAACTGTTTATGTAGACGAAAAAGCTGTAGACACAAATTCTGAAAGATTTGGGATTAGAGAATTTACTTTCGATGAAAACCACCAATTATACATCAACGGAGAAAAAACCTTCTTACGTGGAGTAAATCGCCATCAAGAATATCCATTTGTTGGATATGCGCTTTCAGATAATGCACAATATAGAGATGCAAAAAAAATAAAGGAAGCCGGTTTTAATTATATTAGATTATCGCATTATCCGCAATCACCTGCTTTTATGGATGCCTGTGATGAATTAGGTTTAGTCGTTGTAGATGCCGTTTTGGGCTGGCAATATTATTTAGATAGCGATCAGTTTAGGGAGCAGATTTACAAATCTGCCAAAGAACTTATTTATAGAGACAGAAATCATGCTTCTGTTTTGGCTTGGGAAGTTTCACTCAACGAAACAAAAATGCCAGTTTTCTTTATGCAAGAACTGAATAAAATTGTGCATGAGCAATATCCTGGCGAACATGTATATTCTTGTGGTTGGATGGACGATGTTTACGATATCTATTTTCAAGCGCGTCAACACAGACTTTTACATCCACACGAACTAAAAAACAAGCCATACTCCGTTTCAGAATATGGCGATTGGGAATATTATTCAAATAATGCTGGTTTAAACCAAGATAAACTTTCAAAAACTAAGCGTTACGAAACGAGTAGCCGACAAAGACGAGAATATGGAGAAGCACGTTTATTGCAACAGGCTTTCAATCTACAAGAATCGCATAACGACAACATGAATACCTCGGCATATTCAGATAGCTATTGGGTGATGTATGACTACAACCGTGGATATCACCCCGATATTGAATTTTCTGGTATAATGGATATTTTTAGAATTCCAAAATTTGGATATTATTTCTATAAAAGTCAACGTGATACCGATGAAGAAAACGTATTAAAAATTGCTACATATTGGAATGAAGACTCACCATTAGATATCCATGTTTTCGGAAATTGCGATGAAGTGGCCTTGTATCTAAATAACGAATTAATTTCTAAACAAAAGCCAGATCAAAATGAAATATCTACAAATTTAAAACATCCACCATTTACTTTTAATATGAAATTATTTAAAAAAGGAACACTGAAAGCAGTTGGTTTCATTAGTGGAAAACAAGTGTCTGAAGATATTGTAAAATCACCAGAACAATCTGTGAGTTTAAAAATGTGGGTCGACGAAAGTAGTGTTGCACCCCAATCTGGAGTTAACGATTTGCTTTTTTTATATATCGCTGCAGTTGATAAAAACGGAACTATTCTACCAACTTTTTCAGATGAAATTAAACTTAAAATAGATGGAGATATTAAAGTTATGAATGTTGGTAATATAGAAGCCGAGGCAGGAATAGCAACAGCTTTAATTAAAGTTGGTAAAACAAAAGGTTTAACTAACATAAGCTCGACATCTGCTAACTTAAAAGGATATTTAGAATTAGAAATTAAATAAACCAAAATCAACGAGAAGTCACGCCATATAGAGATTTTCCCGTTATGCAAATTCCGCTTCTAAGTGTTAATTTACTGTTAAGTACATCTTATTTACCAATATGCACATATTAACTCTAGAATTATTCAAATTTTATAAAGCGAAATAAGATGCTCAATTCCATGGATATATTTTTTAAAAACAAAACTAGATTAACTAATTTTTTTACGACATTATTACTTCTTACAGCCATCTCGGTTTTAAGCTATAATAATCCTGAAAAAAAAGGTGAACAAGTTTTGTTTAAGACTGACATTGCTAAAGATGCTACGCCAACAGTTGTAGCAAGACTTCTTAATGCCAACGCAAACCCTATTTCAGAGATTAAATTTGAAAAAGGAACTTATCATTTTTATCCAGATAAAGGATTCGAAAAATACTGCTATATATCTAACCACGGCGATTTAATGGTCAAAACCCCCTTCCCTATTTTTAACATGAAGGATTTAACCATCGACGGACAAGGCTCTACCTTTATTTTTCATGGTATTATAATTCCATTTCTTGTTGATGAAAGTAAAAATATAACCGTAAAAAATCTTTCAATAGATTGGCATGAGCCATTCCATAGTGAAGGTTTAATTGTAGCAATTGATGAAAAGAACAAAACCTTTGATATGCAAATATCAGATGAGTATCCTTATGAAATTCGGAACAATCAAATCTATTTTATAAAAGAATATTACGAACATAACTTAGGCCAATCCATTCTGTTCGACCCCGTAAGAAAAGCCGTAACCTATAATACCCAAGCTTATACTAGTATATCTACCATGGAGCGTAATTCTATAAAAAATAACTTAGATAAAATTAAATATAAATATGAGCATGATAATCGTGCGCCTGAATTTAAAAATATAGGAACGGAAAACAGATTGATTATAGAGCAAGTAAAGCCAGGGCTAGTTCGTGTTTATAATCATAAAAAAGAAATGCCGCCTGTAGGAATGATTTTAACCATGAAAGGAGAACAAGGAATTAATAGAGTATCCCCTGCGTTTAGAGTAACCCATACCAATGGATTTAATGCTACAAATGTAAATATACACCACGCTGGTGGCATGGGGATAATTGCTGAAAATTCAGCCGATTTAATTTTAGATAATTTTAATATTACACCATCTCACGGACGTATGGTTTCAACCACTGCCGATGCTACTCATTTTGTAGGATGCAGAGGGAAAGTAGTATTAAAAAATTGCACGTTTAACAATCAATTAGACGATGCCATGAACGTACATGGTACCTACCAAAAAATCGTAGATATTTTAGACGATTACAGCATTGGCGTGCGCATGATGCATCATCAACAATTGGGATTTGTTATAGGACATGAAAATGATAACATCGGTTTTGTAAGATTACACAATTCATTTTTTCCTTACAATAAAGCAACTATTAAAAAAACAGAGTACTTAAACAATAGATATCAAATTATCACATTCAACGAAAAATTACCTACAGATTTAAAAACAGGCGATTTAATTGAAAATCTTGATGGCTACCCCGATTTATTGGTTCAAAACTGCAATATAGGCAATAATAGAGCTAGAGGTTTATTAATTTCGAATCCTTTAAATACAGTTATAGAAAATAATGTTTTTAATACAGAAATGGAAGCTATTCTTGTTCCTGTTGAAAGCGGATATTGGTTCGAATCTGGAAATGCCGCTAACTTAATTATTAGAAATAATGAGTTTAAAGATTGTCAATATGGAGGCCATGACAGAGGTGTTATTCGATTTGTAACCGACGATGACAATGAAAACATAGCTTTTAAAAACATAGAGATTTCAAATAACATCTTCAACCAATTTGATAATCTTATTCTTGAAATATCAAATACAGATGGTTTAAAGTTTACAGGAAATACCATTACAAATTCAGGAACATTTCCCATGCTACATCCCATAAACCCTGCATTAAAAATAAAACATTCTAAAAATATTCTATTTAAAAACAACACCTATAAAGGTAAAGCCAATACCGTTCTTGAAACTAAAGAAGGTATGAAAAAATTAAACTTTAATTAACTAAACTATTTAACAAATGAAACTAAACAAATCAAAGACTAAAAAAAAGTCGCGAAGTCGTTACGTACTAGCGCTGTTTTTTGCCATCTTTTGTATTACAATCACAATGCATGCACAAGACAACCAAGTTATCGGGGTTGTAACTGGTGCGGATGATGGTATGCCTATTCCTGGCGCAACAGTTTTAAAGGTAGGAACTAAGACCGGGGCTGTTACAAATTTTGACGGTGAATATTCTATTAATGCAAAAGTGGGAGACATTCTTACTTTTGGCTATTTAGGCATGGTAGCTCAAACAATAACGGTTACTCAAAGCGAATTAAATATCAAATTACAATCAGATCTTCAAGATTTAGATGAGGTTGTTGTCGTTGGATATGGTACTGTTAAGAAAAAAGAAATCACCGGAGCTGTAGCACAACTAAAAAACGACGATATAGAGCAGTTTATTACACCAGATTTGGCTTCTGCCATGCAAGGCCAAATTGCTGGTGTAAGTGTATCTGCAAGTTCCGGAGAACCTGGAGAGGCTTCAGATATTCAAATTAGAGGCATAACGTCCTTAAGTGGTTCAAACACACCTCTTTTTGTAGTTAATGGTATTCCTCAAATTGGTGATCCTCGTATAAGTTCTAATGAAATTAAAACTATTGATGTTTTAAAAGATGCCGCTTCTACTGCAGTTTATGGAGCACGAGGAGCTGCTGGTGTTATTTTGATAACTACAAAGCAAGGTAGTGCAGGCCAAATGAAAGTCGATTTTAATTACACTTACGGGCTCCAAACTTTAGGAGAAGGAACACCTTTAATGAATACTAGAGATAATTTATTTTATGAAACTAACAGAAATGAACATTCTAATGTATCCTTCACTCCTCTTCTGGAAAGATACCCAGAATGGATTAATAATGATAACACTTTTGATGATTACGTATTAAATAGAAATGCAGAAGCAAAAACATATAATTTAATTGTTTCGGGAGGCGCAGATAAACTTACATATAGTATTGTAGCCGGATTATTTGACCAGGACGGCTCCATAATTAATTCAAACTTTAAAAGATATAACGGTAGAGCTTCTACGACCTATAAAACAAATAATTGGAACATTGAAGGTAGTTTAGCTTTTACTCTAGAAAACAGAAAAAGATCTAGTCAAGGACTTATTGTTTTGGCTAGCAGGTACAAACCTTATTTTCCGCTAATCGATCCAAATGCCTCTCAAAGTGATATAATTGATAATGGAGCGGTAAGAACACCTTCTGTTGCATTGAATGAAGCCCTTAGAAGGCAAGATAACAGCAACAGCGATAGAATAAATGCAAGTTTGAAGTTAGACAGAAAATTATCAGAATCTTTAAACTTTGTAACTAGAGTAGGAACTTCAATTTCTAATGATCTTCGAAAATTATTCAGACCCGCTTTTGTGCTTTATGATGTAGAACAAGATATAACTGAAATTGATAACACAAAAAATGGTGTTGCTAATATAGCATCTAGAACTACCAAATTTAGTTGGGATGCCAGCTTAAATTTCAAAAAACAATTTGGAAATCATAATTTAGCAGCTACAGGTATTATTGCCTTAGAAGAGGACAGTTACGAAGCCTTTGATGCTTCTATCCAAGGTGTTACAAATAATAATATTTTTGTTTTAGATATTGGGTCAGTAAACCCAGCAGTTAACAGTGGATACAACCCAGAACTCCCATCTTACACTGATAACTACAATAAAAAAACAGTTGGTACATTAGCTAGACTACAATATAATTACAAAGGGAGGTATTTACTTTCAGGATTAGTTAGGTATGATGGATCTTCGAGGTTTGGTAGTGATTATCGTTGGGGAACGTTTCCTTCTTTGTCAGCTGCTTGGAATATTTCTGACGAGCCTTTCTGGAAACCATTAAAATCTACTGTAAACAACTTTAAATTAAGACTTAGCCATGGTACAGTGGGTAACGATAGTTTTAGTGATTATGAATTTTCTAGTACTATCTCTAATCAGTATAGTAATTATCTTTTTGACGAAAGTGATACCGCAGAATCTTTTGGAGCTGCAATAATATCTTATGCTAATAGCAATGTAAAATGGGAAACTTCTGTTTCAAACAACATAGGTGTAGATCTTTCTTTCTTAAAAAACAAATTTAGAGTTACTGCTGATTATTATATAACTAAAAAAAGAGATATGCTATTCCCTATAACATTACCAGGATCTGCAGGTGCCATTTATGATAATAATTTGACCCTAAATGTAGGAGATATGGAAAACAAGGGAGTTGAACTTGCTGTTAATTATCGTGCCAATATTGGTAAAAGCAAACTTAGTGTTGGTACTACGTTTACAACAAATGAGAATAAAATTACCAGAATACAAGACGGTGTAGGCTTTATTCCTAATCAAGGTAGATTGGTAAATGGTGATAATTATGTTACAGCCCTTGTGCAAGGTTACGAAGCTGGTGCTTTTTGGTTGTATGAAACCAATGGAGTTGTACAAACAGATGAACAATTGGCAGCATACACTGCACTAGAAAATAGAGAAACCGCACAAAAAGGAGACTTAATATATGTTGATACCAATGCTGATGGTAAAATTACAGACGCAGATAGAATTTATAAAGGCAGTGGTTTACCTGATTTTGAATATGGTTTAAATCTAAACTGGAATTTAGGAAGTTTCGATTTATCCATGAATTGGTTCGGTTCTGTCGGATCAGAAATTTTAAATGGAAATAAAGCAGACACTTATAATTACGAACGTCATCAAGATTTGGTTAATATGTGGACTCCTAATAATTCAACTTCACAAACCCCTTTATTTAGAGGTGCTGGAAACGATCATCCTAACTACTCAGGTACCACCGATTTTTGGTTGGAAAATGGGGACTACTTACGTCTAAAACAAATTACACTAGGTTATTCTTTACCAAAAGATACCATGGGTAAATTGGGTGTAAATAACTTTAGATTATTTCTATCTGCACAAAATGCCTTAACCTTTACTAAGTATTCTGGATACGATCCAGAAATTGGAGGGGGCAATGTTGCAAGACGAGGTATAGACTCTTCTCGATACCCTGTTGCTGCATTATATAGTTTAGGATTTAAAATCGATTTTTAAAATAAAACAAAATGGATATGAAAAAATATTTAATATTAACAACAGTATGCTTTGTAATGTTTGGAACATTACTCTCCTGCGACGATTATTTGGAGGAAACAAACCCCAACCAAATATCATCAGATATATATTGGTCAACCCTAGATGAATCTAACGCTAATCTAACCTCAGTCTACAATGGTATGCTTAATGAGTTTTTAATTAATGCTAGAGTAGAATCTTGGAGGTCTGACGAAGGCTATCCTGGGCAGCGCATAGGTAACGCAGGTATTCCAAACATAGAAACAGGAGCTTTAAATTGGTACAGCTTAAGAATTGATGAAAACACATTAGAAGTTGGCAAAAGATGGGATGCCTTGTACAATGTTATTTTTAGAGCAAATCAGGTTATAGAAGGATTAAACGGAATGACAGATGATTTAAAAAACCAAGAAAAATGGACAGAACAAATGGGACAAGCTCGATTTTTCAGAGGCTTAGCGCACTTTTATCTACATTCAACTTATAATCAAGGAAGAATTATAATTCGAGACAAAAACCCTGTTGCTGCCTCTGATTTTGCTAAAGCCGTTTCAGAGTCTGAAGATGTTATAGAATTCTTCAGAGCAGATTTAGAATATGCATACACTAACTTACCAGGCCAATTAGAACCAAAAACAAGAGTAGATGCAGGTACAGCCGGAACGATATTAGGAATGAGTTACCTTTACGAAAATGATTTCCAAACAGCAAAAACATATTTTAATGATATCATTTACAACGTAAATAAAGATTATGGATATCAACTAGAACAAGATGCAAGTATTATGTTTACCCAAGCTGGCGATTATAATTCCGAATCTATCTTCGAAATTAATTATAGCCTCCTAATACCTCAAAACAGCAACTGGTATGAATATGATTATATAACAAGAAGCGCAAGGTATTCTGCTCCAGGTTCAGCAGGAGGTTCTAGTACTTTAGAAGCCTTTACTCCCGCTACATGGTTAGTTCATGCCTATTCTACAGATGAATTGGACGAAACAGACCCAAGAAATACAGTTACAAATCACGTTGGAGTCCAAAGATTAAGAAAAGTTTCATTAAGAGCATCAGCAATGGTAGCAGTAGTAAACGATGAAGACACTCCATACTACGGAGCAATATCGGCACCAATATTACATAATTTCAATAATTTAGCACTGTATGGGTATTTCAAAAAATACACAAATCATGATATTACCAATAGTGAAGCTGCTATAGGCACAAGTAATTGGCAATCTCCGAAAAACGTGATAATAAACAGATTATCTGGCGTGTATTTAATGATGGCCGAATGCTTAAATGAAACTGGAGATGCCGAAGGTGCATTATTCCATATTAATAAAGTTCGTGATAGATGGGCATTAAAGGATTTATCAGCTACAGAATATGATTCTAAAGAAAAAATAAGAGAACGTTTACAGTTTTTTGAATACCCTATGGAATTATCTGTTGAGGGATTTTCAACACGAAATATAGATTTACGTAGATGGGGTATAGCCAAACAACGCTATACAGATTTGAGTACATCAGAATATTATGCTACAGATTATGATTTTACTGACGAAGAAGGTAACTCAGCAACAAGACCAGATTGCTTAGTACGAGCAGGTGTAAGCCCTAACCCTAGTGAAGACGTTCAAATAACTCCAGAGTTCTCTAGTGCTGCCCAAAACTATAAAGATGGATACTTACCAATACCGGTGAGCGAAGTCATTAATAACCCATTGGTATCCAATTAATTTTAAAAGAAAAAAGATGAAAAAAATATTAATACTAACAGGTATATTACTTACTTCTTTATTTAGTTGTAATCAAGATGATTATGAAGCTCCATATGGAGATTATTCTAGCTTTAATTGGTTAACAACAGAAAACTCTGAAGAAACTGATTATGTAATTTCAATTAATGATTTTATCGGTTTTTATAATCTTTCTAATAACCCACTAACTAGCTCATGGAACATACCAGAAGGCACTAGTTTTTTAAACAACGAATTTACAGATGGTAATGATGAATATTCAGAATTTGTAACAGCAAACGGCCCTACTAACTCAAACCAAAGTCAAGCTAATATTCTATTTACTACACCTGGAATTAAAGAGATTTCACTAAACAGTACCTTTAAAGATTCGGTTACAGATGGAGTCTTTTTAGATGATGTTTGGAAGGTTGAAAAAAAGTTTACAGTAGATGTTTTTGCAGATATAAATCCCGTTTTTAAAGTTTTAAAAGGAGATGTGGAAATTATTAGCATAACAGAAAATGATATGCCTTTAGATGCAAATTCTGCCTCTTGGACAACCATTTCTATTGAAGCAGGAGAAGAACTTACTTTTGTAGATTTAACAACTATTGGTCGTCCCGATAATAGAACATGGACGTTTAATGGAGGTAATATTGAAAGTACAAACTCAGAAACCGCTGTAGTAAGTTACTTTGCATTAGGAACATTTAAAGCAGGTAGCATAACAGCAAAAAGAAATAATTCGGAAACACAACCAGCAGGAGAAACGATAAAACTTATTCCTCTCAATATTCAAGTCGTTCCATCATCCCAACCATTTGTGCAAGTTGGTAAAATAAACGAAGATGTATCAGAAGTTATTTCTTTTAAAGTAAGTGGTCAAATAGAAACACTCACTGGTGAAGAAGGAAATTTTGTTGTTCACGTCACTAATACAGCTTCAGGGTTTGATAAAAACATTGATGTGAATTCAGCAACCATCAATAGTTCAGATTTAACACAAATAGATCTAACTTTGTCCGAGCCTATTTTTAATTCAGATATTGTTACTGTAGAATACATTAAAGGTAACATTGTTTCTGTAGATACAAGAGTACTAGAGAGCTTTGGCCCAATAAATGTAATCATGAATTTTGAAGGCGCTATGAATGTAGAGGGGTTTACCGGATATGAAGCCGAATGGAGCGGATCTGGAAATCAATTTAAAAAAGCCAATACAGAAGGATATTTTGCCCAGCATAATGCAAATAAAGAAGCAGGTCCATTATATTACTGGAGAGATACAGCCTTTAAAAAAGAAGGAAACAGTTCAATGAAATTTGAAACAACAGATGCAGGTATCCCTTCGCTTGCCAGATTACAAGGTGGTAGTTTTGGTTCATTGAGTCCTGTAAGTGCAGGATCTTATGTCCCAGCTGTTTGGGTATATTTAGACAGTGGAAATACAATGACTTCTTTTCAATTCAATTTTACCACAGATACAGCTTTTGTATTCGATATTTCAACCACACCAAGAAATGAGTGGGTAAGATTAAAACTTACCGAAGTAACACTGCCAGATATTAATACTGGAAGGCTTGACTTGAATATTAGTGATAGTGGTCAGGCTGATGCCATTGTTCAAAAACTTTGGTTAGATAGTTTTGATTTATTAATCGTTGAAAAAAGATGAGAATAGAATCAATATTTTAAAAATAAAAATGCTTCCCTTTCTGATTGAAATGGGAGCTTTTTTATTCAATACATGATCATAAAAAAAATTAACACGAAGCTCAACATGAAAACATTAAAACATTTATTTCTTATCACATTAATTTTATGTGCTGGTATAAGCTGTAAAGACAAACAAAAAGAAGAAACAACCCAAATTAAAACTATATCAAAAAAACCAAACATTATAGTAATATATCTAGATGATTTGGGCTACGGCGATTTAAGTTCTTATGGTGCGACTGAATTGCAGACTCCAAATATAGATGCTTTGGCAGATGGTGGAATTAAATTCACAAATGGATATGCCTCTTCTGCAACCTGCACACCAAGTCGTTATGCACTGCTTACAGGTATGTACCCTTGGAGAAATAAAAACGCAAAAATCCTTCCCGGAACTGCACCATTACTAATTAGTACAGACCAACAAACACTACCTAAAATGCTAAAAAAACAAGGTTATCAAACAGCCATTGTTGGTAAATGGCATTTAGGCTTAGGAACCGGTATTGTAGATTGGAATAAACGTGTATCACCAGGCCCAAACGAAGTAGGTTTTGATGAAGCCTATATACTCGCTGCTACACAAGATCGTGTTCCAACAGTTTATATTGATAATGGAAATGTTGTTGGTTTAGATCCAAACGATCCAATTTCTGTAGATTACAAAAATAATTTTGAAGGAGAACCTACTGCTATTAGCAATCCTGAATTAGTTAAAATGAAGTGGCACCATGGACATAATAATAGTATTGTAAATGGTATACCTAGAATTGGTTACATGAAAGGTGGAGAAAAAGCAAAGTGGACAGATACAGAAATGGCAGATCATTTCTTGATAAAAGCCCAAGATTACGTAAAAACACATAAAGAAGAACCATTCTTTTTATACTACGCCATGCAACAACCGCACGTACCAAGAACACCACATCCACGTTTTGCAGGTAAATCTGGTTTAGGCCCAAGAGGTGATGTAATTTTAGAAGCAGACTGGTGTATTGGTGAATTCATGAAAACTCTTGAAGAAGAAGGTATTCTAGAAAACACGTTAGTTGTATTCTCTAGTGATAATGGCCCGGTTTTAAATGATGGGTATTATGATGATGCAGTGGAAAAACTAGGTAATCATAAACCTACAGGTCCTTTAAGAGGTGGAAAATACAGCATATTTGAAGCCGGAACACGAGTACCATTTATAACGTATTGGAAAGGTAAAATTCAACCTAGTACTTCTGATGCCTTGGTATGCCAAATGGATCTAATGGCCTCTATAGCTAATTTATTAGGTACAGAAGAATCGTCTACCGATAGTCAAGAACTAATAGATGTATTATTAGGTAAAAGTGACAAAGGACGTGACAATCTCGTTTTAGAAGCTACTTCCAGAACCGCTTTACGAAGTGGAGATTGGTTAATGATTCCAGCATATAAAGGTGTTAATTTTAGAGAGAAAGTAGGTATTGAAGTCGGGAGTTTCCCGGAATTTCAGTTATATAATTTAAAAAATGATATTGGACAACAAAATAATTTAGCCAAATCTAATCCTGATAAACTTGCCGAAATGGTTGAAGAATTTGAAAATTTAAGAGGTAAAGATTATAGTCTGAATGTAAAAGACGTTAAATTTAGATAAGTTTAGAATCTTTTAAGTATTTGTAAATATGAAGATTAAGTTAATTATTCCAACTGTATTGCTTTCAATAGTATTGTCTGCATGTGGGCAAGAAAAAAAAGAATTTATATCAATAGAACAATCACCACCTAATATCATTTATATTTTAGCAGATGATATGGGCATTGGCGATTTAGGTGCCTATGGGCAGAAAATAATACAAACACCAAATCTGGATAAACTAGCGGCAAGAGGAATAAAGTTTACACAGCATTATAGTGGTTCTGCTGTGTGTGCTCCTTCTCGTTCTACTTTAATGACAGGTCAACATACAGGACATACTCCTATTAGAGGCAATAAAGAGGCAGGTCTTGGATTAGAAGGTCAAGTACCTATTCCTGATAATACATTAACCTTAGCTGAAATATTAAAAGAACGTGGTTATGCAACAGGTATGTTTGGAAAATGGGGACTTGGGTTTGGAACTGGCGACCCAAATAATCAAGGTTTTGATGAATTCTATGGTTATAATTGTCAAAAATTAGCGCATCGATATTATCCACCATACCTAAATCATAATCAAATTAGAGATTCGCTCGATGGTAACGATTGGACAAAAAAAGTAACTTATGCTCCTGATAAAATTCAGGAGCACAGACTTCAATTTTTAGAGAATAATAAGAATAAACCTTTCTTCGCTTATATACCTTTAGTATTACCACATGCAGAAATAATATCGCCAAACGATTCTATTTTTAAATTATATGATGGTAAGTTTAAGGAAACACCATATACTGAAGGTAATAATTACACTTCAGATTATGGTCCTAATATCGTACCTCATGAGTATGCTTCAGTCGAAAAGCCACTTGCTACATATGCATCAATGATTACTAGAATTGATACGTATGTAGGTCAAATTATCGATAAAGTAAACGAACTAGGACTTTCGGAAAACACCATTATTATGTTCTCAAGTGATAATGGTCCTTCCCCAGAAGGAGGAACAAACCCAGACTTTTTTGATAGTAATACAGAATTTAAAGGTTATAAGAGAGATTTATATGAAGGCGGCATTAGAGCTCCTTTCATTGTTGTTTGGCCAAATAAAGTAAAAGAAGGAACTGTTACAAATCATATTTCAACATTTTGGGATGTTTTACCAACTTTAACCGAAATAACTGGCGCTAAAACACCAGAAAATATTGATGGTATTTCATTTTTGCCTACATTATTAAACAAAAAAGATCAAAAACAACACGATCATTTATACTGGGAGTTTAATATTAGAGGAGGAAGAAAAGCTATTAGAAAAGGAGATTGGAAAGGTGTTTGGTATAATATGAATTCAAAAAAACAAGGCGATTTTGAACTTTACAACCTAGCTACAGATGTTTCCGAAACCAATAACGTTGCAAAAAATAAGCCTAAAATTGTTAAAGAATTAAAACAACTTTTGCTATATTCAAGCACAGCGTCTGATTTATTCCCTTTTGATTAAACAAAATAAATATGACTACGAATAGACTATTAAAATCTGTTTATGACTAACATCCTCAATATTTTGGTCAAATAAACAGCTAATATTTACCGCTAGCAATCCGAAAATTAGACTAAATAACTTTGGTGAAGAAAGCCCATAAGCCTGGTTCACAGACTCAAAGCATGCCAAATGAAATCTTAAAGCAGAATACGACCTGCGAATTAATTCGTGAATTCGTATCTATTAGTTTTTACTAAACTTAACTCCAATAAAAAAAGCCGTTTCAATGAGTTTTGAAACGGCTTCTATTATTTAATATAATAAATGTTTAAAGTTAATTTGTCGTGTTTAAAATTATATTTTAAGTACTTTTTCAACAGATACTTGGTTATCTGCTTTAACTCTTAAAATATACATGCCTTGAGCCAAATCAGCCACATTTATTTTTGGTTTATTAGTATTTGTACCTTGTACACTTTTTAAAATTATACCAGATAAAGACAACACTTCAATCTCTAATTTATTTATTGGTTTATTAAAATTGAAATTGAAATAGTCTGTTGTAGGATTTGGAAAAACACTTAACTCAGATTTCAAAATATCTCCAATACTTAAAGTGCCTACCGAACCAATATTTCCTAAAACATTAGCTATTGATTCATTGAAAGGCCATAAATTGTAATTATCATCTTCCGACGTTGCCCAATTGGCTCCATCATTAATATTTGCTCTTAATTGAGATAGCCCTCCATCTATCGGTCCTACGTATACACCATTATCTTGATCTTGATTAATTCCTCCATTAGTTGCGTCAATAGTAAAACCAACCAAAGCAGTAGGAATAGCAGAGAATGAATTTCCTCCACCTATACCCCAACCGGTAGCATTGGTATTTAAACCGGTGATCCAGCCTGAATCTGTTCCAGAAGTAAGTTCTCCAAAAGGATTGGGTGCTTGATATATTAAAACGGTATCCCCTGCTGGCGATAGGTCAAAATCAGTATCGTCATCCGTGCCACCATCATCTTTTCCCAAAACATTATGAATTGTTGAACCTACAATGACTTCATTGTCTCCTATTGCTCTTTTTACCTGTCCATCTGTGTCCAAATATAAAATAGTCCCGCTCAAAAGTGCCTCACCTGCAGTCCATGTCCAAACATCATCAATACTATAATTTCCAGTCCATCCATCTTGAGATCCCATCCAAGACCTATTAGAGAACGATATTTTAGTGGTAGCACTTATATCTTTCAACAGCATAAAAGCCACTGCTCCCTTGTTACCAGATTCAGCCTTAAAACCTAAAATAGCAATATCACCAGCCGTTAATATAGTAGAAACAATTTCATCAAAAATATTAATTTCTGCTGGCGTTTGATTAACAGATCCAAAATCTGCAGACTCCAATGTAATAATTACCGTCTCGCTTGTCTCTACCGAGGAATCAGTTGCGGCATCAATAATAATATCCGCCTTATTTGTGCCTTCATAAATAACAACTGACCCAGACAAGGCTGCAAAATCAAAACCTTCCGTGGCTTCTCCTCCAATTGTATAACTAACAGTTATGTTTTGGTCTGCCAAAACACCTTCAGGCAAACTTACCGTAAAAACCCCGTTAGTATCACCTTCTGTAGCATCAGTAATTCCAGTAATGCTAATTTCACTTAATTCACTATCCAATTTTAATTGCGGGCTTTCAAAAAGTCTGTCATAACCAGGTAGTGTACCATCATCCCACAAGAAACTATGCGGATGCCCTGCCCCACCGTTATCATTATCATACCAAGCAGGCTTCACATCTTTAAAATCACTCACCAATGCAACTGCCTGATTTAGTATGTCTTGAATAATTTGTTCTGCATTAGGTTCTGAGTCTCTTAAATCGGTAGTTTCTCCGGGGTCAGTCAAAACATTATATAAACGCCATTTACCATTTCCTGTTTTTACAATTTTCCATTGCCCCATTGCTAGCCCTCCATTATGGAAACCATTATAAGGCCTCATAACCAATAAAAACTCATCTTCTCTAGGATCTTGCCCTGCTATTAAATCGTCCATAATATCAACACCATCAACTAGTTTTCCATTAGGGATAATTCCTCCTGCAAGATTAACCAAAGTAGGATATAAATCTAGAGCGCTAACCTGATAATTATAAGTACTACTAGACGTAATTTTATTTGGCCAATGCACAAACATCGGTACTTTATGACCTCCATCGTTTACGCTACCTTTTAATGCTGTAAGCGGATAATTTACAGCGCCTTTACTGTAAGTATAACCACCGTTATCACTCAAAAAGATAATAACGGTGTTATTAAACACATTAATATCCTTCTTTAGTTCTGCAACAAGTCTTCCTATATTTGTATCCATATTGGTCACCATCGTGGCGTAAGTAACACGATCTTCAACAAATCCTTCAATAACCGCAGCTTGCTCTTCTTCCGGGTATTTGGTTACTTGCCTAGCTTCAGTTATGTATGCACTATTCCTAACTAAATCTTCGAAATTAGGATGCGCCGCTTTAAAGGCTGCAATTTCATCTGAAGGAGCTTGCAAAGGCGTATGCGGTGCATTATAAGACATGTAAATAAAAAATGGATCTGGTTTATAAGCATTTGCATTTATATATGTTATTGCATCATCAGTTAGAATATCTGTTAAATAATCTTCATCTTCGGCATTACTATATTCTGCTCTATCTACATAGCTTCTATTTCTCCATAATGGATCTTGATATTCGTTGGTAACAGGATTACCGTTTGCAATTCTATTGTAATACGAGTTTTCATAACCGCTTTCAAAATAACCTTTTCCACCTCCTAAAAGACCAAAAAAATAATCGAAACCTCTGTCTAATGGTTGGTGTTCTCCTTCAACAAAGCCCAAATGCCATTTACCAAAAGCAGCTGTATTATAGTCATTATCCTTAAGTATTTTAGGAAAAAATGTTTCTGTAAGAGGAAGCCCCAATATTGTAGTATTATCGTTAGGTAAGTTGTATTGTGCTCCTAATCTGTGTGGGTATACACCAGACATAATAGCTGCTCTACTTGGCCCACAAAACGGATGTGCTACATGCGCATTTTTTAAAATAACACCGCTGTTAGCTAAGGCATCTATGTTTGGGGTTGGTATAATTCCTAATTCTTCAGGAAAGCTCGAATCGCGATTAAACCCAACATCTCCATATCCTAAATCATCGGCTAAAATGATTATAATATTAGGCTTTGTACCTTGTGTTTGTGCCCATGTAAAAGACGCAAATAATAAACATGCAACGAGTAGATAATAAGACTTGTAATTGAGTAAAAATTTCATCATTAATTTAATTTAGTTTTAAGTTATTCTATAAAATTAAATGGAAATAAGGATTATTACTTCTTAAATATTACCTGTTACTTCCTATATCTTACCCTGTATAAGAGGCTGATTTACAGACGCATTAAAACATTTCAAAACAACAAAAAAGCCAACCATAATAATGGTTGGCCCTTTTTCAAATAATAATTAAATTTAATTAGAAATTTTAAAAGTATTTTTAAATTCTCCCATATCTTCTTCTTGCCACACTTTCTTTAAACTTTGTGGGTCAAACCATCTTGGTTCGGTGTGGGTTTTACTCCAAGCTTCAGCTTTTAATACCATGTCTTGAAGTAATTTAGGATATTTTGAACTCAAATCTTTTTCTTCACTTATATCATTATCGACATTATAGAGTTTCCAACTACCATTATAGGCTTTAGTTGCTTTCCACTCATCTTGCCTAACGCCTACATCCGAAAACCCAGAACGATGGCGCATTGCAAATATAGGTTCTCTAGAGTATGGTGCTTTTTTGTTAGATAAATCATTCCAAATATTTTTACCATCAAGTTCTTTTTCTTTTGATATTTCGGCATTAGCCAAGCTAGCAAAAGTGGGATAAAAATCGAGTGCAGAAACAGGATAATCAAAATGAACTCCAGCTGCTACTTTATTTGGCCAATGAAAGAACATAGGCACTCTAAAACCGCCTTCGTAAGTATCACCTTTTACTCCCCTGAGTGGTGTGTTATTTGCACCTTTATCTGTTCGGCCTCCATTATCACTTAAAAAAACGATTAAGGTATTTTCAAATTGATTTATTTCTTTAAGGGTCTTTACTATTTGCCCTACGCCTCTATCTACAGCATAAACCATTCCTGCATAAGTACGTCTATCTTTATCCTTTATACCATCGAAAACCTTCATATCTTCCTCCTTAGCTTGTAAAGGTGTGTGTGGAGCGTTGTATGCTAAATATAAAAAAAATGGTTTTTCTTTTTTTGATGCGTCTTTTACAAAACGAACCGCTTCTCTAGATAAAGCATCCGTAATATATTCGGTTTCATGGACCTCAACGCCATTATGGTCAAGAGGTTTTAAGTAATCCCATATATTATTGTTTCCAGCTGCAACTTGTTGATTATATTTTGCTTTATATATACTTGGGAAGTATTCATGTCCACCGCCAAGAAAACCATAAAAATCATCAAAGCCTCTTTTATTAGGATGAAATTCTTCCGATTCCCCTAAATGCCATTTTCCAATAGCGCCTGTATAATATCCAGAACTCTGCAATACTTTACTTATAAAAGTTTCATTTAAAGGGATACCCGAAACAGCACTTACATCACTATTTGCTGGAATATTAAATTGCGAACCATATGCATGAGGATAACGTCCCGTCATGATTCCAGCTCTACTTGGGCCGCAAAAAGGATGAGCTACATAGGCTGATGTAAATACAGTACCGTTACTTGCTAACTTATCCATTTCGGGAGTAATAATGTCTTTAGAACCATTAAATCCCACATCAGCATAACCTAGATCATCGCACAAAACGAAAAGAATATTTGGTTTAGAGTTACTAGTGGTATTCGTTTTTATTGATTGACTTTTTATACCTGTACACGACGCAAGTATCAATAGTAATGAAAACATTAAGCTATTGTGAATACTTTTATTTATCATAACTTTTTAATTAATTGTTGAATTATATTACCTAAATATTTCTAGAAACGAAATTAATTATTAATTGTATTTTTTATGATTCTATTCTTATCTTAAACTGAATAAAAATTACCTTTAAAACACATTTAACATTTTAGTTTATTAATATCTTTTTTGTTTTTATACTCTCACCTATTCTTACAGCTATAAAATAGAATCCAGGTGATAAATTAGAAACTTGCAAAACAAAAGGTTCTGATGTTTTATTAATTTTAAGCATCTCTACTCCCGAAATATTAAATAATGAAATTTCACTTGCATTGGGAGCAGATATTTTTAAATTATCTATTTTACTTCTATCGAATGGGGTTGGATATATTTTAAATGAGTGATCAACTTTGGAAAAATTAGTAATGCCAAGAGTCTCACTCTGCCATATTCTTATATACTCAATTTCATAATTAGCAGGTAAATCCTCAGCTTCTGGTAAGCCTAACCATGGAAAGGTTTCAGAATCGAACCATAATCTATATGGCACATCAGTCACCCAGCGATTATTATCTGTTCCATTATTAGTGATTTCTGATTTTAGTATAGAACCATTTGGGTGCAATACGCCATCAATATAAACCTTAATATAGTTTGGTGTCCATTCAAACCCATAAACATGAAACGCATCTGCCGTATTAAAGTTTGCTTGTATATTTCGGGTGTGTGCTGGTCCATTTCCATCAGGTAAATAATAAGGATTATTCGGGTTCCAACTAATCATATTAAACTTTAATCTTTTTGCCCAATTTGCATTGGCTTCTCCTGGTTGTGGATCTCCAAACATTTCAAACATATCTAACTCCGATTGATTACCTGTAGTCCAAAAAGAGCTTGTGATTTCTGCTTTAGCAGCTTTACTCATTATTTCCATATAGCCATACTGAAAAAGTGTTTTACTAATTACAGCTGCTGTGGTTATATTTTGGTAAACTTCACCATTAGCATTTGTCGTTGGGCTAAAATTATAATTGGGTTCCCAGCGTGTTTCTATTTTAAGTTTACCATTTTCTTGTTTGGCATTATCTGTTGAAAATTGTGAAGGTGCTCGCCCTCTAAAATTAGATTGATAAACCCCATTTCTACCTTGAATAAGCCACTTGTTTTCGTTGATAGTAGACGTTTCAAACTCATCACTAACATCTGGATTCAGCACCCAATTACCTGTATTTGTCGGATCTGAAAGCGGATAATTTTGAGCACCCATATATTGAGACATCACAACTAATGATAAACAACTAATTGAAAGTAAAATTTTATTCATAAAACACATTTTAGTAATGAGGTAAATTTAATTACTCTTTCACTGCCAGAGTTTTAGTTTTTTATCTACTAATAATTAAATATTACCCTTTAAGAAAAGTTTTACTAAAATTGAGAACTTGTTCACATTGCAAGTCTGGAATAGACAAATAATTAAGTTATAGCTGTTCTTTATGGTTTTTAGCAAAATAATTTACAATTTTTTGTTGAGTTTCGTTTAGTTGTTGGTGTTCCAAAAACCAATAAACCCGCCGTGCAATTACAATATTTTCATCAAGTAGGGGTAAAATATAGTTTGTGATTTTTAATGAATCTGGATTCTTTTCTAACATTAATTCTAAATAATAAGAAAGTACTTGAAACGATTCTATTTGTAATTTACTTTCAGAAAAACAATCTAAATAATCCCTAGAAATTGGGCTTTCTAAATTTTGAAGCGATTTAATGGCTGCTGTTTTTTGAGCAACTTCACCATAAATAAATAATTCTTTTATGCATTTAAAATAAACTTCTGAAGGTGCTGTTTCAAAATAATCTACCGTTGGTCTTATCAATTTATTTTCATTTTTAACACGGTTATGTATAATATCTAAGAACAACCTATCATATAAACCTCGATCTATTAAAGCCTCTAACCCCATAAAATAATACGTTAGATTTTCTTCTTCTAAAAATTCTAAAATTTGAGCATTGGAAGCTGATAGTGTTGATATTTTTTTTATTTGATTAATAATATCTTTATTATTTGCCCAATGCCATAATGTAAAACAAGTTAATGCTGCTCCAGGCACAGTATCTTTATCATCCAACACCAAGGCCGTTGCACCAGAAACAGCATCAACATTATCACTATTACTAGCATTAACAACAGTTAAAACGTCATTAAGCCGAACTTCACTATAAGGTGAATTGCTATTAGAAAGAATAGTTTGTAATTTTAAATAATCTTGTGGCTCAAATAAATCTGCTTCGTACTTCTCTAAAGTCTCCCTTGCTTTAAGTTCGTATTTTTTGTAAGCTCCAATATTATTCCAAAAAAGCCTAACAGGAATAACCTTGCAAACTGCTTCCAAGCATATTACTGATTCAACGTCCATATAGTATTGAATAGGAAGATTTTCTTCATTTTTAACTTCTACCAAGATTGCAGGAACAAGCCCCTTTTCTCCGGGATGATTTATAAAAACTTTATGTTCTATAATAATGAGATTTTCAGAAATAGAATAACCACCATTATGAAAAAACAGCCAAAATGGTAGAGTTAGAATAAAATATACTTGCGCTTTTAATAACATACTTATGCGTAACAACGCACTTCAAATAATTTAACATTTTTAGCTCCGTAAGTTTCTTTTAACTTAAGGCGTATTGCCGTAACTTTATTTTGTTTAAAATTGAGTTTAATTAACCGTGTTCTATTATTGGACAGATCACCTAAGTCTATCCAAATTCCATTAACACGACCTTCGACACTAATAGATTTCAACATTTCAGGAGGGATAGCATTGCCATAAAGGTCGTCATTTCTGCTATCTTTCCGCATCATAATGTTACGTTTTAAATTGGTATCGCATTTAATTTCTACTTTAGAAATTAATTGAGGTGCGTCCCATTCTAATTGGATTTCAGCAACTACCCCATCAGATTGCCAATGGTTAATGGCTCCATCTATATCTCTAGAGATTCCGTTTGTTAGATTTTTAGCATCACCGGAAGATGTGGTTGAACCAAAAATAACACTGGCTTTTTTAGCTAAATCATTCGGGGCGTTAGCTGGTCTTTTAGGAATAAAAGCATCATCGCGTAGAAGCATTTCTTGTAACTCATTTATATGTGTTTGTGCTACTTCTCGAGGTAATATTTTTTTCTTATTACAAATTGTTGCCGCTGTACCAACCGCTTGCCCCATTAAAGCGCAAGTTGCCATAATTCTTGAAGAAGACAATGCTATATGAGTTTGACTTACATTTCGGCCTGCAAACATTAAATTTGATACATTTTTCGAGTACAAAGCTCTAAAAGGAAACTGATAAATATTCTTAAAATGATAATGAAAATAACTAGGTGGCTCCGAAATGTTTTCGATACCTCCCGGGTTATGCTCATCTAAAGACCAACCACCGAACGCCACAGTATCTGCAAAGTTTTTATGCTCAGTCATATCTTTTTCGGAAACAAAATAATCACCAATAAAACGACGAGATTCTCGCCTGCACGGCAATGAGCCTACCCAATCTAAAGCCAAGTTTTCGGCCTCGGGAAAATTTCCTGAGTTTTTAATATAATCCCAAACACCATGTAAATACCCCATGAGCTTATGCCTATTCACTTCAAAATCGGCAATAATATCTCCATCACTGCCAACTTCTATCCACCAAATACCTTCATGATATCCAGCAAATTTCCGTCTTGGGTTTGCTCCTTCATGTGTGTATTTTATGGCGTAAGATGGTGGTGAATATTTCATTGGACGACCCATATCTTTAGAAGACATTAAAAGGGTTGCTCCCATTTGCCATCCATCTGGTTGATCTGGCGCATAAGTTTCGTTATACTCTGCCTTGCCTTCTCTACCTGTCCTATATTCAGCTCCCGCCGTTGCCGCCAAAAGTCCGTCTCCAGAGCAATCTATAAAAATTTCAGCATTAATAGTATAAAGGATTTCTGTAGTTGATTGCCAACACAAAGCCGATTTAATTTTACTGCCCTCCATTTCTGCTTCTACGGCTTGTGTATTCAGCATCAATGTTAAATTAGGTTCTCTAACCACAAAATCGTACATAACATGGTCGAAAATTGGAAATGATTCTTGCTCATTTTCAAATCGATTATGCAAAAGTATTTCTTCGATAATACCTGTTTCGCGCTCAGCATTCCCGCCAATATTATTAACTCCATTTAAGTGTACACGCATTTCGCTAGATGCATTACCTCCTAAAACTGGTCTATCTTGGATGAGTACTGTTTTAGATCCATTTCTAGCAGCAGCAACCGCAGCGCATATACCTGCAGCACCACCGCCAATAACGGCTACATCATAAACTCTCGTTTTTTTTCTGGATGGCATTCCTGTTTTGCCTGTACCTAAGTGATACCATTTATCTAGTTTTCTATTGTAAATTATATCTTGAGTTCCTGCACAGGAACTGGAAATTATTGGAATTACTCCGGCTGCGATGACAGCTTTTGTACCTTTTTTAAAAAAATCTCGTCTTTCCATATTTCAGATTGTTATATCGATATTAGTCTATTTCTTATTAATTTCCAGAAAGATTCCCCCTCCACCCCTTGTTGAATTGTATCATTAATTTAGCAACTAAATCTGGATTATGTTTAGCAATATTAACTGTTTCATGCGGGTCATTTCTATGGTCGTATAACTCGATATCGATGGCTTCTTTTTCAAGATGTGCCCTATCTTTCCATACTATAAAACGGTATTGTTCAGTGCGCATGGCATATCCCATTAATGTGTTTTCGAATAAATCTCTATTCCATTTATTTCCTTGTTGAGCAATTATTCGATCTTCAACCTCTTCAATTAATGGCCTAAAATAGGTTTCTCGCATTGCCGAACGCAGTGGAAACCCACCCCATTCTCGTAATGCAGGTGAAGGGAATTGGCTAAAAGCTGCATTTTTCCATGTTTGCTCTGGATTTTCGAGTAATAGTTTAAAGCTAGTACCTTCAACATGTCTTGGGATTTCAATACCTACCAAATCACTTAAAGTTGGATATATGTCTACCAATTCTACCAAGGCATCGGTTGTTTGTCCCCGGCTTGCTTTTGGCATATTAGGTGTCCAAATCATTAAAGGAACACGTGTTGCTATTTCGTAATTTGTGGCTTTTCCCCAAATACCCATATCACCTAAATGCCAGCCATGGTCGCTCCAAACAATTATTATAGTATTATCTCTAACCCCAGCATCTTCCAAAGCGTTGATCATTTTACCTATTTGTGCATCTACATAACTTACACATGCTAAGTACGCATGTTTCAGCGTTGCTGCTAACTCATCGTCAATAGGTCCTTTTTTAGGAATGCCACTTCGCACACGCAACTCAAAAGAAGGATGTAAACCCATAGTTACAGCATCATTCGGAGCTTCCGTTTTTGTGGCTAACTTAATATCTTCACGATTATATAGATCCCAATATTTTTTTGGTGCTACCCAATTAAGATGCGGTTTGTTAAAACCTAATCCTAAAAAGAAAGGTTTATCATTTTTTGCCAACATATCCTTCATTGTAGCAATAGCTAAGTCTGTATTATAACCATCTGAATAGGTGTTATCAGGCACATCTGCGGACTCGTAAGCAACGCCAGAAGCCAAACCGTATTTCGCTACATCGCCATATTTAGCAACCATTTCTTTTCGGGTTGCTGTACGTTCTTTGTTGTTTTTTTCTAAAGCAAAACCAACAGGTTTTTTCATACCTTTTGCTTCCAAACTATCTATAGAAGGCATTCTACTCCAAGACTTTTTATCATCCAAATCGCCATGATGGAAAATTTTTCCAGTGTACACCGTTTCATAACCATTTTGCATAAAATGTTGAGGCAAAGTCACTACATCTGGATTGACCTCTCTAAATTTTATATAATTATGAAAAACACCACTAGTTTCAGGACGAATACCTGTTAATACACTAGCTCTAGATGGACCACAAATAGCTTGTTGACAATAAGCATTATTAAACAACAATCCTTGACCTGCCAACTTATCTAAATTTGGACTAACTGCTATATAAGAGCCATAACACCCCAATTCTGGTCTTAAATCGTCAATAGCTATAAATAGAATATTCTTTTTTTTATCAGTTGATATAACTCTATTTTTTTCCTTGCACCCAAAAAGAATCAATAACAGACATATTAAATTAGCTAGTTTCATAATAATCTTGATATTAAGTTATTTGATCTCAAAAAAAGCTTGTATTTTATATTTACTTAGATATTAATTAGTGATTTCTAATAGTAGCACTTCTTCTGATGCTAAATCAAATTCAGAATCAACAGAATTGGATGTTATCAAATTTTTGATTGTCATTGAAACTCCTGATTTTAAAGACAATTTAATCTTTGCCTTATCATGACCTACATTAAGTAAATTAACCAAGTAAGAACCATTGTCTTGTTTCACAACTCTTGAAATAATAGTTTTAAATTCTTTACCATTATCCGATTCAACAATAACTTCTGGCATGTGGTCTTCAATTTCCGTTAACGCTATTTTTTTAATATTGGAAATATCTGTATTATTTAAAGCTATTAGGCTTCCATTACTTGAGGTTAATTGCTTATTTCGTTTTTGTCCATGTTCATTCATTGACAAACTTTCAGAAGAATCCAGAATTACGGTACCACCGTTATCCAAATAAAACTGCAGCGCGTTAAATTCAGCATCGGTAACATATTTTGTATTATAAACAACAACTGTATTCCAAGTACTGTTATCTTGTTTCTTAATAATATTTTCAGTAACGAAACCTAACGGCAATCCTTCAAAAAATAAAGATTTGTATAACTTTCCATTTTTCGTCATGTAGTTAGACATATTAATGGCAGACGTTTCCGAATAAAATAATCGTAATGGACGAGGTTGCTTGCGAAGTTCAATAATTTCTTCGGAAAAGGTATTTAAATCATACATTACCTGAGTTACTTCGTTAGCAATATGTGGTTGCATGTTGTTAGAACCTGCGTAAGCACCTCCTAATCCTGGGTCAAAGAAGTTAAGTTCTCCTTCTAACCTATCTTCAGGTGAACCATCAGGATCTCTTGCCCAAAACCATCCCATATTGGCGTCCATACCCATTAAGGTTGACAACCAATATACATTACGAACGTAGCTAGTACGCGCTTCCAGATCTCTCCACATACCAGAGGAAAGAAAATGAGATTCTGAATTTACATTTATTTTATTTGGACCAACAGACTCGAGAAAATCATGTAAAATAGCCATGCCGTCCCATTTATAGGCGTATTGCTCATTCCAATCTGAATTAATATGTGGTCTAATACTCGGGCTTCCTAAAGCCTTGGCATCATGACCAATCATGGTTGTTAATTCGGTTAGTGCTTCAAAATCCATTCCATGTGAACGTGAATCCTCGTAAAATGTTCTTGGAAATAATTTTATGTGCGTATCCGCTTCGGGGTTAACAGCATGTAAATTATCTTGGTTAAATTTGAACCATTCCGTTACTCTATCCATATTATATCGATTCCAATCAAACCATATTGGTTCCCCTTGTAATTTGGAATCTATTGGGATTTCTATATTCACATTATTAAAATTAGCAAACGACGATTTCCAATTTGAATTAAGAGCTTTGATATTACCATTGTACTTACTGTTTAACCAAGACCTAAAATTATTAAGCGTATATGATGATATTCCATTCATCTCTTTATAGTTATACGTCCAATGTTCTTTCTCTGAAAACCAGTGTGGTTCGTTAGCAAATATATAGCCTAGCTCCGTAACCTTTTTACCTTTAGTAAGCTCACCTGTTCGTCGTATAATTTTAGCCCATAAATCTCTAGCTACGGGGTTATCTATATCAAACCCTGTAAATAAAGAACGTCCTTTTCTAATTTCTGGTTCTTTTTCTTCAACCCATTCAGGAATCCCCATAGACCAATAAATTAAGAAGCCAATGTTTGTATCTGGAATGCTTGTTAATTCTTTCATTAATTCTTCATCAAAAGAACCATTTTCTTTTAGTAGAAAAGAATTAATTGCTCTATCGTGATCTACCGGGTATAGGTTTTCTCCTCCATGAAAAATAGCTCCGAGGTGATCATTGTAAACATCGGTATTGGTTAATGGTTGCCCAACTGTTTTTGAAAAATAATCATAAGGAAAAGATGGCTTACCGTTGCTCACAAACATATTATTTGCAGCTTTTGTATTTTGCCAATCTACTTTGTTTACAGGACGACGTTTAATCTCTCCCTGAAGTTCTTTTTTTAAGTCGTCTATACCTTTATTTAAAATCTGAATAACCTTTTTACGTTCAAAATCTGGTAAGTCCTCTGCCATTTGTTTTTTATTATCAGCATAATAACGTTCGTATCCAAATAACTTTTCAGTAGCCTCTTTATTAGATTCATCCCAATTAGCAAATTTTAAAAACTCTTTTGAAAACCAAAGTATTGTTTCTTCTCTTGTAACATCAATTGATTTGTTCTTAGCATCTTCCATTAAAGATTCTAGCGCGTTAACTTTGTCTAAAGCTTCAAGTTCTAGCGGATTTTTATCCTCACAAGATGTAAAAAATATGATGGTTATTATTAATAATGCCTTAAATTTCATGAATATTACGTTTTTATTTATTAGAATTATTTAGTTGGTCTATTTTAGACTTTCAATGTTTTACGGCTATTTTGCCTATTGTTTTATACAGTTATCGAGGTGGTGTATTTTACCGCTTTTGTCTTTAATTATAAGCTCTATTTTATTAATGTTTAAATCCCATTTAAATGGTATTTGAAAGGACAACGCTTTTAAGGGTGACACCTGTTCAATACTTATTTCTTTAATTAATTTGTCGGATGTATCTTTTAAATGAATTAAAACTTCTCCTTCAATAAAAACACCATATTCACCGCTTAACATCTTATTTTCTTCATCAAAAGAAATATTCTTAGTGATAACCCCAGTTTTATTGACTTCAAGAATTGGTAACGCCTTTATTTTTGCAGCAGCTTGTATTTCAAAATAATCGAAATGCTCATTTGGTTTTAGATGATAAATAGGTGTTTTAATTTCAGTTTCTAAATACCCTGTTTCCATACCACTATTATAGATTTCCGCGTTAACACCATATTCATAGTTTAAGTTTTTATTATAAGGTTCAAAAATCTTAACAAAAACAGCATTCTCAAGCTTGTTTACATAACAAATCCATGATTTTGAAGCTATCATCTGAAAGCCTGCCATTAAATTATAATCGTAATGCATTTCGAAAACACCCGGAGCCACCTCTCCTTTCCAATTGGTGCCCGTATTAAAATATTTTTTTAAATGTTCCTGGTTATTCTTGTCAATAGGAAATCTATTTTTATTAATAAAATTCCAGCGATTTTGTGGACTTGTTGTAATTTCAAACTGTTTACCATTAGGAAGTTTTAGGTTTTCAGAAAAAGGTAAATAAGCTAAAAAATTTTCACCGTCTTCTAAATTGAGATTGCTTCTCGTTGGATGCTGACTTGTGATTTTTAATCCACGTTCTACAGAGTAACTACCTTTATTTTTTAATGTATGCTTAATGTAAACCACGCTTTTATCTTCTTCGATATAAAGACTGCGATTATACTGCAATTGTTCCTCTATTATTTCTGGGTTATTAAATGTTTTTAACGAATAATTGTAAATCGGAACGGGCAAATTTTGAATACCCGAACTCACATGGATACTTTGTTGCCCTTTAGTATTTGTTGAAATATCGACAGCGTAAGGACTATCTCCAATAATTGCTGGAGGAGGCCAACGCCTAGTTTTTTCGCCGCTACTATTGATAGCGCAATCATCAACAGGAATAGGAACTAAACGATAACCTCCAAAATTACGCCATTCCTCTTTTTTAACATCGTCACTAGGCTCAAAAACTTTACCAAATAGCTTAGGGTTTACCCATAGCGCAGGAACATGAGCTAAATTAAATTCTAAAATACGACCTGCAGCATCGGGTACTACAGCTACACTTATAAATTTATTTTTAACAACGTGCACATTATTCCAACCCCAATTATTATAATTATTAATTATGGACACGTTTGGGTTTGATTGCGCACTTAAAAAACCTGGTATTAACATAGCTAAACCCAGTTTTTTTATTCTAAACTTTATCGAGTAAATCAAAACAATTTTAAATTTTAGCGAGATTACCTTTCCATCCTTTGTTAAATTGTATCATCAATTCTTTGACAACCTGAGGGTTTTGACCAGCAATGTTTTTAGTTTCAGCAGGATCATTTTCATGATCATATAATTCAATAAACAGTGGTTCCTTTTCTGAGGTTTTGTAATCTTTCCAAATAATCACTCGGTATTTATCTGTACGCATGGCATAGCCCATTACATTATTTTCAAACAAATCTCTATCCCATTTATCGCCTTGTTGTTTTATTATACGCGCTTCAACCTCTTCGATTAAAGGGCCAAAATAGGTTTCGCGCATCCCTTTTGATAACGGATTTGCTGCCCATTCTCTAAGTGCGGGATTAGGAAATTGACTAAATGCTGCCGATTTCCATTCTTTGTTTGGATTACTTAAAAGTGGCATAAAACTTTGCCCTTCTAAATGACTTGGTTTTTCAATCCCTGCCAATTCACACAGCGTAGGATATATATCAACCAATTCTACCAAAGCTTCCGTTTTTTTACCTCTTATTTTTTCTTCCATATCTGGTGTCCATATTATTAAAGGTACCCGTGTTGCTATTTCATAATTGGTAGCTTTACCCCAAATACCCATATCGCCCAAATGCCAGCCGTGATCACTCCAAACTACAATAATTGTATTATCTCTAACACCAGCTTCATCCAAAGCATCAATCATTTTACCAATTTGTGCATCTACATAACTCACACAAGCTAAATAAGCATGTTTTAACGTTCTAGCCATGTCATCATCAATAGGCCCTTTTTTAGGAATTCCATATCTAGCACGTAATTCAAAAGACGGATGTAACCCCATTGCAGCACCATCAACTGGACCTTCGGTATGTGCAGCTAATTCTATTTGTGAAGGGTCATACAAATCCCAATATTTTGATGGTGCTAGCCAGTCTAAATGTGGTTTTTTCATACCCATTCCTAAAAAGAAAGGTTTATCAGGATTCTTTTCAAGCATATCTTTTAATGTTGCAATGGCTAATTCTGCATTGTATCCATCCTCGTAAAAATAATCTGGTACATCTGCTTTTTCATAAGCAGGGCCTTTTCCTAAACCATTTCGTGGGGCATCTTCTCCGTACTTGGCAATCATGTCTGCCATGTTTTTCTTAAACATTTCTTGGTTTTCTGAAAGTGCAAACCCTCCTGGAGTTTGCCCTTTCTCCACAACCATTTTATCAAAAGCCGGTTTTCTACTCCATGATAGTTTTGCATCTCCAAATTTTTCATTGTGATAAATTTTTCCTGTACTTGCCGTTTCATAACCGTTAGCCCAAAAAAGTTGCGGTAAAGTTGAAATATCTGGATTAAGATCTCTGAAATATGTAAAATTCTCAATAACATTTATTGTTTCTGGCCGTGCTCCCGTCATTAAACTAGCTCTTGATGGACTGCATATAGGTTCTTGACAATAAGCATTATTAAATAGCAAGCCTTTACCAGCTAGTTTATCTAGGTTTGGTGTAATTGCAATTTTAGAACCGTAAGCACCAATTTCAGGTCGTAAATCGTCGATAGCAAGAAATAAAATGTTTGGTTTTTTCTTTGGTTCTTCCTTTTGTTCTGTTTTTGATTTACAGCTGACCATGAATGCCAGTAAAAAAATAATTTTTAATAATCTCATTTTTTCATGTATTAAATAGTTTAATTCGCTTGCTTTTAAGATTACAAAAAAACAAGACTTTTTGATTTTTACATACTCCCAAAGAAATGATAAAAAACAAACTCAATATATCCCATATTTATCCTAAAGCATAACTATATTAACCTATTTGAAATTCTAATTAAAAATGATAGCTACTGAGCTACTATAATTAACTTTGCAGAAAAACGCCAAATCACATCGATAGATAAATCAATATTAGCTTGATCAAATATTAATTAATTTTTACAACATCCACAAACAGTGGTCCAGCAGGCAATCTGTTTGTTTTGAAATAAGCATGAAAATTCCCGGTTCCAGATGGTATTTCAACTTTTTCAAAAATAACTTGCTTTTGATTTTTTTTAATTGGCATTGTTACATGGACATTATTATATTTTATATGTGCTACTCCATCCGATTCGATTTCAGGTAGATCTAAAGCAATTTGATAAAGGCCCTTTTGAGTCTTTACTTGCCAATACCCTAATTGATTATCTTCTACAACCAAAGGACCTCCATAATCAAAACGTGAAATTACACGTGGACCACCCCAATCAAAACGCGATAAAACAACATGAGATTGAGACTTAGAACCTAAATAAATACGTTGAATTCCTTTAGCACTGCGTTCTTCCGTTACTTCATCAAACCAATCTTCATATCGTCCTAACATGCTCTCAACAATTTCAGGGTTATCTTTAGCAATATTTATACGCTCGCTCGGATCGTTTTCAACATCATAAAGCTCCAAGTTTTTCAAAACATTTAATAACTCAAAATCTGTAGGTTGGTGCACAATACCATGTGGAAAATTATGTGGACTGACCAATTTATATTTAGGAGTTCTTAAAGTGAAGTGCATGTATTTAAATGGTGTTGGTCCATAATGCATTTGAATAAAGAAATCTCTATTTTTTAAACTATCAGATTCATTTTTTATCCAAAGAGGTAATAACGATTGTCCGTCAATATGAATATTTTTTGGCGGATTTATATTGGCAACATCTAATAAGGTTGGAAACAAATCAATGATGGCTCCCATATTAAATAATTCTTTCTGTTCCTTTATTTTACTTGGCCATTTAACATAAAAAGGTACTCGAATACCGGCATCATAAACACTTGTTTTTGTACCTCTTAAATTCGCTACCCACCTTCCTGGATAACTATCATTTTTTGTTCTTCGATGTCTTGGTCCATTATCTGACAAAAATATAACTAAGGTATTGTCTTCTATACCTAAAGCCTTTAACTTATCCAATACGCGTCCTACATTATAATCAATATTATCAATCATACCGTAAGTAAGGGCATTGTCTTCATGTAAACCCATTGTTCTGAAAGGCTCCGCTCTACTCTCCGGAACTTGAAGTGGAAAATGAGGTAAATTGGTCGCTAAATAGGTGAAAAACGGTTTTCCATCTCTTTTACTTATAAAATCTAAGGCCGCTTCAGTAAAAATATCATCGCAATAACCATCATACTTTTGAGAAACATTATTATGTTCTAAAACGGGATTAAAATAGGTGTTTCCTGCAGGACCGGCCGCCTGACCTATACCGCCACCTCTATGAACCAAAGCTTCTTGAAATCCCTGGTCTGTTGGACGCATTGGTATATTATCTCCCAAATGCCATTTTCCAAATATTCCTGTACGATATCCATTATCGCCCAAAATTTCGGCAATTGTAGTTTCATCTGTGTTCATAAAATGGTCTACTTGTGTTACTGCCGTTACTCCTGTTCTATAGGGATATCTACCTGTGAGTAATGCCGCTCTAGAGGCTGAGCAATTTGGATATGTAAAAAATTGCGTCATCTCAATGCCTTGCTCTCCAATAGATTCCATGTGAGGTGTTTTCAAATATGGGTTTCCATGAGCTCCAATATCTCCATAACCCTGATCATCAGTCATCATGATAATAATATTTGGTTTATTGTCCTGAGCGTTTATATGTTCAAATAATAACAGATGAACAGAAATAACTATAATGAGTTTTAATGGAAATCTTGAATAATTTTTTGAAAACATATTTATATTTTTTTATCTGAATATTACCAATTTGTGTAGGCCCCGTCATTACGTTTTAACCTTGGAGCTTCTACCATTTTAAAGCCTTCTTTTAATGCTAGTTCCTCGTTGAAATCTACTCCTAAACCGGGTTTATCTGTTAATTTATAACGTGTGCTGTCAATTTTTGGTTGAATGGGATAATAATTCCAATCATCTAAACCCGGGTTTTCAACATGGGTATTCATTTCTTCCAACCAACTAAAATTAGGACTTGCCGCCGCAACATGCAAAGTAGCTGCCGTGCAAATTGGTCCTAAAGGGTTATGAGGCATCAAATCTATATAATGAGCTTCTGCCATAGCAGCCACTTTCATGGCTTCTGTAATACCTCCCACATTACACACATCTATTCTTGCAAATTGCGTAATTCCGCGTTCTATATACGGTAAAAACTGCCATTTACTAGCAAACTCCTCGCCTATAGCGAATGGAACATTGGTCATTTTTCGCAATGTTTCATAAGCTTCGGGAGTTTCGTCTCGAATAGGCTCTTCAATAAAATCAATAGTTCCGACTGGCATACGCTGCAAAAACGAAATAGTTTCTGGTACGGTAAGCCTGTGATGATAATCAATGCCTATAACTGGAGTTGATCCAACTTCGATGCGCAAATCGGTTAGCCATTCAGCAATTATAGCTATAGATTCTCTAGGTTCGAAAACTGAAGCATATTTTTCTTCTTCGTATTCGGCTGGAGCCAAACGCAGCATTTTCCAACCTTTTTCGATTAAAATTTTTGCTCTCGAAATTAATTCTTCTTTACTACTAAATCTTAATGAAGCAAAACACTCCACATAATCACGCTGTTTACCTCCTAAAAGTTCATAGACCGGAACACCCAAGGCTTTGCCCTTAATGTCATACAATGCAATATCAATCGCAGAAATAGCCGCTGTTAAAACCCGTCCGCCTTCAAAATATTGACCTCGATATAAATCTTGCCAAATCGAACCTATTTGCCTAGGATTTTTCCCTATTAAAAGCGGTCTAAAATGATTTATAGCGCCAATCACAGCCATTTCACGTCCTGTTAAACCAGACGCTCCCCAACCATAAATACCCGCATTGGTTTCCACTTTAATGTTTAACTGGCTTCGTCCCGCAATGTTTACTGGAAATGTTTTAATAGCTGTAATTTTCATAAGTTCAGTTTTAATTATCGTTATTTTCTAAATCTATTTTTTCAAGGTTATTTGGTTTGTCCAGCTCAATTCTTTCAACTTTACCTACAACTAATAAAAAAGATAGAAAACCAATAGATGTAAGAATTCCTATGAAATAAAGTGCCGGGCTAAAATCACCTCCTTCAACTAAAATTCCAATTACAGAAGGCACTATGACTGCGGAAAGCCCACCAATTAAATTAAAAACACCGCCTACTAAACCAATAATACGTTTAGGTGCAATTAAAGACACAAACACCCACGTTATGGATGCTAATCCGTTGCCAAAAAAAGCAATGGTTAAAAACAGAATTATAAAAAATACGCTATCTGTAAAATTAGCACCAATTATAAATGTTGATAATAATAAACCAATAAGTACTGGTGTTTTTCTTGCAAATTCTGCTGTACGCCCTATTTTAATTAAATAATCTGAAGTAAACCCTGCTAAAAGCACACCTATAAAAGCTGCTAAAAACGGTATAGAAGCTAAAAAGCCAGACTTTATAAAATCGAGTCCACGATACTCTACTAAATACGTTGGAAACCAGGTTAAAAAGAAAATGGAAACAGAACCTAAACAAAATTGCCCCAAATAAATCCCCCAAAGTTTTCTGTGTTTGAATGCTTCATAAAAATCATTCCAATTAAATTTTACTTTTTTCCTTATTACTGTAGATTTATTAACAAAACCACCACCGTCTCTAATAAGTGTAAGTTCTTGCTCACTTACTGTTTTATGCTGGTCTGGATCACGATAAAAAGCATACCATACCACGGCCCATATAATACCAATAACTCCTGAAATAATAAGCAAACCTCTCCAACCTACTTTATCCTGAATTAAGGTTAAAACTGGAAACAAAAAAGCCAATCCAATAAACTGTCCTGAGGTATATATGGCTATAGCCGAAGCACGTTCGGTTTCAGGAAACCACTTAGTAACTATGGCATTGTTCGCAGGGTATGATGGAGCCTCGAACACACCAATACTTGCGCGTAAACCTAATAGGATTTTAAAAGAATTTACAAAACCTTGAAATAGGGTCGCCACAGACCATAAAAAAAGCATAAAAGCATATAAAAACCTTAATCGTACTTTGTCTACAATAATTCCACCAGGTATTTGTAATGCCGCGTAGGCAACACCAAATGATGAAAAAATAAGTCCCATTTGCACGGTACTTAACTCTAATGATTCTCTTATTGCCGAAGCAGCTACAGAAATATTTGTTCTATCCAGATAGTTGATAACAACTGTTCCAAAAATTAGAGCAAGTATGTTGTAGCGTTTTTTTGTTTTAGTCGTTGCTAATGCCAAGTTAGTTTAGTTATTAATTAGATAATTTACCCTATATAGAGATTTATTTATCAAAGTACCTGAATTTGTTACTTAAAGTATTATTGCATCTTACCCGAGCGTAATTGAATTTTACCCAAAACCACTGCTAAGTGCTATTTAAAATTTGTTTGAACCGTTTTTTAATAAAAATAATATGGTAAAACGCGACAAGTATGGGATAAAACTCAAAATATTAACATTAGTCTATTTTGTTAATTTGTAAAAAAGTTGCGTTTGAAGAATTCTTTAGCTGAAAAAATTTAAAAAAGATAAGAAGCAAACTCCTAAAATGATAATCTATAAAGCATAAAAACCAACGAACACATGGCATTTAAAAAACTAATAATCAACACCGTAATAACAACAATTATTTATCAAACTTCTTGTTTTTCATTCCAAATTAAAGATTCAACTCACTCCAAACAGGAAAATAATTATCCCGATAACATTATTTTTGAAGCACCAGGACAAAACCCAGAAGGCATTACATTTAATGCTATATCAAATATTTTTTACTTAAGTGCTATTAATCAAAACCCATCAATTATTACTGTAGATATTGATGGCAACACAACTACCTTTTCTAATGATAAAGAAGCAACCTCGAGATCTAGTTTTGGCTTAAAAGCGGATACAAAAAACAACCGCTTAATAGCTTGTACAAATGGCCCTAAAATTGGAAACATTAACATTTACAATCTTAACAACGGTATTTTAGAGCAGGTTGTCAATTTAGCATCTCTACTTCCAAAAAAAGAACACTATCAAATAAATGATTTAATTGTTGATAGCAATAACGTTATTTATATCACGGGCAGAATGGAAGATGCTATATATAAAATTGACACTAATTTAAATGCAAGTGTGTTTTTCCAAAAAGATGGGTACACTAAACCAAATGGAATTGTTTATCATCCGGATGGATTTTTATTAGTATCGTACAGCCATCAAAATTCTACTTTATTAAAAATCCCTATTAATAACCCTGAAGCTGCAGAAGCAGTGCTTATTAATAATTACGGTTTTAAAGGTTTTGATGGAATGCTTTTAAATGAAGTAGGGCGCCTTGTTGGTGTTACATTTGCCCCAGATGCCAATGGAAATCATGCCGTAATAGAATTAAAAAGTGATGATAATTGGAAAACTGCCAACATTACAAACTCAAAAAAAATAAAACAAAGCACCACAATTACACAAGTAAAACCCAATATTTATTATGTTATAAATCAGGACTGGAAAAATAGAAATGCAAAAAAATGGACTTTAGAAAAGGTTACGTTTAATTAATGTACATATCAAATTAAAAAAGCTATTTGAAATTTCAAGTAGCTTTTTAATAATTATGGATATTTATTAGTGTTTTTTTACTTCAATAAATAAAACGTCATAAGGTTTTAATGTAGGCTGAGAACTTATAGCTACGCCGTTTAGCAAATCAAAATAAACGGGGTTGTTTTTCGAGTTTTTAAGTTGAATATTTAAAGTGGCCTTTGTTTTTCCTAAATTAATAATAGAAAGCACGTTGTTCCCTTTTTCATTCTTAATACATTTCCATGTACAGCCTTTTATATCGGTTCCATTTTCTTCAATAATAGTAACTTCGGGACCATTATTTTTTTGTTCAACAATTTGTAAAGCTTTCGACGTCATGTTTTCTAATGAATCTACAACTATTAAAGTGCCTTTGCTGGTTTTTAAACTGGGTAATAACGCTCCATATTCATTAAATTTCAGACTCACTTTATCTACTATTATAATACCTCCTTTGTCCAAATATGTCTGAAGTTGTTCTAATTCACTTTGTGTTACGTGTTCCGTTTTTTGAACTAAAACTACATCCCAATTTAAAGGATCTTGCTTAGCAATAATATTTTTTGTTGCAAAGCCTAAAGGAATCCCTTCAAAATTTAAAGACTCATAAAGCTTAAATAAATCGTTCATATATTCACCTTTATTATGCGCTGAAGTTTTTGAATAATAAATTCGAATAGGTTTAGATTGATGTTGCATTGCGGTAACCTCTTCACTATATGAGTTTAAATCCATTATTGTTGAATGAAGTTCATTAGTAACTCTTGGCTGTTGATTATTTGACCCTGCATAGGCGTGTGTTAAATTTGATTTTAAAGAACCGTCAGCCTTACGAGGCCAATACCAAGTTTGCGAAGCATTCATACCTAAAGTGGTTGCTGCCCAATAAACAGCTCTTACATATTTTGGATTCATGTATAAATCTCGGGTGTGACTTGTACTTAACAAATGACTTTCGGAATTAAAGTTGATTTGATTGGGTTTCACAGATTTTAAGAAATCGTAGCCCAAAAACAATTCTCTCCAGCCGAAAGCATATTTATCTTCCCAACCCATTTTGCCTTTACGCGTATAGTTATAATGTGCTGCAATATCGTTTCCATTTATTTCACTCAACTCAGTAAGTGCTTCCAAATCAATACCTGTAGAAGCTGGATCATTATCTGTAAAAAAGGAAGGCATAATTTTTAATTGCGCTTTTGCCTTGGGATCGTATTTTCTTATTTCACTTTTCATCCAAGTAAACCACTCCAGTACACGCACATCATTAAATGTACTCCAATCATACCATTGTGGCATTCCTTGCAAAGAAACGTCTATAGGATTATCAATAGCTACTTCACTAAACGAAGCATAATCTGTATTCCAAATTTTATTTAAATTGGCTATTGAAACATGTTTTTCTTTTAACCAACGTTTAAATTTTTCAATGGTAAAACTGCTTACTTCACTATTATACCAAACCTTATTTTTACCATTTTTATAATTAACCCATCGTGGTTCATTACAAAGCATATACCCAAAATCTGTGTATTTATTTCCTGTCATTTTTGGAACGGTTTCTTTTAACAAAAAAGACATCATTTCCTTCGCTCTAGGATTATCAATATCATAATCAAAAAAAGGAGGCCCATTAAATTTGGTAAAGCCATCGCCATATTTATCGGTAGCCCATTTTGGAACACCTTTATTATTGATAAAAACAAAACCTGGAGTGACACTTGGTTTATTCTTAAGTTTATTCAAAACATTTCTATTTACTTTCCCTTCTGCATTTAAAATTTGTGCGGGAGAAATATAAAACCCATCTAAACTTCCGTAAAATTCTTCTAATCTTTTTGTTTCGGGTTTCCATGTATAATCGGCTAAAAATACCGGACGATTATTGAATGTAATTTGTCCTTTCTCTACATTAACTTTTTTCCAATCAACATTAGGGATTTCTTTTCTATTTACTTTGCCATCTTTTAAAAGTGTGATGTATTCAATGGCTTCATCTAACATATTAATGACATCAGTCCGCTCAAAATTGGGGAGTTCTATTGCTGTTTCAGCAGCTTTATCTTTATAATTACTAACTCGTTTAAATAACTCAGTATTCATTGAAACGTTTTTCTCATCCCAATTAGCGAACTCTAAAAAAACTTCGGCTGTGCGAACCGTCATTTTCTCTTTTAAAACATCTTTACCTTCTTTCTCGACTTTTGATATAAGTTTATTCAGGGTTTTTATTTTAGCTAAAGCCAATTTTTCTTGTGTTTGCGCATTAACAAAACCTACAAATAATAACGAAATCAGTATTAAAATACTTTTTGAATTTAAGCGTGTATTCATATGCTTTATTTTTTTAATAAGAATTTTATATTGCAAATTTATTAGCCTCATGTACGAAAATAGCATATGTTCCCTTTGACAAATTTGAATTTAAATCCCAAGCAAACATTTTTGAATAAAGTCTAGCAAAGTTAATTTGAGACGACTATTAGCTTCATCGCTAGGCTTACTTAAATAATATTTATTTGGCAGGTATCAAACTATATTGAATAGAAAATGAGTAGAGGTTTTAAAAAAGTTTAGTCCATAATATTTACACCTAGAATTCTAAGCATAAATATTATGATTTTATAACTTTCAATTTATCTAATTAAAAGTATAAGCTGTTATCAAAATTTATTGATTTTTATAAAAAAATAATACTATTAAAAATTTTAAACATTATGCATTCACTCTTTCTACAATCCCCTTGCAAGCATCATAAAAAATTCCAACATCTACTGCATAAGAAATATATTTAACACCAAGGTCTATCCATTGTTTAGCAGATTCGGGACTTTCAACAAATGTTCCGACTACTTTCCCTAGACGCGACGCCTTCTCTACTATTTCTTTCATCTGCGCAATCACTTTAGGATGATTAACCTGCCCTGGTACACCACATGATTGAGACATATCATAGGGCCCAATGAATATTATATCAATACCATCAACTTCTAAAATTTCGTTAATGTTTTTAAAGGCTATATTACCTTCAATATGAATAATTACACCTGTACTTTTGTTTGCACCTCCAAAATAATTCTCTTTTGGCATTGAGGCATAATCCGCAGCTCTTACATATCTACAAACACCTCTAGAACCTTCAGGGAAAAACTTAGCAGCTTTAACTACACGTTTTGCATCTGCTGCAGTTTCAATTTGAGGTACTTGAACGTAAGTCGCTCCTATATCTAATGCTTTAGAAATCATGTTTTCATTAATTTCTGGAACTCTAACTATTGGAACTATATTTTTAGCCTGCGCAGCCCTAATATGATTTTGAATAGTTTGTATAGAATTGGGGCCATGCTCTAAATCTATAATCACAAAATCGAAACCCGCAAATGCAGCCACTTCAACTAAAGCCGGATCACTTATTTTTATAAATGGTCCTACTACATATTTTTTATTATCGAATAAACCCATCTGGTTTTATTTTTTGCTAATTTAATAAGCACGTTAATTTCTTTAATGACATTGAATACATTTTTTTAAGAAGAATATTTTGTGATTTAAATTTCCCAAATTACTGGAATAAATACCGTCATTTCTGCTTGACCTCTATTACTCCATGCAAAATAAGGGACTAACTGCGTTTTAAAAGGTTCAAAATTTGGTTTAGTAACCGTTTGGTACATGTCTCCGTTTTTATCTTTTCTTAATAAGAGCTCCACATTAACAGTTGTAACACCTCCTAAAAATTCTGGTTTATGCAAAACTTCTAAAGGCGTATTTCCATTTAAATAGACATCTAAAATACTTGTGCCTTTTGGTAAATCTGGTGTTTCAATACAATATACTATAGGCCCTCTTTTAACCGCTACTTGATTGCGTACTTCTTCAATTCTGTTATGACCTTCAATTAAAGTGGCTTCCATGGGCATATCTAAAACAATCGTGTCACCGGCTTTCCAAATTCTATTGATTGTAGCAAAAGTCCCTGGCATCAAGTCAACTCCGGTAGCTTCGCCATTTACCTTTAAGGTACTTCCTACTGCCCATTTTGGAATTCTAACTTTAATGTCAAACGCTGAATCTTTACATGCATCAACCGTTATTTTTACCAAACCTTTCCAAGGATATTCTGTGTCTTGTGATAATTTTAATGTTGAACCATCTAACATGGTTGTATCTAAATTATTGGCACCAAATAATACTACCGCAACACCGTTTTCAGATAGATTATAAGCCCATCCTGAACTTTTACAAATAGTTCTAACTAAGTTTGGAGGACAACAAAAACACTCTAAATATGGTTGTCTTACCGGACTTTCAGTAACATCTGCATGAGAATCATAATTTCTAGAATTGTTTACCATTCTTAATGGGTTTGAATAGAAGTAATCTTCTCCATCAATGCCAATCCCTGATAATCCACTATTATACAGCACTAATTCAATAATGTCTGCATATCGAGACTCGGCATGAATCGACATCATTCTACTACTAAACATGGCATTACATAAGTTTGCACATGTTTCATTATAAGCCGTCATATTTGGCATCATATAAGCATCGATAAACCCTTCCTCTATCATATCTAAGCTAGTGGAAGCCCCATAATGCGCTTGTCCTACAGCTCCTGTAACATACATTTTTTTTCCTGTTACGTTCTCCCATAATTTATCTAAGGCATCAATTAATGCTTTTTCACCAGTTTCAGCATAAACATCGGCCGCACCAGCATAATAATACAAGGCTAAAACGGCATGACCTACGGCTTCTTCAGATTCTCTAAGAGGCGTTCTTTCTTGCACCATATCTCCGATAGGATAACCTATGGTTGTAGAATCGTGTTTTATTTCAAATGTTCCTCTTCTATTAATAAATTTCTCAGCAAGCTTTAAATACTTTTTATCACTTGTTGTTCTATATAGTTCAACCAGCCCCATTATTTGGGTTTGATTAAAACCAAAACGCTGATAATGTTTGGTGTCTGGCATAAAATACGCATGCAGTAAATTAGCCATTTTAACAGCAATATCTAAAAAATTACGCTGTCCTGTAATTCTAAAATGAACCGATGCTGAAATAAACAAATGCCCAAAATTGTACATTTCGTGATATTTTCTATTCTCAAATCTGTCAACACCGTCTGTTATTTGAACATGTGTATGGATATATCCATCTTCTTCTTGTGCCCTCCCAATAACAGCAATATATTCATCCAATTCTTTTAATAAAGACTCATTTTTAGTAAGCCCATAAATATACATTTTAGCTTCCATAAATTTATAGAAGTCACCATCATGCCAGTAAAACCCTTTATGCTCACCTTCTTTTTCTCCTGCGGCAATTTTAAAATTGTTTAATCCGTGACCAATATCGCCACACAACAAATCTCCCATATACGGAAGCATTTTATCTCCTGCAGATTTCACTTTTTCTGCCCAGAACCCTTTTGTCCATGAACAATCTCCAAAATTGATACTTTTCAATTTCACAAATGGACTTTGCGAATTATTGGTGATGGCGTTGCTATGCATGTTTGAAGTACTACTCATTAGATTTAATTTTTATTTAAGAAACGTACTGAGAGAATCTCGGTTCTTATTATGTTTTATTTTATTTTTTTAATTACAATATCGTCTATAAATAATTTTGCAGCCTTGGTATCAGGTAAATCCTCTTTACGAATTTCTAAAATTATACCATCATCTTTAGCTGATGCCTCTATTCTTGAAACAATAGATTCAATGGTTACCCATTCTTTTCTAGGAAGCTTTTTTAACCCTGAAAAAATTATATCTGTTTTAGGGTTCGTTAATGTCACATGAATAGAATCTGTAATTCTACCTTGATCTAACCAAACTTTCATAGACAAGTTGAAATCTCCATCTGGTAGGTTTAAAGCCCCTTCCGGGCTTATTGCCTGAACTTTTTCTACTTCAAGTTTTTCATTTTTTCCATATCCAAAAAACTGAAGCGCTTCAACGCCGCTTGCGTAATGCCCTTCGGTAATTTTTAAATATTTCGAAGAACCTTCATTAAATAACCAAAATTTTTGATAGTCGTTTGCATTAGAATCTTCAGGAACCATAGTCAAAGGTCTCGGGTTTTCTTCAAATAGTATTGGACCTTCAAACCCGAAAAAAGCCCTGTCTTTGACTAATAAATTATCTGATGCTTTTTGCCAAACACGCATGTATTCCACTTCAAAAGTTGCAGGTAACTCCTCTTTATGAGGAACACCTAACCACTTAAAAATCTCTGAATCTAACCATATCTCCATGGGATTATTTAGCACCCAATCAGTCCCTAATTCATCTTGATAAAATGATTTCACAAACTTACCATCTCTATAAATTTTTAAATAATCCTCGCCCCATTCTACACCATAAACATGAAAATCATCTGAAGTTGTAAAAGGCAACATATCATCGTAACCAAATGCTTTTGTTGGCCTTACAGCTGGTGGACTCCAATCATGCACAACCGTTCTTGTAGTATTATGTTTTATGGTTCCTTCAATCTTTGGCACAGCTAACTGCTCGTACATATCCAATTCTTGCTCATAACCAATAGCCCAAAATGCGGCAGTCATTGCTGCTTTTGGCGCTTTAGATTTGACCTCCATATAGCCATTTAAAAAACGCTTTTTCCCTACTATACCGGCGGTTGTTACAGGCATAGGGTTTCCTTCATGCAAACCGTAAGCATCTTTATTACTTCCATCGGCATAACTTTCACTAGCAAATTTAAAATTGGGTTCCCATTGTGTTTTAAGTTTCAAAATTCCATTTTCAACAATAACGTTATGTGGGACAAACTGCGATGGCGCTCTTCCTTTCCATATGTAATAATCGCCATTTTGGCCTTCTACAAACCATTTAGTTGTATCAATAGTAGTACCATCAAATTCGTCGCTAACCTCTTCATTTAATATCCATTCTCCCTTATTGGTTGGATCTGAAAAAGGGAGAACCATTGATTTATTAATTATTTTCTCAGCAATTTCCTCAGCCTTTTTATCTTTTTGGCAACTCACATTAAAAAATACAATTGCACTTATTACTGTGAAAATAAAAAATTTAATAGGTTTCATTTTAGATATATATATTGAGGTTAACACTATTTTTTCTCGAGTTTTAATTGAATTTCCTCTATGGTCAAATTTTTAGTTTCTGGCAGGTATTTATAAAGAATTATTAAACCTACAAAAACAATACCTCCGTAAAATAAAAATATAGTGCTCGCCCCCATGTTTGCAAGTTGCCATGGAAACAAAAACTGTGTTAAAGCGCTTATTGTACTAGAGAGAAGTGCAAAGAAAGGAATAGCAATACCTCTTACCGAAATTGGAAAAATCTCTGAAAGTAAGACCCACATAATTGGTCCGACAGAAAAATGAAAGGCTGCAATAAAACTTAAAATACCTATTAAAATTAAGGTTGCATTAAGCACTGCCGATTTTTGCAGAAATATACTAGAATTGTCTCTGGCAGAAATATCTCCCATAACACCTTTTATGGCTGCCTTAAATTCTATATCTGTAGCAAATGAGACTCCCACCAACGACGATAATTTATTTACATCTGGAATGTGTTGCATTTCTGCAATAGCTTTATCTGTAACTTCATATTTTGCAGAACCAAAACCATAAGCACAAATACCAAGACTTAAAATCACCCAAATTAATCCGGAAATCATCATAGGGCGCCTTCCTGCTTTATCTATCATAACCAACGATATTATGGTAAAAACAATACTTACCAAACCAATCCAAATAGCTTGTTGAAATGCTGCTTGTTCTCCTAAACCCAACTGCTCCATTACTGTTGGTGCATACGTTATAACAGCGTTGATACCCGTAGATTGTTGCACTATAGCCATTGTAAACGCTACAATTGTAACGATAGTCATCTTTTTACTAAAGATTTCTTTCATCTGACTTCCTACTGATCTATCTTGATTACTTTCTTCAACACTAAGTTTCATTTCTGCTACATGCACATCAATTTCATTTTCTGGAACAACTTTGGATAATGTGCTTTTAGCTTCGTCATAATTACCTTGATATATCAACCAAGCTGGACTACGAGGAACCAGATAGAGTAATCCAAACCAAATAAAAGCTGGCACAATTTCAATACCTAGCATCCATCTCCAAGTATATTGCTTTAATCCAATGGCGGTTACCCATTCCGCATTAGAGTTTGTATTTTGAAGTATCCAATAATTGATAAAATATGCTGCTGTAAGACCAATAACGATGTTAATTTGAGTCATAGACACTAACTTGCCTCGAAACTCGGCAGGTGCTATTTCTCCAATATACATGGCTGCTAAAGTAATTGAACTAAATGCTAAACCACCAAGAAGACGCGCCGCGAATAATGTAACAAAAGAAGGTGCAAAAGCTGAGCCTAACGCCGATATTAAATACAGCGCAGCAATAACTTTTAAAGTTGCTTTCCGTCCGTATTTATTACTGGCCCACGCTGCTAATGGCAAGGCTATTAAAACCCCTATTCCTGGTCCAAACCCTAGAGCACCAACTTGCCACTCATTTAAATTGAACTCTGCTGTAATGAATTTGAACGCTCCAGAAATTAAAGCAGCATCAAGCCCAAAAACAAAACCACCCATTGCCACAATGGTAGAGTATTTATAGGCGTTTTTTTTGAATGAACTCATAAGGTTGTTTATTTATTAGTTTGTTTGTTAGCATATCTTCTGATAGAATTAATTTTCTATTTAGCTATATTATTTTATCGCGAATGTACTTTACATGGTTCGTTAAAATGAAACTTACTTTCCAATTAAAACTTTTGAATTAAGTCTAGCAACTACTTTTTCAAGAGTTTCTCCATTGGTATAAGTTACTTTTACTTTAACGGCTTCCGTACATTTTCCTAATCCGAAATTCATAAAATTGTTAAACCCTTGTGAATATTGAGCTCCTGTAGAACCTACCCTTTGTATTTGTATATTATTACACGATTTCACTTCGACTTTAGCTCCTAAAGCCGTTACCTTTCCTGAATTAGTATTTCCTACTTCAATGGTAATAAAGTTATTATCTTTAGCTTCTTGTAATTCATTTTTAAATAAGTGCCACAGCCCTCTTTCGTTACCTAAAACCACATCTGTTTTACCATCTTGATTATAATCGATAGTTTCGACAGCCATTCCTATAGCTCCTAATTCTGTAGAAATAATTTGATGGTTACTTAGTTTTTCAAAACCAGACTTTCCTTTATTCAGAAAAATAACAGATTCATTCGTATGAATTAAATCTCCTCTTTTTGTAATTAAAATATCTGGAAAGCCATTATTGTCAAAATCTGCTATAGTGACACCTTCATTATTTGATGCCTCAAAAACATTTTTTTCTTTCGTAACATCGACAAGTTTTCGACCTTTATTTTCTAATAAAACATCGTTTAATGCTTCTGGATGAGTATACTTTGGATAGTTTTCTACGCCATGAACAATACCAGTTCCTGGTGCCCAAAGATATCCAGAAATTCTCCATTTTTTATTTCCTATATAACCAATGTACCAACCCGTTTTATCCTTGAAGTTAGTATTATCTGGAAATCCAAGTGCATTGCTATTAACCAAACTAATATTTTTACCAGAATGTGTTTCACCTTCTAACTTATAATCATAAGATGCCTCTCCGATGTAAAAAGTATCATTATTTGGCCATTGCGATTGAAAATTTTCTAATTGTAAAACATCTCCTATTGGCATTTCAAAATTAAATTCACCACGTTTTGTAAAAAAACCAAAGGTCTTTGTTTCTTTATCAAAAAATGCTTCTCCAATTTCAAAGGCATTTCCTCTTGTAAAATATAAATCTAAATCGCCATCGTTATCAAAATCAATTTCAGCTATTCCTGTTACATTTTTAATATCATAAGGAAGTACTTCTTTTGAAACGTCGGTAAAAGTTAAATCTCCATTACCTTTGAAAGCTTTTACGTTTCCAACGCCGTACATTACCAGATCGAAAATAGCGTCGTTATTAAAATCTGTAACTAATGTTTTTTGCCCATTTGATTTTATTACAGGTAGTGTAGAGTGAAGAATAAGTTCTCCATTACCATCATTTTTGTATACATAGTTTTCACTTGCACCTTTCTTTTCTGCCCCCGGAAACGCAAAATTTAGTAAATCTAAATCGCCATCATTATCACCATCAAAAAACTGTAAGGTTCTGCCTCTCATTAACTCTAATGGCACATTAAAATCAGGCAAAGCAATAAACTCTCTTTTTTTTGTCACTCTAAATGTTTTCGAGTTTCGTGCATTGCTACCAGAACCTCCTCCTCGAGACATTATAACTTCCAAGTTTCCATCAAAATCAAAATCACCAATAGAAACACCATGTAAATCTCCCATTATAAGGTCATATGGTTTTTCGAATTTACCGTTATTGTTCCAACATACTTGAACACCATAACCATGATCATTTATTAAGAGGTCTTGATATCCATCTTGATCTAAATCTGCAATCACGGGTGCGTCCCATTTTCTTAAATTCTTCTCTTGTCTTGGGAATTCTTCAAAAACTTCCGCAAATGCATTATTCGAAGGTGTAGTTTGTGCATTAATTGAAGTGCCAAAAAAAGTGCATGATACTAATACTGCTAATTTACAACAAGTGATATTTATTTTTTTTAATTGTTTCATTTTTATGATTTAGTCTAAAGCTTAACCTTCAGTTTTTTACGATTCGTTTTTTCTGCTTGTATATCAAAATATGTAATTGGTGTATCTCCTTCTCCAATTTCTATGGAATAAGAGCCAAGCTCCAATACTTTGGGTTGGTATGTTTTACCATTAATTCTTACTGAAAAAACAACTTCTTTTGTTGCACTATGTTTTACTGTAACGACTTGATCTTCTTTAGATAATTCTAATGTTGGTAATTGAAAAGATATTTTCGGATTAAAATTATCGAATTGTGAAATGGTTATAGGCCAACCTGAGTACTGTTCTTGGTTAGGATCCATAATATCCACATTTCTTGGCCAGCATTCAAAAGTGATAGTTCTATCTGGCTTATCATATCTTATAACACCAAACCCAGCAACTCTTGTAGATAATTTTCCGCCTTCTTCTTTTTGCGCTTCCGTTGGGTTTCCCACAGCCTCTACAGTAATTTTATTCTGATAGCCATCTAAAAATTCACCAGTATAATACGGTGCATCTTTAGCTTTATTCTTGCCTGGTTCTTTTGGATCCCACCAACGCATCCAATAATTAGCAATTGCAGGTGTTACAAAAGAGTAACCAGCATCTCCCCAATCATCAATACCATGTTTTACAAAAGTTGCTAGATGTTGGTCTCCGGCAATCATAGGCGAAAAACTTTTTCTAATAACAGCTAAAGCTTTATTTCGACCGGTTTGCGGCCAACCATTGGTATCAAAATCAGCAATAATTTCACGATCGTGTTTTCCTGTATAATTGTTTACCATAGCAAATACGGTTTGCGATAAAACCGTTTTTATTTCGGCATTTTCCCAATCGGTTGTCCAATCTTCTAAAAATTTTAATTGACGATCGCCTAGTAATTTTGCTCCAGGAATATCAAGTTTTCTAGTGTCAACATTAGGATCAAAAAGAGCATCTCTTGTGCCATCAGGAAAAATGTCTGGGGCGTATTTAGGTAAATCTAATAAACCTGATTTAAATTTTCTGTCCTCTAAAATAGCAAAACTAATCCCTCCCCATTTTAAATCGGTATAATATACACCTATGCCTTGTTCAATAGGGGTTGGGTCGTATGCATCTGGTAAATGACTCGTTTGCGCTCTTTCTACTTCTTTCACATACTCTACTGGCATATAGTAACCACCAGAAACACCGCTTCTCGTTTCTGTTTTTTTACCGCTAGCTCCCCAAATATTTCCTTGTCCAACATCATGATCGTCGGTGATACAAATTGTAGGTGTATTTCTTAACAACTCTTTAAAGTCCGTTCCAAATTTTAACCAGTATATGTAATGCTGACTGTGATCGTATACTTGATCGCCTGAGAAAAATATTAAATCGGGCTGTAATTTGGTTAAATTACTAACAATATCGTCTCTAGAAATATCGCCTCCATGTTGTGGATAAACAGAATTACAGGTTAGCGCGGCTAACGTAAAAGTATCTTTATGAATCGGATTTTTACGAATTATACCCTCATAAAAAGCTTTATTGTTATGTACAACCCTATAGTTAATCTCTTTGGTATCATCCCAGTTTTCTAACCTAAAAAGTGACGTATATCCGGGGTACCTAATAGGTGCCGTTGCTTTTTTAACCCATTTACCATTTTCCTCTATTTCTAAAGAAGCTTCAAAAGGCTCAAAATTAATAATAGGATAAAATTGTGCAGTAAGCTTTAAAGTATTTTCGTGAACTGTGTAAAGCGTAAATGCAATTCTATCTTCTTTTTTTATGTTTGTTGGTATAGAAATAAATTCCTGCCCTACTATTATAGTTGTAAAAAAAAACAACATTATAACAGCTGAAATTTGTTTATTCATAATTGCAATTTTTTAAATATTCAAATTGTTGAATATCTAATTTATGAGGTTAGTTTTTCAAAATCAATTTTACAACCTCATTCTAAACAGTTTTTAATAGTTAAAGTGCTATAGAAACTCGTTTTTTAACTAAATAATCTTCTAATGCTAAGTGAGAACAATCGTGCCCAATACCGCTATTCTTAAAGCCTCCATGAGGTAAATATATAGCATATTTAACACCGTTTATTTGAATTTCACCAAACTCTAAATCTTCAGTAAATCTTTCAATTCGATTATGGTTATTAGTAAAAATATAAGATGCTAAACCAAATTCTGTATCGTTTGCTAATTCTAAAACCTCATCATCCGTTTCAAAAGACATGATACCTGCTACTGGCCCAAAAGTTTCTTCTCTAAACAATTTCATATCTGTTGTAATACCAGAAACTACTGTTGGTTGCATCCAATAGCCACCTTTTGGTAAATCTTCAGGGATTTTAGCACCATATTCTAATGTTGCTCCTTTACTAACAGCATCTTCAACTAATTCGAACATTCTGTCTCTAGCCTGGCTACTTGCCAAAGGCCCCATGAAAACACCTTTATTTTCTTTAATACCAAAACCTATTTCTAATTCTGAAGCTCTTTTTACGTAGGCTTCTAAAAATTTATCGTATATATTTTTATGTACAAATATTCTATTGGCAGCCACACAAATTTGACCTGTATTATGAAATCTCAATATAATTGCTAAATTTAAAGCAGTTTCAAAATCTGCGTCTTCAAAAACAATAAAAGGAGCATTACCACCTAATTCCATTCCTAATTTTTTGATTGACGTTGTGCTATCTGCTATTACTTTTTGACCTGTTTGTGTAGATCCAATCATAGTTATTACTGCCGGAATTTTACTTGTTGTCATTGGTGTAGCGACCTCTCTACTAGAACCAGCTAAAATATTAACAACTCCTGCAGGGAAATTAATACTGTGTAAAATTTCGCCAACCATATAGCTAGATAATGGAGATAATGAAGATGGTTTAATAATTAGCGAACAACCAGAGGCCAACGCAGGTCCTATTTTGTATCCTACATTTAATAAAGGAAAGTTCCATGCTAAATAAGCAATAGCAACTCCCGCTGGTTTAGAAATCATTTTATGAGTATGTGTTCCCTCATAATCTGGAATTTGTTCTTCTCTTAAATTTTTCATGGCATTAGGATACCACTCTAACGCTTCGGTAAGTCTATCAATATCCTCTTGCGATCCTGCATAGGTTTTACCCATTTCATGCACCATTGCTGTTTTTAATTCATGCTCTTTTTCTAAAATAGCGGCACGTAATTTTAGCATCCAAGTTGTTCTTTCTTCTAAAGATAATTTAGACCAATATTTAAAACCTTTTTGAGATGATAATAATGCTTTTTCTGCATCTACTTTTCCAGCTTTAGCTACCTGAGCTATTACTTCTCCCGTTGCAGGACAAATAATATCTTCTCTTTCTCCACTTGCCGAATCAATTAATTGACCATCAATGTAAAGCTTTTTGTAACCAAAATTTTGAGTTTTCATTTTGTTTATTTTTTTAATATTTTTTCAATTATAGTTTTATCTGTAGAATTATTTGCACAATATTTACGTAGCACTTCTTCGTCAATATCAATACCTAATCCGGGTCTATTTGGTACTTCTAGCATACCGTCTTTCATTTCCAACTTTGGAAAAGATAAATTATCTCTAAGTCCATTTTCTGTTTGATCAAATTCTATTAAAAAATCTGGTTGATACATTCTACCCGGAATAGACTCGATATTAGAAATAAAATGTAATGCGACATGTAATCCTATAGATGTTCCCCATGTATGAGGAATTAAATCGATACCATTTGTACTTGCTAAAGCGGCTATTCTTTTCGCTTCTGTAAGCCCACCACTAGCACAAATATCTGGTTGAAGAATATCTACAGATTTGTTTTTTATTAATTCATTAAAACCAAATCTCAAATATTCACACTCACCTCCAGATATCGGTATGGTTGTTTTTTGTCTCAACTCGTTATATTGCCCGTAAAACTCAGGCGAAATTGGTTCTTCAAACCAACTAATATCATATTTCTCAATTTTTTTAGCAAGCTCGGTAGCTTCTCTTAACGTATACGCATGATTAGAATCCACCATTAACTGGATATCTGGCCCAATTATTTCTCGCATCATTTTTACATTCTTTACATCGGCTTTTATACCCAAGCCAACTTTCATTTTCATAGATTTAAAACCCTGAGAAATATATAACCTAGCTTCTGCTTCGAAATCTTTAGTTGGATTATCATGGTCGGTAAAATACAAACCTGTAGCGTAAGGTCTTATTTTCGTTCTGTGAGCACCACCTAATAAGGTAGAGATTGGCAATCCAAGTATTTTACCTTTTAGATCCCAAATAGCAATATCAATTGCACTAATAGAAGCCATTAAAACTCCTCTTCTGGCAAAATCTAGAGTTTTTCGATACATTTTATTCCAAATAACCTCGTTTTGCAACGGATCTTCACCCAAAACAATAGGTTCTAACAACTTAATTCCTGATTCTATTAATGTTGCTGGTCCATAACCTTCTCCCCATCCATAAGTCCCATCTGAAGCCGTAACTTTTACAACACAAATGCATCGTTCTGAATACTCCCATTGAGAAAAGAAGAAACTATTTGACAGTTTATCTTTTAATACAAATGCCTCTATTTTTTCAATTACCATGTCTTATAATTTATATTAAATCTTTTGGCTAATTAACAATAGTACATTTAGTTAATAATAAAAAAACGTACCATTAAATTTTATACTAAAATAAATCATCCATAGTTCTCGATACCCTTGCAATTTATCCCTTAGATAATCAATATTACCTTATTGTGTAATTTAGGAAACCATTAAAAATAATACATATTAACAAGTTTTGCATTATTTACATTGTATAAAATATTCGTATAAAGCAAAATACCGAAGGCATAACCTTCGGTATTTTAAAAATGACTAACTACTATATGTTAAAACAAATTAGTTGGTATAACCATCATTCTGAATTAAAGTAGGTACTATTTCTGAATCGCCTTCTGGTATAGGAAGATAGTATTGTCTATCAAACCATAATCTGCCTTGAGTGGAATCTTCGAAAAGTGAATACTCTTCAAAAGTTAGATCTCCATTGGTTTCTTTCGTCCATCTTAATCCTTTAATATCAAACCCTAAATGATCTTCATTTAACCAGCGTCTCTCATCAAAAAAGTTATGCCCTTCAAAACAAAGTTCAACACGTCTTTCTCTTTTTATAGCAGCTTTAAGAGCATCACCAGTTAAATTAATAGTTGGTTGTTTTCCTCGAACTGATACTCTACTAAGGTATGTGCTTGCCAAACCATCTTTACCCTGTTCAGCCAAAGCTTCTGCATAATTTAAATACATTTCAGCTACTCGATATAAGATATATGGCCGATTAGCAGAGATGCCATTAGTAGCACTTAAAGATTCATCTTGAAACTTTCTAATATTATAACCGGTTTTTGAAGAATGTAATACATTACCAAGTCCATTTGGAGAATCTAAACCATCAGGCGTCGAGGCATTAGGAGTTACAGCTAATGCATAATCCACAGGGCGCCCTCTAAATTCAGCACCTTGAAAATTAAGGTTGGCATAATATCTCATTTCTCTGTTATCGTTTGGACTAGCTGGCGTAATACCTCCTGTAGAAGTACCATCATCATAATTAAACTCAAGAGCAAAATTATGCGTTGGAGAACATAATCCCCAACCACCATAACCACTAGGAGATTGTGCTTGATCTGGAAGTGAGTTTGCAGCATTGAACCCACCTGTCCCGACTTCATAAAGACCAGCAGCATAAGGTCTTGCGAATATAATATTTTCATTTGGAGATAAGAACAGCTCTTGATATTCTTTAGCATCTGCTACTTGAATTAATGCATCTTCCCCTACTATATCAATTACGGCTTTTGCAGCATTTTCCGCATCTTCCCATTTACTTGTAACTGGGTAAGAATAAAGCTCTGTATTAGTTGTTTGCGGTAAAAGGTTAGGGTCATGTAAATCACTAGCTGCATATAATAATGTACGTGATTTTACTGCCAAAGCTGCTGTTTTTGTAGCTCTTCCAAATTCTGCCGCTGAACGTGTTGTTGGTAACACTGCTGCTGCTGCATCTAACTCCTCTACAATAAATTTAACACAGTCTTCGTAACTGTTTCTAGTATATTCAAAATTATCTGTAATTTTCGCTGGCTCTGTTATTATTGGCACACCTCCAAAGAATTTAATTAATTTAGTATACAAATTAGCTCTTAAAAATCGAACTTCAGCCTTTAAAACTTCTCCTTTTTCAGGATCTAAGGCCATAGCAGGACTCTCATCTATTTTGCTCAAAAACTCATTAGTTGATTGTACGTAAGACCAATAATTTTGCCATTTTCCAGCAAATGATCCTCCAACGTTAGATTTAGACCATCCACCAGCTCTTAATTGGTATATACTATTTAAATCTCTAAAATTAAATTTAGCTTCGAAAGAAGCACCTTCAATATTAATCCTTTGTCCCCAAAAGTCATTTCTTCTTATAGCCCAACCTTCTGTACTATTATACATTGGGTAAACTAAGGCTTCTACTTGCTCAATATCGGCGTAAACAGCTACTTCTGTAACCCTATCTTGAGGCTCTACATCTATTACATCTTCACAACCAAAGATTGTAAAAAAAGCAATTAGAAAAGTTATTGATGCAATTTTTATATTTTTCATTTGTTGTCTTTTTAAATTATCTACTATCATAACTAATTAAAAATTTATATTTAATCCGAGAGTATAACTCTTTAATGACGGGTATGTACTATTTCTAAAGTTGTTATAACCTGTTGCTTCTGGATCTAAACCTAAATCATATATATCAGAGAACATGGTAAGTACGTTAAACCCTCTTAGTGATATTTTAATATCAGCAAATTTTGTAACATCTTTTGTAAGTGTATAACCAATTTCAATTTCTTTCAACCTTAAAAAAGAAGCATCTTTTAAATACAAATCTGCACCTTCAAAACCACTATTAACCGCCGAAGCTGCTATTTGGTTTTGCACAGCACTATAGGTATCTCCTTGAGCAAATGCTCTTGGGTATGATGCATCACGGTTATTAGGTGTCCATCTATCATTAAACACAAAATCTGGTTTAGCTCCCGATTGATCAAAAAACACTAACACATCTGCTTTTGCCTGACCTTGAAAAAGAAAATTAAAATTCCAATTGCTATAATTTATCCCCCCATAAATACCATATTGTATTTCTGGAATAGCCGACGTATCAACTCTTATTCTATCATCAGCACTTATCACACCATCTTCGTTAGTATCAAGATAAATAGGCTCTCCTTCTACGGTACCATCTTTTTTTACTGCCGTAGCATCTACTTGCGCTTGATCTCTAAAAATACCAGCTGTAGGGAAAACTATATAAGAGTTTACAGATTTACCTTCTCTTTTTCTATAATCAGGAACATTATCTGATTCTCCAAGAGTTACTACCTCATTTTGAGCATTAGTAAAATTAAAACCAAGATTGTAATCTACTTCTCCTATTTGATCTCTCCAACCTAATTCAAATTCCCATCCAAAATTATTCACTTCACCTATATTTTCATCTGGTAAAGCACTTCCTGTTAACCCCGAAATATCTGGAACACCGCTACTTCCTACTAATATATCTGTTCTCTTTTGGTAGAAATAATTAAAATCTCCTGATAACCTGCTATCAAATAAAGAAAAACTCAATCCAACATTCATCATGTCTGCTGTTTCCCAAGTCACTTGTTCATTAGGAACTACACTTCTACCAAAACCACCTAAAGCTACTCCAGGCGTACCAAATACATAGCCATTAGGTTGATACCATCCATTACCCTGAGCATTTGTAGGATAACCTAGAGCATAACTATTTAAATATTGAAATTGGTCAATTCTATCATTACCCATTCTTGAAAAGGATGATCTTATTTTTAGAGCATTAATCCAGTCTACATTTTCCATGAATGATTCTTTATCTATTGCCCATGATAGTGCTACACCAGGGAAAGTACCAAATTTGTTTCCAGGAGCAAACCTACTAGAACCATCACGACGTACTGTTAAATCAATAAAATACTTTTTCTGAAAATCGTAGGATAATGAACCAAAATAACTAACAAATCCGAAATCTTGAGAAGTTCCCCCATTTGTTTGATTATCACCAGACCCAAGATCTAACTCTGCAATTGATTCTAAATTAAAACCAGTTCTTTGAGCAAAAAATGAACGGTTTTTAGTTGAAGAATTTTCATATCCAACAAAGGCGCTTAAATTATGATCTTCACCTAAGGTTTTTGAGTAATGAATAGTAGTGTTCAATAACGTTTGGTTACTTTTATTAAAAGTATCTTGTAGCACTCTATCTGGACTAACTTGATATCCTTGAGATTCTTCATATTCACCATTAACCAGTTGATAATATGACCATGGCTTATCCCAAGATCTATTTTCATAACTAACTTGACCAAGACCAGCAAAACCTCTTATACTTAATCCTTCAACATATTGATCTAATTTCCAATTATAAGAAATTCTAGCTCTATAATTATGAGTAATTCTATTAGTAAATCCAGATGCATTACTAGCCATTAGGTATGGGTTTTGTCCGTTTTCACCACCAAAACCAGGTAATCCATTAGGATATATTCCAACCTGTGTTGGTAAATTTGTATATATATGTTTATATATGTTTGCTCTATCAACACCAGGCTCATTTGTCTCACCTATTCTACCCGTTAAGTCAACACCTAATTTAAATCCTTCAAACAAATTAATATCTATATTAGAACGTAATTGGTATTGTTTAAAGTTTAAATCGCCAGATCTATAAATACCTTTTTGATTAAGTGCATCTCCACTTACAAAATAACTTACGTTTTCACTTCCTCCAGATATAGATAATGAATTTCTTGTTTCTGGCGAAGTACTAGCAAATGTTAAATCTGCCCAATCCGTATTAGGAAAATTTATAGGATCACTACCATTAGCAAATGTTTCAATATCTGTTTGTGAAAAAGGCAATGCTGATCCATTTCTATCTGCTATTTCGTTTTCATAAATGGCATACTGCTCTGATGACATTTGTGATGGAAAATTAGAAAATTGAGAAACTGAATATTGGGTTGAGAAATTAAATTTAGGCTTACCAGATTTACCTCTTTTAGTAGTAATTAAAATAACTCCATTTGCAGCCCTAGTACCATAAATAGCAGCGGCGCCATCTTTTAAAACAGATAAAGACTCAATATCTTGCGGTGCCAATTGTTGAAAAGAACCTGAAGGAATACCGTCTATTAATATTAACGGAGAATTGTTTCCTAATGTTGAAACACCACGAATTAGCAAGGTTAAATCTTCACTACTTGTAGAACCGGGATAACCACCTCTATCTGCAACAATAAGACCTGAAACTTTACCGGATAAAGATTTAGCAACATCCTTATTTGCTGAATTTTGAATCTCAGCGGCATTCACGGTACTTACAGAGCCTGTAATATCGCCTCTCTTTCTTGTTGTATAACCAACAACAACAATCTCATCCAGCTTTGCGGTATCTTGCTCCAGGACTATATTGATATTTTTATCACTCCCAACTTTAACTTCTTGAGTAACATATCCAATATAAGAAAATACAAGTACTGAATTTGTGTTTTCAATGGATACAGTAAATTGTCCGTCAAAATCTGTTTGAGATCCTACCGTAGTTCCTTTTACTATAATATTAACTCCGGGTAATGGTCCGTTAGCATCGGAAACCGTACCTGTTACCGTTATTTTTTGAGTAGATTCAATTTCTGGAGTTTCTATTTCTGTAAAAGTAGTTGCATTCATTTGAAAAAGAGAGCATAGCATAATACAAATTGAAAGTCTCATCTTTAAATCAAACTTTAATGAATAAAGGGAGCTCCCCTTTAAATTAAGGTGATTTTTCATATTTTTGTTTTGAGTTTAATGGTTTAATTTAGTTTTAATCATTTTAGCTAATCGGTAAATGTTCTAGCATTTGCCGATTCTTTTTTCTTTAAATGATTTTTGTTTAGTTAATTTTCCAGTTAAGTCTATGTCATATACATCTGTTTTTATACGTTAATTATAATTTGATAAAACCTTAATTAATAAGCAACATAATTTGCTCATCTAAATTAGTATATTCATATATGACACACCTATCAAAAATTACCCAAAACTATAGATTAATTACCTCATATATTGTTTATTAATAATTAAGCCCTGTTTTTATTAAGAAAAAAAATCCTCAAGAATTATTTCTTGAGGATTTCTTAAACTTTCGGTTTTTATTTTATTAAAGATTTTTTAATTCTTCGCGCATTCTTTTTAAAAATGGTTTTAATTATTTATCGGTATTTCCTGTAGTTTTAGTTAAAAACCAATTAAAAACCGGATATATAGTAACTACATACCCGGTTTATTTATAAAAATCAATTATTTTTTAAGTGCCTCTCGCATTTTATCTAAAAAAGGCTTTAGTTCTTTATAAGATTTACCAGTTAATTTTACCATAGTACTGTTAAAAGCTTTACTAGAATTACCTGTGATTTCATTTTTCTCTTCTTTAGTTATTTTTCCATCTTTAAAGTCTTTGTTAGAACTAATATAAGTTTTAACCATATCCATCCTAGATTCACGAAGTGTTTCTTGTTGATCTTCATCTAAATTATATTCAGTTGTTGCAGCTGCGACAAACTTATCGTTTTGACCTACATGCCACTTATTCTGTCCAAAAGTTGCAGAAACCGTCATAACTAATACTAGTACTAAAAGAATTTTTTTCATTATAATAAATTTAATGTTAATAATTAATGTTTGTATTTAATCTAATTATTCAATAATAGAACCATTTATTGTTTTTTCTGCCAAATGCGCACATATTCAATTTCAAAATCTACAACGCCATCATTTTTTTTACCTTCAGGGCTATTTAATTCTAAATCTTCCTTGCTATCTGGAACACCGTGCCATGGAAATGTTTCTTGGTCCAACCATATATGAATTGGACCATCCATAACCCACCCGTTATGTAAGTTTTTTTCTTTAGCATAAGCATCTACTTGCTCTTTAGTGGCTTGTGTAAATAGTTTGCCATCAACATAAAGTTTTAATCCATTTTCATCCCATTCTATACCATATACATGAAAATCATCAGCGACTCTAAAACCATAATCTAAACGCTCTGTATAAACTGTTTTACCTTTTCCTTCTGCACTCCAATCATGAATAGACCACCATAGTTCTCTGTCTTTCCATTCTTTTCCTTTTTGACGATGATCTCCAAACTGTTCAAATATATCAAGTTCTGTTTGACTTCCTGTTGCCCAAAACGCACTTGTAATTTCTGCATCAGCAGCTTTACTTTTTATTTCCATGTAGCCGTATTTAAAATTTTTACGACCAATGAAGCATGCTGTCGTTAAGTTTTCAAATTTTTCAACTTTTTTATCTGGGCCCCAAGTTTGTTTATTATCATCAGCGAAAGGAAAATCAGGTTCCCAACGAGTTTCAAGAATTAATTTTCCGTTTTCTAATCTGTAATTTCTTCCTGAAAACTGAGAAGGTGCACGCCCTTTCCAAACTCTTTTATTAGGGTAATCTGGATCTTTATAAACAGGTTTTCCGTTTTCAAATTTTCCAACAATATACCATCGATCTTCATCAATTGTTGAGGCTTCAAATTCATCACTAGCTTCTGTATTTAGCATCCAATTACCCGCATTACTCTGGTCTGAGAATGGATATACCTCGGAAACACTTTTATTATATTTTACAGTTTTTGATTGACCTCCACAACTTATAAACATTATGAAAATGAAAAGAAACCCTATTCTGAACATCGTTTTTATTTGTATCATTATTGATTGTATTAAAATTAAATAAGATTTAGCTCTTTTGCCAAACTCTAAGGTACTCAATCTCGAAATCCACAATACCATCGCTTTTTTTACTATCCGGACTATTTAATTCTAAATCTTCCTTACTGTTTGGTACGCCATGCCATGGAAATGTTTCCTGATCAAACCAAAGTTTTATAGGCTTAGTAACCACATAATTTTCGTTTACTCCATTACCACCGTTTTCATTAGCAACATCATTATAAGCGTTAATAGTTGCTTTAGGAACGTCTTTAAACAATACTCCATCTAAATAAATTTTGATTCCATCTGCACTCCACTCATAACCATAAACATGAAATGCTTCGGCTACTCTAAAGTCGAGTTGGTGATGCTCGGTATAGGTAGTTTTTCCTCGTCCTGCCGCTGACCAATCGTGGATAGACCACCACAACTCTTTATCCTTAATGAGTTTAGTAGCTTGTCTGTGATCCCCAAACATTTCAAAAAAATCCAGTTCTGTATTATTACCTGTTCCCCAAAAAGAACTTGTTATTTCTGCATCGGCAGCTTTACACTTAACTTCTAAATACCCGTAAACAAACTCTTGTTTTGTAATTACTGCCGCTGTTGTTACGTTTTCATATTTTGTACCATCGCTTGCAACGGTTGGAGAAAAATTATAGTCTGGTTTCCACCTCGTTTCTAATTTTAACTTACCATCCTCTAGACGTACATTATTTGTTGAAAATTGTGATGGCGCTCTACCTTTAAAGTTTGACTGAAACTCTCCATTTCTGCCTTGAATGAGCCATTTACTTTCATCTAATGTAACACCATCAAATTCATCACTTACTTCAGTATTTAAAATCCATAGTCCGACGTTAGATTGATCTGACAAAGGATAAGCACTATTCGGCTCATTATCAACAGGAGGAATTATCACTACCACCTCGTCCTCCTCTTCAGTCACCTCATCGGTTTCTAAATCACTACTAGAACAGCTAAATTGTAGAGTTAATAGAGCGATAAACCCTAAAACGAATATTCTATTGGGTTTTATTTCTAAAATCATGAACATATTAAATATTATCGTACAACCCTACCTGAACCAGAACCTCCCATAAGAGCCTCTACCTCCGAACGTGTAGAAAAGTTAAAATCGCCTTTTATTGAATGTTTTAAACAAGATGCTGCTACTGCATACTTAACAGCTGTTTGTGGCTCAGATAACTCTGGCGTTGTTAAAGCATATACTAAACCTCCTGCAAATGAATCTCCACCACCGACTCTATCAACAATGTTTTTAATTTGGTAAGATTGATAATTCCCCTCGATATCCAAAGGTGCAAAAACAGGGGTATCTGATTTAGCATCATAAAGCATGGCTCCCCAGTTATTATGAGATGCAGAATAGCTTTCACGTAATGTTATAGCCACTTTACTTACATTAGGAAATTGTTTAACTACTTGGCGAGCTACATCTGGATAGCGCGATGTATCTAATTTTCCGGCGTGCACATCTGTATCTCCTGCTTTAATACCTAAAACATCATGACAATCTTCTTCATTACCAACCACCACATCTACAAAAGGTAAAATTTTGCGCATGGTTTCTTGTGCTAATTCACGAGCAGATTTTGATTCATCCCAATTCCAAAGTTTTCCTCTAAAATTTAAATCAATAGAAACAGATGCTCCTGCAGCTTTAGCTTTTTGTGCAGCAACCAATGTGGCATTTGCTGCGTTTGCTGAAAGTGCCGGAGTAATTCCGCTTAAATGTAACCAACTAGCACCTTTAAAAATAGCATCCCAATCATATTGATCTGCAGGTGTAATTGCTATAGCAGAATCTGCCCTATCGTAAATAACATTACTTGGACGTTGATTTGCTCCTGTTTCAAGAAAATAAAGACCTAAACGTCCTTCGTTCGTTCTTAAAACATATTGCGTATCTACTCCTACTGCTCTTACTGCATCCATGGTTGCCTCTGCCAATGAATGTTTGGGTAACGCCGTAACATAACGTGCTTTACCTCCAAAATTACAAATTGAAGCAGCAACACTGCCTTCTGCCCCTGCATAGGTTACATCAAATTGACGAGTTTGTCTTAAGCGCAAATTATCTGGCGCTGCTATTCTTGCCATTATTTCCCCAAATGTTACTACTATATTCATACTTTTTATTTTTTAGATCTTATGTTTTTTATTAAATCTGTTATTTCTTGTGCATTATTAGTTATTGCCTCCCAATTTTCAGCATGAATGAGGTTACTTTTTGCAATCCAAGAACCTCCTATTGCAGTAATTAATGGCGACTCCAAATATGTTCGAGCATTATTAATATTTAAACCTCCTAATGGAATAAATTTTAATCCTAAATATTGATAAGGTGCTACCATATTTTTAAGGTTATCCATTCCGCCTGAAGTTTCTGCTGGAAAATATTTTAGAACACGGCATCCTTCTTCAATGGCCATTTCTATATCCGTAGGCGTCATAATTCCAGGAGCAAATGGTAGACCTAATTTAATGGCTTCGGCTATAACTTTAGGGTTGCACCCTGGAGCAACAGCAAAGTCTGCTCCTAGGTCTACAACAGCCTTAACTTGATCGGTAGTAAGCACTGTTCCAAAACCTAAAGTTATTTCAGGAACTTCATTTTTTATTAATTTTGCAGCATCGAGTGCTACAGGAGTTCGAAGGGTTAACTCTATAGAGTCTACACCGCCTTTTAATAATGCTTTGGCTAATGGGACAGCATGTTTTAACTCGTCTATAACCAAGACTGCTATAACTCCAGAGTCGTCAATTTTTTCAATAATTTCTGGCGTCATTGCCTTTTGAGTGATTGGTTGCATAACTACTTCTGTATTAAATTTTAGAATTATTTAAAGAATGAATTATAACTGTCTTTTTCAGACAAATTCATCTATACAAAAGAAGTAGAAATTATTTGTAAAAATTGAGCAGAACTTACCCCGTACTTAAAGTATTTTACCTTAAAATAAATATAATGAATATATCTCTATAATACTATTGTATTACTTTGCTTTCGAATAGGTTAAACTATTTAGATTTAAGCTTCCAATACTTGTCCATTCTATCGATATCGTATTTTTCATATTCTCTTTTCAATAACCATAATGGTCTTTCTAGAGTAAGCTCCCAATCAAATAGGTCTTTATACATTTTTTCTAATCGTTCAGGATATTTGTTAGCAAGATTATACTCTTCAGCAGTATCCGTAGCGATATCAAAAAGCATTGCAGGTCTATCAGGAAAACGAATTAACTTCCAATCTCCATCTCTATAAGCTGCTCTATTTTCTTTTTTCCAAAATAATGCTTGATGTGGTCTGTTTTCATTTTGACCTTGTATAAACGGTAATAAATTTACACCATCTACATCTTTTAAAACATCTGTGTTGCCACCTGCTGCTGCATAAAAAGTTGGTAATAAATCAAATGTACTAACGGGGTAATTATAGTTTGAATTTTTCTTTATATGTTTTGGCCAACTCATTACAAAAGGCACGCGTATTCCACCTTCCAAATAATTAGATTTTGTACCACTTAACGGCTTATTGATTGAAGCATTTTTATCAGAAGGTCCGCCGTTATCATTTGTAAATACGATAATGGTATTTTCATACAAATCCAATTCTTTTAATCTATCTATTACATTGCCACAAGCTCTATCCAAAGCTAGTGTCATGGCTGCTAATTCTTTTCTTTTCCCATTGATGTTGGGGAATTTATCTAGATCATCTTGCCTTGACTCTAAAGGGGTATGTACTGCATTAAATGACAACATTATGAAAAAAGGGTTTTCTGTATTTCTTTCTATAAAGTCAATAGCTTTATCAGCAAAAACATCTGTAGCATAAGCATTTGGCTCTTCAAAATTACCAAAGCCGTTTTCCATCATTTTATCTTTGTGATTCTCTGATAGCTTATCCTTATACGCATAGTAACTACGATCTCCACCTCTAAAACCATAAAACTCATCAAAGCCCCTTTTTAATGGGTGATATCGATCGGCGTCTCCTTGGTGCCATTTACCATACAAAGCCGTTTTATAACCTTGTTGTTTTAAATAATCTGCTATGGTAACTTGGTCTAATGGTAACCCCATATCTTCACCTTTTAAACCTGAGTTTTCACTCATAAAACCAACTACATTAATTTCCTCATAACCAAATCTTTGTTGGTACTTCCCGGTTAAAAGCCCTGCACGAGAAGGGCCACAAACGGCATCAGTAACGTAGCCTTGTTTAAATATTATCCCACTTTTTGCTAACTGATCTAAATTTGGAGTTCTTAAATCCTTACTGCCTTGAAATCCAAAATCTCCATATCCTGCATCATCGGAAAACAATAAAACAATATTTGGCTTTTTTTGAGCATTTACCTGCCATTGAATGGCTATAAAAAATAGAATAACATATTTAATTACTTGTATCATGTTTATTGATATTAATTAGAACTCAACGGATTTAACTCCAATATCCTGAAGCCACGATATCCAATTAAGTTGTATAACAAAAAAACAAGAATACAATTACATAGAAGTACTAAAAGTTACCCATTAAATACTATTTTTTACCCTAAACATACAGTTAGATTACAAAATGAATATTTACAAAGAATATCGATATTCTTTTGGAGTACAGTTTATTATAAGCTTAAATTGCTTGTTAAAATTAGGAATTGATTTATAACCTACGGCATAGCAAATTTCTGAAATAGGAAGGTTCTCTTGAACAAGCAACCGTGAAGCATTTCTAATTCTAACTTCATTTAAAAATTCTGTGAACGATTTATTTGTCATTTTTTTAAAGAATCTACAGAAAGAATTAGTCGTCATGCATGCAATATCAGCAATTTCAGTTAATGAAATCTCTCTGGCATAATTGTCTGATATATATCTAATAACATTATCTAATCGATCAGGCTTATCTAAGGTATATTGACGCATATCTGACGTAGATAAAAGCGTTTTATCTTCAACCTTTGCGAGTCTATATAAAACATCTAACAGTTTTATAGATTGCTCACCTGGAGATAAATGAGGTATTTCCATCAATTCATTGTGGAGTTTCTTACTAACGCTTCTACCAAAAGACACTCCAAATTTTGATATATCAAGCAAGTCGTTAATTTCTGAAAACGCAGAATTTTTAAAAGTATCTTCACCTATAAAGTTTTTTAAAAACTTTATAACTATAGTTTTCACTCTAAGCTCATTATTATCTTTATAATACTCGGGGTCATTACGCCAAAGGTGCGGTAAATAACCTCCAACCAAAACTAACTCGCCGGGATAAAAGGGTGCAACACTATCGCCAACAAAGCGGATCCCCGTGCTTTTTGTTACATACAATAATTCGAACTGGGAGTGGTAATGCCATGCAACATCCAAACAAGGAATGTCACGCTCGTCCGCGGTTAACCTCTTATTTATATAAGAATTTGAATCTTTTAAAACTAGTTTCATATCTATAATCTTACTTTTTATGCGTCGCCAATCACATTTATAATTATAATCACCAACTAAAGGCTTGTAGTTAGCAAATTACTGATGCGCAGAACGTGTTGTTTAGTTTAGTTGATTTTGTATGTAAGATAACAAATATCTACAAAACCACAATAAATTAAGTTGTTTTTAACCCCTAATGCGGTATTACAAAGATATATAGATAAGATTAGCGTAAATACATAGCCGCTATTACCTTTTAAAAAGCACTACTATATAAAATTTACACAACACTTTTCAAACTAAACAAATATTACAACAAGGTCGTTAAAAAAAACAAGGTAATTTTTATTAAGTGCATGGTAAAATCTATAAAATATAAAAGACTAATAAACAATAAATTGCAAGAACAATTACTAAATATAAAAAATAATGAAAAAAATTTACTCTACTATTTTATTTGTTTTTGCTTACGTTTCTATAACAAATGCACAAACTACTATTTATGACTCCGCTTTTGATGAGGCCAGCTATGACGATGCAGGCGTACAAGCAGACTTAAATACTCATCCTGATTGGGTAGCGGGACACTTTAATAATAACAGTACTTGGGGTGCCAACACTAACGACCAGCTACAAACAGGCTCTAATTTTGCTTATGCTATATTAGGCACACCAATTACGGGTTCTAATGGTGATGTTATTACGGTTACATCCATAATCATGCTTGGTTTTGATAATCAAGCTTTTGATGCCAATGATACTAATATGACATTGGTTGGACTTTCTCCCGAAGCTGCACCTAATGCATCATCTGTGCTTGGACAACAAAGAGAAGGTTTAGTCGTTCAGGCGCAAGCAAGTACTTCTAGCGTAGATATTAATAATGCTGGTGGCACAGGAAACCTTGCACCCTCTAATCCATCAATTAGCCAAGCTAATAAATCTGCTTATGAAATTATCATGGAATTTAGCATTGGTGTAGACGCGGCATCTTCTAGCAAAAAAGTAAGAATTAAAAATGTAGGCACTTCTCAAGAAACGTCTATAACAGCTACTGCTGGAGGAATAAGACAAGAAATATACAATGCTATTACTGGTTCGGGTGCTTATTATTTTAATTGGTCTTTAGGTTTTTTTCAGGGTGGTGATGAAATTAACAGAATTGTCCAAAATAGACTTATAATTACAAAAAACACACCTTTATTATCTACGAACACAGACAGTAATTTTAAATTTGATATGTACCCCAACCCTGTTAAAAATATATTACACATTAATACTATAGAAAAAGTTAATAAAGTTGAAGTATTTGATTTGTTAGGCAAAGCGGTTTTAACAGTAAATAATGCTAAAGAGAGCATTGATGTTTCTAGTTTAAATAATTCTCTATACGTTATTAAATTAACTTCTGAAAAAGGAGCATCAACAAGAAAATTTGTAAAAAAATAGTTTAGTTAGTTTAGTTAGTTTTAGTTAAAAACGTCTCTTCCATAAAGGGGCGTTTTTTTATGCAATAAACCGTTTAACTCTACGGCTATTAGGTTTAGTATTTCAAGCAACTTAATATTTTCACTAATTATAGCCTTTATAAAAATGAAAGATCTCCAAAGTAAGAATAACAACTATGTATTACCGACTCCCTTTTTTTGAACGTTAAATTATTAACCCTCCGGCTATTCGATTACAGACTTGATTTAAGCCTTTCAATAATAAATCTATTACATGCAAAGGCTTAAAATTTCATTTTTATGATTACTTTAAAACATCGATTATTTAAGTAGTAATTCTTATAAGTCATTGATATCGCACTTTAGAAAAGTATTCAAAGCCATAAAAAATAATTAATTTGTTTTTTTGTTGAAAAGAGACAATGATATAAAACAAAAGATAAATATTACCGAATTTTATAACTAGAAGTTTGCTATTATCAAGCAAAAAAAAAGGATAAAACATATACAATGCTTTATCCCTTTTTACTACTAACTAAACGTCACTTCGAAACTAATTATATACTTCTTTTTCAGAAATTTTAATTTGATATTCAATCTGTGTATCGGTTACAACGGTTAATGTACCTTCTCCTGTTGTTTTATCTGCTGAAATCCAATATCCTACAATATCATCACCTATTAACTTTGCTACAGAAATCTCATAACTGGTATCTGTAGATGTATCGGCATAACTGGCCGATGTAAAACTTGTAACATTTACATTGGTGGAATATTCAATAATTAAGTCTTTTTCTCTGTAAATATTTATTGCAAATGGGGCATTTACCCCAATAATATCCGTTAAAGCATACACAGGTGTTAACTCCACATTTGGTTCTATAAACGGTGACTCCTCATCGCAACTAAAAAATGTCACTAAGACTACCGATAATAGCCCTAATAATTTTATTATATTTTTCATATTATATTTTTTGATTTAAAATTCTCCTTGGGTTTTAACTATGAGAATTATTATTCTTATTTAAAAATACTTAAGGTCTTACTTCTACTTCTTTTAATGAAAAATCGTCTAAAAACATAGTTTGTCGTGTTGATCCAGCATTTGGATTATCAGCAGGGTTTATGTTTAAAGTAATTTTAAGTTTTGTCGTAATAGCGGGCACTGTAATTATATTTTGAACTTTAACCCATTCGCCTTTAATAGTATCCCCTCCTGAGTCTACAGGGAAGTTCCAAACTTGTGCAAATTCAGGAACAATATCTCCAAATGTTCTAAACATATCTAAATTATTGTCTGGCTCTAAATACACCATATAAGAAACCGCATAAGTTCCTGCAGGTATATTATCAATATTTCCTAATCCGTAAGAAAAAATTTGAAAAGGTTTGGATAAACCATCAACAGAAAATTTTAAACTAGAATCTCCATCGAAGGCTCTTTCATTACTCCACGACCAATTGGGGTCATCGACCGTGCCATTAGCACCAACCCAGTATAACCCATTAGGTGTTAAAAAAGCTCTATTTAAAGACCCTCCGCCTTGTGCGTAAGTGGCCCAACCTCCAGACTTTAATATGTTGTTTCCAATGTGCATAACTACCGGCTTTGCATCAAATGCTGCAAGCGCTCTTTCATCGGTAGACATAATTCCTCCACCTCCGCTGTAGGATACTGTTATAACATCAGAATTATATATTGGTTGAGATAAGTTCAATTCTATAAAAGTACCGTTATCACTTTTTACATGTGCATTTTGCACTGGAATAACTTGATCAAAACCAGTAGCCGCATTAGTTACATGTACTGTAAATTTATCTTCTTCTCCCGAAAAAGGATCTACTTCTCCGGTTACCCTAAACGATATTTTTTCACTTTCATCTTCTGTTAAAAGACCATCAAACACAAATGGTAAAGACGATTGAATTACTTTAATTTTTAATGGTACTAATTTAGTTTCAGAATCTGTTGGCAAAGGAGCAACACGCATGGATCTAAAACTTCCTGTGTAGGTGCCTAATCTAAAAAATTTAATGAAAGCCTCTTCCTGGTTTGTTTGACTTGGTACACCGTCGGCAAACAGCCATTGTCTACTATTAGGTCTATCATCTGTTGTTAAATCTACAAAAGTTAGTCCTGCTGCTGCCTCAACTTCAATCTCCGGCCACGTAGACATATCATCAATAGATGGCATATCTTCTTCAGTAATACTAAGTATTTCTACACCATCTTGCAATACTTTAAAAGCAGGTTTTAATTTGCCATATACATCAAATATAAATTTTGTATCGACAACATAGAGGCCATTTTCTTCGTATAAATTAGCTTCTATATTATCACTATTTAAATAATCTTCAGAAAAATTAAGCTTTACAGGATTTTCAAACTTATTTAATAAAGTTACTGTATTTAACCCTTTATTTCTAAAAAACACATGGGCCTTTTTCTCTGTAATTGACGCCCCTACATTTGTATTAATAAAAAGCGGTAAAGAGTCTGTACTCTTATAACCTTCCTTTAAATAATTATTTCCATCTTCAATTATCCACTCATGGCTCACTTCTCCGATAGACAAATCGAAAAATGACATAAACGTATCTATATTTACATTGTATGGATCATCTGCATTTTTACTTAGACTTAGAATCCATGATGCATCGGACAACTCATCTTGCGGCGTAAAGGGAGCGAATTCATTTTCTTCGCAACTTGCAATAAAAAGCGAACTAAAAAGAAGCATTATTATTCCTATTTTTTTCATAATATTTTTTTTTTAATTAAGGCCAGTATTCGTATTAATCTCCGACTGCGGTATTAGATAATACTCGTTCTTAGTTTCATCATAATTCTCTGCAGAAATATCAAATTCATAATCAATCACTTTAAAAAGTCCTGATGTTGGTTCCTCTGTTTCAATAGAAGGAAAATTAAATTTCCATTTAAGAGCACCTTCTGAATCGAGATATTGAAAATGAACGGCATAAAATGTTGTATTTGATAATTCGGTTAATCTTTCTTTTAGTCCATAACCTTCTGATTTTTTCCATCTTAAAAGATCTAAAAAACGAATATTATTTCCTTCTATAGATGTTTCAAGAGGTTTTTCAACGCGCATTAAATGTTGCATTAACGATTGTGCAGTATAAACCTCATCATCATAACTATGACCAAGATCTGAACCTGCTGAGCCTAATAATACAAGCCCCCATCGTTTTCTAATGTCATTTATTAAATCTAAAGCATCATCAACCTGTCCTGTTTTTATTTTACATTCAGCTTGCATTAAAATCACATCTGCTAATCTATTTATTGTAATATTTTTGCTCGAAAATGCTGTTCCATCAGGTAATAATGATTCTGAAGCATATATATCATGATTTGTATGATGTTTCCAATATCCAAAACCCCATGCGGTTCCATGAAATTTATTATATATGGTGGTTGGTTCTTCATAATATAATGTTTGATAATCATCTACAATAGCAATCATTGCAGAAGCTCTTAAAGGCACGTTTCTAAGTGCTTGAACACCTGTAATTGGATGTGGATAATAATTTCTTGAATCTAAAGGATCCATGGGCTCATTTTTATAAGCACTCACAGCCCAAGCAGGAGCAAACGCAGCGCCTTTGACACTATTGCTGGTAAGTTGATTTAACCAATTGGTTCCAGAAGCACCATCCCACGGAGCAAGAGATACATCAATATTATCAGATGTGAAATTTATTTCAAAAATAGATTCATTATTAAATTCTCCTGCTGTAGTGAAAAGTTTAGACATATCATATTCCAACTCATAACCATGATTATTAATAACATCGTCAAAATAGGTCATCGCTTTTGAGTAATTTAACTCTTGAAGGTAGCTAGACCCTAAAATTGTTCCAGCAGCACCAGACGTAACACGGCTTAAATCGCCATCTGGGTATTCACCTTTTTTATACAAATTGGCATAAGCATATTCTAAATCTTCTCTTACAAAAGCTAAAACATCTGCAGCTGGCGATAAACCTTTGGCAAATTCGTCTTTTGTTACAGGTACTTTATCGCGTAAAATTATACTACCGCCATTATACGTTGTGTATAAAAAATAATGAAATAAACCTCTAAAAAAACGAGCTTGTGCCATTTGCGATTTCCATTCTGCCTCATCATCTACTGTTCCCTCTAAATTTAATAAAGCTTTAATAACTTGATTTGCTCTAAAAATACCTAAATAATTAGTTCTCCATTTATCTGAAGTTTCATCTGAACTCTGTGTATAGGTATGAAGATGAAAATTTTCAACTCTATTTGGTATTGGTCGTCCATAACCAGGATATCCCATATCTGACCTCAAAATTTCTTGATTTTTAAGAAGGAGCGTATGGCCATGTAATGTTTTGTATGTAGCATTTAAGCCTGCGCCGGTATCTGATAAATCTTTCCAGAAATTGGCTTTTGATATTTCATTAGGGTTAATTTCTTGCAAAAATTGATTGTCATCGCAAGAGGTCATTAAACCTACTACAAAAATCAAAATGTAATATTTTAAATTTATTATTTTCATGACTACAATGTTTAAAAATTAAAATTCATTCCAAATAAATATTGAGCTGAAGTAGGACCAGTTCCTTTATCTAGTCCACGACCAGCAATACCTCCTCCTACTTCTGGGTTATATCCAGAGTACTTAGTTAAAGTTAAAGCGTTTTGAGCACTCACATATAGTCTTAATCTATTTATGCCTAACTTATCGCTAACCTTTTTAGGAAGACTATACCCTACTTGCACTTGTCTTAAACGTAAATACGAACCATCCTCTAACCATAAATCACTATACCCAATAAAGTTTCTATGATTTCTAATATCTTGACGATAAGTTGGTATTGGTGTCACAGGGTTTGCTTCAGACCATTGATATAACAAATCTTTATGTCTACCAAAACCATAAGACCAAGCATTAAAACCGTTCATAATTTCTTGCCCTAAAGCAGCATACCAGTTCATTGAAAAATCGAAACTTTTGTAATTTGCACTAAACGTATATCCTATTTCATATTTGGGTAATCCACTACCACTATATACACGATCGTTATCATCTAAAACACCATCAGGGTTATTATCATTGAACATAACATCTCCCATTCTAGCATTAGAATCTAATAATTGATAATTGGCTAGCTTTTCTTCAGTATCTGCAATTCCATTTGTTGTCCATAGATAAAATGCACCAGCCTCACGTCCTACAGCAAGGGCTGTAACTCTAGATTGATCTGAAGCACGACCAACCAAACCAAAATCGTTTGTAAATAAAAAGTCTGTATCTCCATCAATTTTTGTTATTTCGTTTTCATTTGTAGAAAACGTACCATTCATTCTCCAGTTTAACTTACCTGTTTTGCCACGGTATCCAACGGTTAGTTCTGCTCCTTTATTAGTCATATTACCAACATTTAGAGTTACTGATGCATTATCAGGTCCACCGGCAGAAAGTGGTAAAAAAACAGGAAATAACATATCTTTTTTATCTGCGTAATAATACTCTGCAGCCACAGTTAATTTATTTTTGAAGAATCCTAAATCTATACCAACGTTTGATGTTGTTGTAGTTTCCCATTTTAATAGTTCATTAGCAAAATTCACTTGAGAACTGCCTAAATTTAACGATTCGTTAGTACCATTAAATCCTACGTAATTAATATCTTGCTCTATACCAGGTGAAAAGGAATAAGATCTTATTCTATCATTACCAACAGATCCATTAGAAAGTCTTAATCTAAAATTATTTACAGTTTTCTTTAAAGATTTCCAAAATGGTTCATCTGAAATATTCCAAGCTGCAGATACAGATGGGAATGTTCCCCATTGATTATCTGCCCCAAACTTAGAAGATCCATCTCTACGAATACTTGAACTTAACAAATAGCGTCCTTTATAATTATATTGTACTCTACCAATAGTACCAATTCTAGTATCAGTATAATCAAAGCCCGAAGTTACACTCTCTGTACCTGTTGCCAAATCAAAAACATATCCTTCCGGATTTGTTACTCCCAATTTTTCTGCGGCAAAGGCCTCATTTTTATACCTTTCTGTAGTAGCAAACAATGTAAAGGTAAGCCCATGGTCATCAATTTGTTTTTGATAAGTTAAACCAGCATCTACACTCAACGAGGTTCTAAAAGCACTATTTCGTCTAATATAGCTTGAGTTTGGATTGTTTTGAGGATTTCCAGTTGAAGTAAATCTAGCTTGGAAAGGTTTAAAACCACTACCATATGTATTAGTAGAAGTAAGACCAGAATTAACAGACAATTTTAAATCATCTAATATATCGTAATCAATTCTAACTGATGCATTCGCTCTAACTGCTTTACTATCTTGTTTTATCTGTAAGCTTTCCACTACCCACCCTAAAGTGTTAACCTCAGGACCATTACCGGCATCCAAATCATCAAAATTATCAGCATCAAGACCATTTTGAGTTGGTTTATAAACAATAGCCTGTGACAGCAAATTACCTACAGGAATATCTCTTTTATCTATAGATAAGCCAAGACTAGTTTGAATTCTTAATTTATCTTTTTCATATACTGTATTGGCACGCGTGTTAAAACGCTCGTAAGCAGAATTTCGTTGAAGTCCCTCTTGATTAAAAAATCCAAAATTTACATTGTAAGTAATATCATTTGATCCTCCTGAAACGTTTAGGTTGTAATTTTCAGTTGGAGCATTATTATTAAAAACAAGTTCATTTAAATCTGTTTCATTTTGAAAGTTATAAGGCTGTAATGTTAAAGGTAAAGATGCACCAGCATCTTCATCAAAAGCGCCTTGAGTATTTCTAAGCGTAACAATATCAAAGTATGTTTGTTCAACCGAATTCATTAAAGGAACTGCAGCTCTTCTATTTTGAATGGCATAACTTGCATTTAATCTTACTTGTAAAGTACCTGGTTTACCTTGTTTTGTTGTAATAAGAATAACTCCAGTTGCTCCACGAGAACCATAAATAGCCGTTGAAGCGGCATCTTTTAATATATTAATACTTTCTACATCTGAAGGAGCAATTCTAGGATCTCCTTCTTGAATAATTCCATCTACTACATAAAGCGGTGTGTTATCTTCTAAGGTAGTAATTCCACGAATTAGAATTTCAGAATCGCCCCCTGGTGTAGAAGACGTAACCACATTTACACCTGCTGCCTGACCTTGTAATGCAGATGCTAAATCTGAAGTTACAATTTTTTCTAAATCTTCAGATTTCACACTAACTACAGCTCCTGTTAGTTCCTTTTTCTTAACGGAACCATATCCAATTACAACAACCTCGTTTAACTGGCTTAGTTCTTCTGATAAAGTAACATTTAATTGAGTGCTTGTAACAGTAACTGTTTTTGAAGCCATCCCTACATAACTAAATACAAGCTGATCTCCAATGGCAGCTTCAACAGCGTAGTTTCCATCAAAATCTGAAACAGCTCCAACTGGTTTACCTTCTTTTAATACAAGAACAGCAGCACCTGGTATAGGCATACCATCATCACCAGTAATAATACCTTTTACAGTTATACTGTCCGTTTGAGCGAACAGTCCAGAATGTAATACTAAAAACATTATGAGCAAATAACGACTCAACAAGTTTTTAGAATTAAATAAGTTTTTTAATTTCATTTGTTTTAGTTTAAAGTTTTAGTTCAATTTTATTTAAATAAACTATTTGGTGATAATTCAGGATGTGAATTAAAAAAATAAATATTTATAAAAATTATAAGATTTGGTAAATTTAATTCTAAACTACACATTGGAAATATCAATATTTACCTTTCCCATATTCAATTTTACCTTAAATTATAAATTATAACTTTTTGACATGTTTGAATAATGCTTAAGGCAATTTTATTAGAATTTGGCTAACAATGACTGAAGAAATAATTAATTATAAAATTTGAAGATATAGCGATTTGGTGCTTGATTTTAAAACTAGTATCTACTAAATTAAGGATAAGTAAGAGAATTTATAAATGTTAAAACTAATCAGTAAAACTTTTATAAAACATTATTATAGTTTAAAAGTCAATAACCATGTCAAGTGCCTTATCAGCATCTTTTCTCATAAAATTAGCTTGATAAAGCATAGTTGTAGTAACCGAAGAATGTCGATATAGTTTTTGAAGCATTTGAATAGGGATTTTATCACCCGAAATATTACCAAAACTATGGCGAGCAATATGCATCGACATTTTTTTATCTATACCTGCTTGCTCGGTAACAAGCTCTAACCTCCTGTTAAAGTTTCTTGTAGTTGTTTTTATTCTTGTTCTTACGCGCTTCTTATCATTTAAATTAACGCCTTCTAACTCTCTAAACAAATAAACAGAATCTTCTTCTCTTTCTAATTTACCGAGGATTTTAGTAACTTTATCAGGGATTTTTAAAGACACTAATTTGTTGTTCTTAGCCATACGATAATGTAAACGCTCGTCATAAAAATCTGCCCACTTTAATTGTAATACATCACTTATCCGAATTCCTGCAAAATAAAAACTAATTAACCATCCATTTAAAGCATACTCTTGAGCTTGAGTTAAACCTTTTAAATTCTCTAAAGTCTTTATTTCTTCTCTATTTAATCCTATCTTTTTTGTTTCGGGAAACTTAATTTGAAATTTCCCTTTTCCAAAAGGGTAAGACTCTTTCTTTATGATGCTTTTACTTATTCCCAAATTATAAATAGTCCGAAGCGTAATCATATAATTAGCCACAGTACGTGCAACCAAATTTCTTTTACTTAACAGAAAATGTTCAAATTGTTTTAGGAGTTCAATATTCAGGTCTTTAAAATCAAGTTGATCATTTTTTAGAAATTCTTTAAACACAGTTATACGACCAATTTCAATATCCAATTGATGAAACTGCTTTCGGTTTCTTATGTTTACCAAGTAACTCTCGGCTACTTTAAAAAAATCGTTATCATATTTCGATACAATCTGATTTTTTATCTTTTTTGAAGATAAATCCTGCGCTTCAATCTCTTCATTAATCAAACTTTTGTTGGCTAAAGATAGTTTTGAAAGTATAAGCTGATTAATTTCTAAATGATCTGGGTGCGATTTTTTTACCCTTCTATTTTTGGCATCCCACTGCTTCAATTTAAAGGACTGTCCAATATAAATATATCATGGCTTCCGATCCTTTATTATTCTTATAGTTATTGGATGTAGATTTTTTGAATTTGGTCGTTTAACTAAAAAATATCAAAAATGCGCAAATCGCAATAAATTTAATAAACTAATTAAGCATCAATCGCTTTGAGATTATTGTATGGTTGATTAGTTACAAACTAAAAACAGTATCTCACTCTTAGTAAAAGATGGGCATTGCCATGTATTATTCAAAAAAACCGAGCCAGTGATTTCTCACTTTGACTCGGTTTTTCCATAAGATCGATTATTACTTCTGTTCTATCGAATTATTATTTTTCGTTGGGTAGAAAAATTTTCGTTTTCAACACTAAGTACGTAAATACCAGGCGATATATTCGAGACATCCATTGTTACATGTTCAGACTGCGCATCTACTGTTGCGATAAGCTGACCGGTTATAGCGATAATGCTGATCTTTGAATTTACAAACCCAGGGCAGCTAATATTCAGAATATCTTCAGCTGGTGATGGGTATACATTAAAAGCATTATATTGTGGCTTATCAACACTTAAACTGCCATCGACTATATTAAACTTGTACACCTTTTTAGCGATATTGGTTTGCCAGTTACCGTTAACAGGGCGAATAGATAAAATAGCGCTATAACCATTAGCGACCTCTAAAGGAACTGCCAATTTTACCACTATCGTTGTTTCACCTTCACCCGCAGGCACTGTTATCTTTGCATTGGTAATGTATAATGGTTGAAGGTCTTTGAGCTCAATGTTAAGGTCCCGCTCCTGTGTTGCAGAATAACTGACCTTAAAGGATAATTCTAATAAATCCTTTGGAATTTCTACTGGGGCATCAATAAAATCAACTAAATCTTCATTAGGCAATAAAGGGCCATCAACCACATCAAACAAATGCTCCTTAGTCATAATACTTGCCTCTATGCCCTCACTTACAGGACAAAGCGCTGAAATCACCTTGTAGCCATCAGCAACAGCAAGAGCGGATGCCAAAGTAAAAATTACATTCGTTGACGACACTCCTCTTTCAACAGGTATTGTTTTGCTATCTATAGTCGTTCCATTAGGGTTTTGAAGATCTACTTTAAGATCTCTTTGCTCATTAGCTCCATAGCTTACGGTTATTGGAATCTCCAACGCAGCGTTTGATACTTTATCCGCAGGATTTACGAAACCCACTTTTTCTGTAATGTCAAAATCATTCTTGTCTACACACACCTCCAAAGCATACCATCGGCCACGAGCAGTAGCGGTACTGGTACCTTCTGGTACTTTTCCGTTTGTTACCTGATTCGAAGTCACTCTAATGATATCGCCTGGCTTGATTGGAGCCTTAGTGTCTATAATCAATTCCTCAATTTCATTTCTTAATTTCTCATCCTCTATGTCGTGTGTAGCTTCATAAGAAGAAGAAATCTGCTGTTCTCCTACTTTCGTCCCGTTCACATAAACGGCATAAGTGCATTCGCCATCGGGCTCTTGCATAGCATGTACCTTATATCGGGCATTACCTTGTGCAGTGCCATTATAAACCACCTCTGCAGCAATAGGACGATTAACACCATTGGTGCCGTTACATTTTATGACTTCTTTGGCAGCTCCTTCCCAGGTTTTACTAACTCTCCACTCTATTGTTGCTGGGTCATAGCCCTCAAGATCCAGATCTGTGAAGTCTTTAGCCACTATCGTTTCGCAGCCTTCTACAACAAGGTTTTCACAATTAGGATCAACGGTTCCTGTCTCCGACCAATACTTATTAGCTTGTGCCTCTGTTTTATTAGAAAAGTCTCCCAACTTAGCTGCAGTACTAGTGGCCATTACAATTTTGTCGATTTGATAGCCATGTGAGCGACCACAAATCTCCATGGTATAAGTTCCTGCTTGTTCTACTTTTATATTTACCCAGTTGTGTGCGTGGTTTTTTTCGCCAATACCGTGCAACCAAAAACCTGGATCACTACGTCCATAAAACTTAAACCAAGATGTTGTCTGTTCAGTACCCCAATAAGCAATACCATCAGAAAATTTCAACCATGCATCATTACTTAAATCAGTACCTTGTTGACCTTCTACTTTTCCTCGTTCTTCTTCATTTTGACGACCAAACCATTTTACGGTATATGTACCAGGTGTGTTTATCGTAAAACTATAAGATAAGATGTTATTAGCATTCTGATTTTGGTAATTGTTAGGTCCATCGTAATAGATGTATTTGCCTCCTGAAGCATATTCTTCATCTGTCCCAAGTTTCCAGTCTCCTTTTAGCGCTATTCTTTCAGCTTCAAATACGAGTAAACCACCTGTTTCATAAACATCAATCGCAGGACAGTAGCCTTCAGCTTCAGGAATGTTACCAGGTTTTACACCATTAATAAATTTAGTCTTTAATTTGCTCGGGTTGCCATATTCGTCGTTATTCAAAAGAAACCATACGATACCAGCGTCAGAAATATCAGGTTTGCTTTTCGAATCAATATTTAATCGATCCCATAGATACTTACAACTAGGATCAAAATGATCTCTCAAGAAATAGTAAGGCGTCCAATTCTTCACACCATCTACTGCAGACGAACTCCAACCATTATTCAAATTTGCAGACTGGTTTTGATCTATAATGCGTTTAAAGTTTGTCCCCTCAATTACTGGAAAATCCGTTAATATATGCTCTACTCTATGATGCTCTGCTCTACGTATATGATTATCATTATAATTGCTATGGGATATTATGTAAAGGTGATTTATAGCATCCTCTTTGCCATCAGCTTTTACTTTCACTAAGGCTTGGTATAAAAATTCGCTAGGTCCCATTTGTACAAAATACAAAGGATCACTTGCTGTTGATATCTTAATCTGCTCAGCCAAATGATTAATAGCTGCTGTATTATTAGCCGAAACATCGAAGAAAACAGAGGCATCAAACTCCGTAAAGAATTCTAAGGCGCCTTCCACACCTTCTTTCATAACATTCGTTTCGCTTGTATGTGCTGGTGATCCTATAAAGTTATTATACGAATAATGCACCAATTTAGCCTCTAGATTGGCATTGGCCAACATGGCTAAAGCGGCAGGTGTTGCACTCCAATCGTCCTCGTCTCCACGTTGCCAGGCCGAGTTATAGGTGAAAGTTTTGCCGGCATCAGCAGCAGGTGCATTTGCAGTCACTGAGCCACCCCAAGTGTTTGGGTCGGGCTGATTATTTCCGTCCGCAGAAATGGCTATACGTTGGTTGCTGTAGCCCCAGCCTTGTGAGAAAACCTGTGTTGCTAAAAAAAGCATGGTAATAAGTAATCCTATTCTTTTCATGGTAATAATAGTTTAGTTAATAGTTTAGTTTTAAGAAATGCACTATTGTGTGTTGGGTTATTATTTTGGTCAATACATGTTTTGATAGCTCCAAAAGTATCTGCAATACACCTAAAAACATAAAAAATTATATTTGTTTTATATTTACAATCGTTACAATTAATCTGTATATTATATTTACAATAAAATAATTTGTAGTTTTTTAAACATTGAAAACCAGTAATTTAATGAGAACAACTTATATATTTATATTAGTATATGCCTTAAGCTCCATATTAACTTTGAGTAATGCTTATGGTATGGATAGCATTACAGAGCATAACCATAATGATGTTTATCATGAGGCTAATAGGTTGTTAGATATTAATGCAGATAGTGCCTTGGTTTTATATAATAAACTAATTACTTATTATACTAAAAGTGTAAATACTGAAAAACTAATTCAATGTTATATTGGCTTGTCAGATGCTTACAAAACTAATGGACAATACAGCAAGGCTTACGAACACTTGTGGGATGCCCTTCTTTTGGGCGAAAAGGAAAATAATCCGCTTATAATAATTGATATTAATATAGACTTATCTGCGCTATACAGCATTTATCAACGTTATGACAAATGCCAACAGTACTTGAAAACTGCATTACAACTTTCAAAAGATAATAGCATAGAAAAAGGTTATCGTCAAGCTAATATTTACTATGGTTTGGCTATCGTAGAACGCAAATTGAAGAATTATGACAAAGCATTGGACTATCTCGACACTTGCCTAATGATTAGAAAGAAGGAACAACAAGGGCAATCCGAATTTAGTTATCTCGACTCGGAACGTGGCAACATATATTTGGAGATGGGCCAACTTGACAATGCTGAAAAATACCTACTTAGATCGCACAAGTATTTTATAAAAAACAACTTAAATTTTGCTATTAAATCTAGTCTAAGTCTGGGTGATCTTTATGCTAAAAAGAAGAATTGGTATCGAGCAAATGAGTATTACAAGGAAAGTCTATCACAATTGCAAAAGGTGCGTTCACATACTGATGTTCTTAGTGAATTACTTGCTAAACTAGCACAAACCAACAGAATTCTAGGTAATACTAGTATCGCTTATGATTTCTTGGAGGAAGCCAATGTGTTAAAAGATAGCTTGTTTAATGCTAGAACTTCAGTTAACAATGAATTGTTTCAAATAAAAAATAAACACGAAGAGACCATTCGTAAAAAAGATGAAGAAATTAAAACACACCTTTCAGAAATAGAGCGTAACAAATTAATCCAATCAAGGTTAAAACTATTAATTGTCTTTATACTGTTTGCACTAGTAGTTATTACTGTAGTGATACGGATGCGTTTGAAGCTTAGAAAGTCGGATATTGAAAAAGAAGCGATTGAATTACAAGCAAAGTTTGACCATGATAAAGCTGAAGCAATCATGGAAATGAAAAATAGAGAGCTTACTTCTAGCACCTTGCAGATGATTGAAAAAGATACGCTTATTGACAAGATGTTAGAAAAACTAAAAAGTGCAACCTTGACAGAGTATAAAAGCATGAAGCGGCTTATTGCACAAAGAAATAACGGAATGTGGGAGCAATTTAATAAACGCTTTACAGAAGTTAATCACGAATTTTATGAACGCTTAAGAAAGCAACACCCTGATTTAACACCTACGGAGCTTAAACACTGTGCGCTTATCAAACTGAATTTTAGCAGTAAAGAAATGTCTCGTTTGCTGAGTATCTCACTAAACAGCGTTAATATTTCAAGACACCGTATTCGAAAAAAGATGTCCCTAAAACGTGATGATAATTTAAGTAGTTATATTGCTGCGATATAATATTGAGCAGAAAGCGGCCGTACATATGCAAATAAAGAAATCAGAACTAAAGAGGGAAAGCCATTTACAAAAATGTATTCGTGCAATACATTTGTGAGACACTACTATATTTACATCCACGACAAGGAGTTGGAACTGTGCTACTTCAAAACATCTGGCTATTTGCCTTTTGTATGCGAGTTCTAAATGAACGCCCGTAACTATCTTAAACGGCAATTTGATATTTACGATGCTGATTATTCGATTCAAGACAATTCGTTTGTATAGGTTTCAGATACCACATTATTATAAAATTGTGTCATTAAAAAAAAACCACGGAAAAACTTCATAACTTAGCAAATAACCCACAACATTCTGATATTTTATACACATTATGAAATCAATAAAAAATTGAAATAGCCCAAGCAGGAGGCACTGGGAAACCTGAAGTTTACCACTACACCAATAACGCTTTCCCTAATGCTAAAAATTGAATATATTTATTTAAGTTCATTCAAGAAAGAAAGTAAAAAAACATACGTTCTAAACTTCAAATCATCTGTTTTACTAACGGTATTCTATTCATAATAAATTTGATGAAAATTAAAATTGTTATGATAAAAACATTTAAGCTTATTCCCCTTTTTCTATTTATTACCATTTTCGCTTGTAGTTGTTCTGGAGATAATGAACCAGCAGACACCATTAAACCTACAATTACTTGTCCAGCAGATATAAATGTTGCTATTTCTTCTACAGAATCTGAGGTAGAAGTTACCTATACTTTACCAACCGTTTCAGATAATATAGGAGCAACAATAATACAGATTGATGGTATTGCTTCTGGAGAAATGTTTCCAATAGGGACCACAACAAACACTTTTCAGGCAAAAGATGCAGCTGGTAATACTGCAAATTGTAGTTTTAACATAACAGTAACCAGTGATGAACCTTCTAGTAGTTTACCATACTTTATTGGTAATAATCCTACACCATCGAATAAAAAATGGGTAAAAGTTGCTGGGTTATCTGATGAGTTTAATGATAGTAAATTTGACACGAACAAATGGAACCCTACACCAGAATTCCTTTGGAATGGTAACGACAGAGGCTGGTACGGATCAAGTCGATCTCTTTTTGAAGCAGATAATGTAAGTACAGGAGATGGTTTTTTAAGAATAGAGGGCGAAAAATTTGATAGCCCAAGATATTCTCCTAAAGATAATACAAACAATCCAGCGGTGCGTAATTACGGCGGTGCTTATATTTATGGTAAAACTTTAGCAGAACCAGGATATTACATAGAAGCCAGAATGAAAGCAAGTGGTACAGCTATGTCTGCAGCATTTTGGTTAAAATCTGAAACCAAACCGTGCGCAAGCAACTTTAATAATGGCGAAGATTTTGAGATAGACATACAAGAGTGTGTTGGTGTTTTTACTGGCGAATTAGGTGATGCTTGGACTAATGATGATTGGGCAGTAAATTCTAAATGGGACAGGATATTTCATTACAACACCCATAGACATAACACTCCATGTAGCAATATAGGCAATAGACAAACTAGAGGAGGTAAAACAAATTTTGACAAAAAAAACTCCGAAGAGTTTCATGTTTACGCAGCTCATTGGTATGCTGATGGTAGTAAAGTAGATTTTTACATTGATGGAAAACTAGAAGAATCGGTTACTCCTGCAATCCCTTTCACAGGAGCTTTACGCTTAATAATGTCTAGTAATTTTTATGATTGGATTGAAGAAACTACTGCAGAAGAAATGGGTTTCAACAAACCTTTAGAAGATAGATACACAAAATTTGATTGGGTAAGAGTTTGGAAGCTTGAAGACTTATAAACCTTGCCATTAATCAAGCATAGTTTGTTTAATAAAAAACACAATAAGTTAATGAAAGCTATAAAACCAATATTAATTTTCTTCATAATTCTAACATTTCTATCATGCGATTCTCCAAAACCAATACCATTGGATGACCAAAATTTTAACAAAGATTGGCTATTTCAAAAAGGAGAAATAAAAAATGGCGAATCATTTGTTTTAAACGATTCTGAATGGAGACGATTAAATCTTCCTCATGATTGGGCAATAGAAGGTCCTTTTGATAAAAAACATAATGCTAGAACAGGCGGGTTACCAGTTCATGGCGAAGCTTGGTACAGAAAACATTTTACAATATCGAAAGATAACATTCACAAAACAATTTCTGTTGAGTTTGATGGCGCAATGAATAATGCAAAGGTTTGGTTAAATGGTACGTATATTGGCGAAAGACCTTATGGCTATATTGGTTTTGAGTTTGATTTGACCAAGCATATCAAATTTGGGGAAGACAATGTAATAGCTGTTCAGTTAGCGCCTCAAGATTTATCTGCCCGTTGGTACCCCGGAGCTGGAATTTACAGAAATGTAAGGCTAAAAATTAATGAACCAATCCATATACCACAATATGGAACATTTGTAACTACTCCAGAAGTTTCAAAAGAAAAGGCATTAGTTAATGTTGAAACTAAAATTGCAAATTTAAGTGGAACAGCTTTAGAAGTTGTTTTAAAAACTTCAATCAAAAATAATAAAGGAAAAGTTGTAGCAGAAGACACTTCAACTTTTAATTTGGATAAAGAAACTAAAGAAAATATTCAGATAACTATTAATAATCCTGATTTATGGGATATTACTAATCCTGTTCTATATTCAGCAACAAGTAGTGTGTTAGTCGGAGATATTCTTTTAGACGAATACAATACGGATTTTGGTATTAGAACTATTGATTTTGATAGAAATAAAGGATTTTTATTAAACGGAAATCAAGTAGAATTAAATGGTGTTTGTATGCATCATGACCAAGGCCCTTTAGGTACTGCAATTAATTACAGAGCAAAAGAACGGCAGATGCAAATTATGCAAAGTATGGGTGTTAATGCATTACGCACAAGTCATAACCCTCCCTCTCCAGAAATATTAAAGGTTTGTGATAAGTTAGGTATAGTTGTTATAGTTGAAGCTTTTGACGAATGGAAAATTGGAAAAGTTGAAAACGGATATAATAAATATTTCGACAAATGGCATGAATTAGATTTAAGAGATATGATTAAAAGAGACCGTAATCATCCTTCTGTAATTATGTGGAGTATTGGAAATGAAATATTAGAGCAAAGTCAAAAAGATGGTTGGAAAGTTGCAAAACTGCTGAATGATATTTGCCATGACGAAGACAATACAAGACCAACTACAGTTGGGTTTAATTATTTTCCAGCCCCTTTCGTGAACAAACTAGCGGATTATGTAGATGTCATTGGAATGAACTATTGGCCTGAAAATTATAATGAAATTTTAGAGAAAAACCCTAACTATATTGTTTATGGGTCTGAAACGTCTTCACAAACAAGTAGTCGAGGTGTTTATCATTTACCAATAGAGTTTAACGAAAAACATGAAACAAACCATGTGTCTAGTTATGACGTTATAGTTGGGCCGCCTTGGGCATATGCTCCAGATATTGAGTTCGATGCACAGGTAAAAGCTCCTAGGTCATTAGGTGAATTTATGTGGACAGGTTTCGATTATATTGGAGAACCAACTCCTTATGGAGGAAGCGACAACTCCACTCATGGTTATTGGAACTTAGATTGGCCTTCGCGCTCGTCTTATTTTGCACCTGTGGATTTGGCTGGCTTTCCAAAAGATAGATATTATTTATATCAAAGCCAATGGACAGAAGAACCAATGGTTCATGTATTGCCACATTGGAACTGGGAAGAAAAAGAAGGAGAAAGTATTCCCGTTTTCGCCTATACGAACGCTGAAGAAGTTGAATTGTTTGTAAACGGAAAATCGTTTGGTAAAAAAGTAAAAGGAAAAGACATTACTGAAATTCCATCAGAATATCATTTTTTCAAAAAAGGCATGTATAAATCAAAATATAGATTGTCTTGGAATGTCCCTTACCAAGCAGGAAGCATCAAAGTTGTAGCTTATAACGATGGGAAAGAAGTAGCAACTAAAGGAATAAAAACGGCTGATAAACCCCATAAAATTAACTTGGTGGCAGATAGAACAGAAATAACTTCAGATGGAACTGATTTGTCATTCATTACTGTAAAAATTGAAGATAAAGATGGAAATATTTGTCCTATGGCAGATAATATAGTCAAATTTAAAATTGAAGGAGAAGCCACTTTAGCAGCAGTTGGCAATGGAGACCCAACATCTTTAACATCATTTCAAGCTAACAATAAGGAAGCATTTAATGGATTGTGTTTGTTAGTTGTTAAATCCACTGAAAAAAGTGGTGAGATAAAAATCACAGCTACTTCTGACGGATTAGAGCCGCAGACTATTATATTAAATTCTATGTAAGTATAAAATTTCAGGGTTAAGCTATTTATAGCTTAATCCTGTTTTCAAATTTAACTAAAAAATGATTTAGTATATCCATCCAAACAATAAAGAAGGTGGCTTCCACAGGTCTTTCCTTAAAGCAATAACATCTCCAGTAATCTTATCTATAATCCTTGATATAATAGATGTAGAGATTTTAAAATCGTAGAGTTCTCGCATTTGTTCTTCAATATCGCTGTTACTCATCCCCTTGGTATAAAGGGATATAATAATGTTTTCTATATCTTCTGTGGTACTTTCTCTTTTCTTTACAATTAAAGGATTAAAAGAGCTGTTGCGGTCTCTTGATGCTTGCATTTCTGTCTCGCCTAAAGTTGACTTTAACTTCTTTATTGAATAGTTGCTCCAAAAAGGAGGTTAATTCTAATCCGGTCTTGAATTGCTTTAAAAAGTCTTCGTGCAATAAATCTTCTAGTTTCATAAATGTGTAAAATTTAAATTTGATAAATAAAAAATCTCAGATTAAAATTTAACCTGAGATTTTAAAACTTAAAAAGTTTATACGATAATGCAAAAAACTAGAGAAGTCTTTTCTGGAGTATTACCATTATCATCACCTCCATCACTACCTCCAAAAAAGGAAACAGCACAAACTATTCCTTAAATTTTAATTATATCATCGCTTAATTATTTTAGATTGGAAATTAACATTATTTGCAGTAACATTTACAAAGTACATACCAGAAGTAAGGGATTGAGCATCTACATCTAACTTTACACCAGGGTTAAATACATTTTTTTGAAACACCACCTGTCCAGTAATAGATATGATTTGATAATTTACTACTTGTTTTTGAGTATTTGGAAAAGCAATAGTAAATTTATTATCAACTAAAGTTGGACTAATCACTACCTGATCATAAACCACAATACTTTCCTTATACTGTCCTTGGCAATCTTTATTAGTAGTAACTTTTAAATTATTTTCACCAGAGTTTAAATCAAGGGTAACACTGCTTTGATCGGTAATTGTTAACACATCATTTAGCTCAACTCTATATAAAGAACTTCCCTGCAAATTAAGAGTAACACTTTGTTTTGTGTTATCTACTTTAGAAAATACAGATAAATCTTCAGGTTCCGTAATTGTTACATTAAAGCATTGTTTATAGTCTGCATCTGCTGTAGTTGTAATACAGATTGTATAATTATCTGCAGGTAAATTGTCAAATACAGTATTTGACGTAAATGTTTTTTCAGTACTTGCTTCTTCTATTTTTGCTATAAAAGTATAAGCAGTTTCTTTTGAAGTAATTGATACAGAACCATTATTGCTACTTGCGCATGTTTCACCAGTACTTAATACGGAGAAATTATCTGCGGCTAAAGAAAAGAATGGACAACCATCAGCATTAACAGAGGTACCAATTGGAGTATCTGGGCATAAGTCAAAGTCATCAGCTACACCATCTAAATCTTGATCATCTGCTGGTAAATTAACACATTCTTCTCCAGGTAAACCGTAGCATCCTAATAAGGCTGGTCCATAAAGTGGTTCCCAAGTTATTCCTGCAACCCAATTATCTCCACCATTTTCGTATGCACCAACATCAGGAGCATTACCAAAAAATCCATCTGTAATGTTAGAGATTTCTTTTCCTTGATTAATAGGACTTGAACCTGTTTTTAGATTAAAATTACCGTTAGCTTCATCCACAAATACACTAGCATCAACAACTAGATTATTCTGTTTATCAGATTGTGGTTCCCACTCCCCTTTACTACCTAGGTTATTCCAAACTTTAACATTGGTAAAAGATGTACCCTCTTTATGCCACGCTCCCATTTCTCTTTCACCATTCCATAACGTATTATTATATATTTCTATGTCTGTTCCATTCCAGTTTATCTGAATATTAGACCATTCGGTATTCCAAACCACGTTATGGTGAACTTTAAAACTAGCTGCATCATTATCTAGGTAAATTCCTGCTGCTTTTTTTAGACTTCCTCTAGACTCTGCATCGTGAAACCAGTTATGATGGATCTCTGTATTTTCCTGCCTTCCAACAGTGTAAAAAAGACCACAATCGTCTGCTATTAAGTTACTTCTGGAGACATCATTGTATGCCAGCTCATTATTTTTTCCACTAAAGTTTATAGCGTCTCGACCTCCTTTTCTAACCGTATTATTAATGAATTTAGAGTTGTTCATCCCCCTTAAAACCACAGGAGCATCGTAAGATCCTAAGGTGTTAAAATCATGAATTAAATTGTCTTTTATCATATGATTTTCTCCTCTCGCATTAATTCCTGTTGCGGATCCAAAAGCGATTTCACATTTTTCTATGGTGTTATTAGAACCTTGTAGTTTAATTGCAGCAGCTCCAGCACTAAAGCTAGTTGTAATACCCTGAGTATATGAACCGTAAAATGAAGAAATACCATATAAAACATTATTAGTGGTATTGCTATTTGTTTGCCATGTAGTAGAATCTTCTAAATTTATACCACCACCAAAAACAGCTAAATTTCTAACTTCAATATATTTTTTGTTTTTTAAATTAATAGTTTCTTTTCTTCTTCTCATTTTAACCGAACCATCTGCAGGGGCTGCTCCACCTGGTAATTGCACGAAAAGCTCTTGAGTAGCTGAATTATAATACCATTCATTTTGATAATCTAAAGCTCCTTTTACACCTTCTAAATAAAAATCACCAAGATCTGCCGGCGCATGAAAAGTACGAATCCATTCTGGGTCTTTATTTAAGTCAAAATTCACTCTTCCTGCAGAACTACTTGTAATTTGTGATTTCCAAGCAATCCAACCAGAACCAGACTTATCACCGTAAAACCATACCGCACCTCCGGTCCAATCAATACCTGGTATAGAGGTTTCTGTTAAAAAAGCCCCTGTACTTACATCAGAACTGCTACCGCCAGTATTTCTAATAGAGCCAAGAGCAAATGGGTCTTCTTCAGTTTTATTTGGCCACCTTGCTAAATCTAAAGCAGTTTCATTATACATAACAAAGTTTTCTTGGCCCAAAGAAGCGAAAGGCACGGTTATTTTATATATGGCACCACTATCTTGGGTCCAACCAGATAAAGCTTCCATTGCAGTTATTATTACGCGTTCTCCTGGATAAGATTGAAATATTATTGGACTACCTGCTGTACCAGAATTTAAAGGCGCTAGGGTTTCTTCGTAAGTTCCTTCTCTTATATATACAGTATCACCTGCAACTGCTACTTCGGCTGCCTTTGTAATTGTTAGATAAGGATTTTCTATAGTGCCATCATTTGAATCGTCTCCTTCTTTCGATACATATATATCTGTAGCGAAAGAGTTTAAGACTAATAGTAAAAATGGTAGTAAAATGATTTTTTTAGATAATTTCATAGCATATGCTTTTTTTAGCTTTTCTGGGTGTTTTTGAAGCCATATTATTAATTTCAAATTATTCTGAACTTAAATCGTATAATTGAAATGATTGCTATCCGCTTCATAATAGTATTATTGCGTTCTAAACTCGAAAACAGGAGATTCAGAGTTGTTTCCATGTGTGTCTGTAGTAACCACTTTCCAATAGTAAACAGTATTTGCCGTTAGCCCACTTGCGCTACTACTTGTACTTGATATTGATTCTAGCAAAGTAGTAGGTGAATTACTGGTACCTAAGTACACATCGTAACTCTCAATATCATTATCGATGTCACTACCATTCCATTCTAAAGTAGTAGTGGTACTGGTTAATCCTCCCATGTTAGGAGCTACAAGTTCAGCAGGGAATGGGGCATAGTTCTCAACACCCAATCCTGCATTGTAAAATTTCCAAGTATCACTTGTTGCTGTAGTGGTATTTGAATTGGATTTAGAGATAACGCTCCACGAGTAAGGAACTCCTCTTAAGAGATTTTCTGACTGACTTGTATTAGTAGTATTAATATTTCTAGTCGTATTATCAACAAGATTTTTTAGCACTATTGTATATTTATTTGTATTCGCTGAAGCGTTCCATTCAAAAGTTACTTTAGTTTGTGTCTCAGAGATAATATCCCCTTCATTACATTCAGAATTATTTAATGGAAAAACAAGAGTAGCCTTTTCAGGAGCTTTACCACCATCATCGTCACCTCCACCGTCACCTCCGCTACATCCGTAAAAGGAAACCGTACAAACTATTATTAAAATTTTAATTATGAATTTAACTTTTATCATTGTTTAATTATTTTAGATTGGAAATTAACATTAATTGTAGTAATAAATTATAGACAGATTCTGTAATCGTTAAACATATTATTCCCTTATGATATTTAACTTGAACAAAATTAATTGAAGACTAACTTGGTTGATTGAACATATGTTTAAAATTGTGTAACGAATGTGTTTTCTTGTGTATTTAATTTTTAAAAGATATATATTACAACCATGTTGCTGGTATAGCAAAATTGTATATTCTATCAAACCTCATTTATTTAATCACATGTTTCTTTATAAACTTTAAAAGTGAAGATGTAGGCTTCCAAAAGAAGGGAAGCCTAAATGCTCTGCGTATTTACCGCATAATAATAAAAATTTTGAGAGTTGGATTGTTGAAGATGTTATTGAAAATATTGATAACGAGAGTAAAGAATCTGATTTATTTATTTATTTATTTATTTATTTATTTATTTATTTATTTCAGGATTATCTATGGGAGGATATGGCGCCTTAAGAATAGAAGTAAAACAACCAAATTGAGCTATTTTTTTGATACCACAGCACCAGCTTTTTTTACTAAAAGTAACATTGCCAACCACAGTATCTTTCTCCATTTTTTCACCTATAACATGAAGAAAACCATCGCTTATCGATACCTGTGATGGCATAAATAAACCTCGCGGTCTACCTTTCGAAGTTGGATGATGGTCTAGCCATTTCGATTTATCTAATTCCGTACCATTAAATTCATCTGAAAAATCAGGATTCATAACCCAACATTTACCCATTAGAAGTTCAGGTGGTCTAGACTGTGCGCTAAACGCACATCCCAATTAAAAAAATCAATACTACTGCCAACAATTTTTTTACCAACATATTTTAAATTTAAATTAGCATGAGTTCAATTAAGAATTGTTTGGTCCTTCCCCTTTGGGTCGGGATTTCCATTCCAAGTCCTCGCACCTCTTTCGTCGAGCTGTGGTCTTTACGATACAATCCCTAACAAGGGTGTATCTGCCATCATTAGTACTTCAAAAAAAACTAAAGTTCCAATACGCAAAAATGCTATTTATTTCTAGTTCACTAAACGAAATCCACCACCTTCAATCTTTTCAATTTTCGGCTTCACATAAGCATTATCCTTAATAATAGACGATTCGTTTCCACCACGATCACTAACACCTTCTTTACTCGAACTGTGATACATAGCATTACTTGAAATCACACTACCCTTAAGATTTTTGGCAATAATCCCATAAAACGGATAAGGAAATTCAAACTTATGCTCTTTACGATTGTACCAACCCCAAATACTATTGCCTGTTACAGATACACCATTTACATTCTCCAACCAAATCTGTGAACAAGCATCATCTTGAGAGTCTACACCGTTACTTCTAAATAAATTACCAGAAATAGTATGAGCGGTTCCGTTGGTGATTTTTATACCGGGACCAAAATTATGATCAACAGCACATCCCGTAATTTGCATTGAGTTAGATTTGTTTAAATAAATACCTCCTTTTTTATTCCACTCAATACGGTTAGCCGTTACCATGACTGATGCCCCTCCAAAAAACTTCAAATCCTTTATTTCTTCGTCCGTTTTATCCGGATGCGGTTCGCCTCTTGCAAAAAGCCCAAAGCCTCCATTAGCCGTAAACTGATTATCAATCATCCAACCATCATAACCTCCAGTTACATCCACACCATGTTCTTGATTGAACATTAGTAAGCAACGACGAACTCCAAAAACCCATGAGCGTTCTAAACGAATACCTGAACCACTAAAATGCTGTATCCTACAATCTTCTATGTTATTATTTTGTTCACAGCCCGAATGTCGTGCATAAATACCATGCATACGTTTTCCCAGTTTCTTCCCATCTAGCGTTAATCCTATAATTCGTATACCACGATTATTATCCAAATCCAGTAAGGCACGACCATTACCAGAATTTGCCGTTAAAATGGTTTTTCCAATATAATCTTTATCGGCTTTATCTTTATTTGCATAAGCCCAAGCTGAATAACCTAACAATGTAATGTGGCTTGGCACTTTAACGGGATGAATTAAATAATTTCCATGTGGAAAATATACTGTTCCTTCAGTTTGGGTTGCCGCTTCCATAGCTTTTAAAAGTGCCGGAGTATCATCCGTTTTACCATCACCCTTCGCTCCAAATGATTTAATATTGAGAAATGTATTATCTGGATTTTGAGAATATATAGATGTATTAACCAATACCACAACAAATATTATGAGCACATTGACCAAGTTCTTTTTTGAATTCATGATTTACATTTATTAAGTCTTTATAAATTAGTTTGAATCACATATATAAAATGAATTGATGGATTTAAATTATACATCAATACACGAAGTATTTTTCTTCACCAACTTCAATAGCATAATCACCCTGTCATAATCGCGCCACGTATTGGTCTTCTAAGTGGACTTACATCAAAGTCCGTAAAGCCAACTGACATTTTATAAAACGAATCAATATTTGGTGTTTTAAGCCGCGAGGTTCCGTTAAAACCCAAATCACCCATGCCTTGATCATCAGCTAAAATTAAAAAAAGACATTAGGTGGTTTTTGATTTTTTTCTTGTGAATAGCAGGTTGTTATTAATTGCCTTTGTCCAATAATTGTTTTGATTGCGATTATTTTAATCTACATGTGCATCAACTCCTCCACCAATATTATTTTCAGTGTACCCTTCTAAAACTATTCTATAAGCATGAGCATAATCAGTTGGAAATGTTTGCGGTGTTTGAATAACAAGTCCTCTTTCATTTCTCTCCCATTTCGTGTCCTCTTTACTTCCTAGAAGTTCAATCTTTAATATTTTAGAATTTAAAACCCCGAGTTGTGTACTTAAAGATTTAATAATAATCTCATTTTCTGGTGTATCCATTACAATAGCAAAGAATTCTTTATCTGATTTTTTAGTAAATCTGATATCTGTATTCTTATATTCTATCTTTATTTTTTCTTCAACTTTATGTCCGCCCTCTGGTAATCGCGTTGGGCCTTCACCAAAAATTGTCCAAGGTCTAGTACCATAAATAGCATCACCATTAACCTCTAACCATGCCCCCATATCAATTAACAAATCGGCCATAACTTTTGGTATTGAGCCATCAGGATTTGGTGGAACATTCAATAACATCACACCATTTTTTGCTACAATATCAATTAAAACATCAATTAGCTCATTAGGTGTTTTAAACACTGCTCCAGGTCGATAAAACCAAGCACCAGGAGACGTATCGGTTAACCAAATATTTTCCTTAGGTTGATTTGGACGACCACGTTCGTAATCTTTTATTGCAGTTGCTTCTGTAAATGTTGCTTCTTTATAACATACAGCCACCTCTTTGTTCCATTCTAAACCCTTATTGTAGTAATATGATAAGAATTCTAAACGAGACTCTTCAGTCATATTCTCAAGCCACCAATCAAACCAAATTAAATCTGGTTGATAGACATCAATAAATTCTTTTAATTTAGCCCACCAATCTTCATAAAATTGTGCATCTGGCACATCTGAATCTAATGTATGTGGGTTTGTATATAAATCGTAATCCTTTGGATCAATTCCACCATGTGCATGTGCAGGTGCAAAATATTTCCAAGTAAAAGCATGATGAAAAGACCCCATAAACTTCATACCTTTAGCTTCAATTTCTTTTTTAAGAGCTGCGGATGGATCAATCCCTCCATAATTCATGGAATTCCATCGCGTTGTTTTACTGTCCCACATAGCAAAATTATCATGATGCATAGCCACAGGACCTGCAAATTTTGCTCCTGACTTCGCGAACAAATCAGCCCATTCTTTAGCATTGAAACCAGAAGCATCAAACTGCTCTATAATATAATTGTATCCGTACTTTTTAGGATTTCCATACTTTTTTTTATGGTGAATATAATTGTTGGAAGGCTTTCCGTTTTTGGTTTTAACCTTTTTACCATCTTCATACATTTTCATGCCATGCCAACCGGCATACCAAGTATCAGGGTCACTCCCTTCAAATGCAGAAGAAACCGGTCCCCAATGTGCATAAATACCCAGTTTAGCATCTTTAAACCAACCTGGTGCGGGATTTACTTTTTCAATAGATTTCCAGTCTTCTTTATAAGTTTCTTTACTCTGACTATTAATGTTATTTACAATACAAAACACAAGAGTGAATAAGAGAAAAGAGGATAATTTAATCGTTCTCATTTGTTTGGTTTAAAGTTTATTTATTTAACTTTTTATTTTCAGCAGCTATTCTTTCTTTTTGTGTTTTACTTAAACCTTGTTTATAATAATGTTCAGGTCCATAATAAATATGATTTCTCTTCATTTCAGAGTCATTCACATCCTGACTTAAATCACAATCAAAACGTGCTAATACAGCATGGTTCGTTGTCCATCCATTTACTGCTGTAAAGTGTGAAATTCCCCAAGTAATACCTCTACCATCTTTTGTGTCTGTAAAAGCATCTGGAATAAATGGTCCACCTGCATTTGGTAACAAGTTACTAATTGCAGCTATTTCAAAATTGACACCATCTTCTGCAAATTGTATGGTATTGTGTTCATTTCCATCACGAATAACTAAAGCAGCTATTCCGTTTTTAAATGGAAACATGGTGGTTTCATGACCAGAATTCATTATTGGGTTTAAAGGATGCTTTGTAAAAGGTCCTAGAGGATTATCAGCTGTTGCTAAACCTTGCATTCTTATTAAGTTTGGTTGCCCGTTAAAATCAGACTTATAGTATAAATAAATTTTCCCTTTATAAACTAGAGGATATGGATCATGGATTGAAAACTGATCCCAATCTCCTTCACCTCCATTAGGAATTACAATTTTATTGTAAGGCGTCCATGGTCCATCAGGTGAATCAGCATAAGAAACAGCTACCGGACAATCATCTCCTCGCAACCCACTTACTTCCATAAAGCCTTGGTAGTATAAATAATATTTTCCTTTCCATTCTAAAATATCAGTAGTTGTTACAGAACGCCACCCAACATTAGGTTTTGGTGGTCTTGGCACAGCAACACCTTGCTCTTCCCACGTAAATCCATCTTCTGAAGTGGCGTACCAAATTTCAGATAAATCCCAATCTGCAGAAGGAATTTCATCTGTAGCCTTAGCTGCATTTTTTAATCCTAATGGAGCTGTTTTTGTATTCCTATATGTGTACCATACGTAATATTTACCTTTATAAAAAATCACTTTTGAAGGATCTCTTCTGGAAATTGTACCGTCATGATTGTTATAATCAAACCCTTTTAACTCGGTATATTTAAACTGCGAATATAGTTCGTTATCTTGTGGTGTTGGGCCCATGTAAGCATCATAATTTCTTTCTAATGCTTTACTTAAAGGCATGTTAGGTTTTGTTTCTGGTAGTTTAAATGGAAAGGCCTGATGTTGTTGCGTTTCATTTACAACTTCAACTTCCTTTTTACATGATGTAAGTAATAAGCCATTTAATAGCAATAAAAATAATAATTTTTTAAAATTCATTTTTAGTAGTTTAATTACGGTGTTATTTATCTAATAAAGAGATATAAAACTACTTTAAAAACTATTCCTTAAGAGACAATTATGGTTTTAAATCAATAACAAATCGTTATTTTATAATCTATAATACAGTAAGCATTTAGTTTATAAAGATTTATTTTTTTTATCAATTATTTTATTATACCAGTTTATAAAATTTTTCTTTAAACAAAACATATGTTTTATATAAACGTCCATTTGTTTTAAGGTTTATAATACAAAAGTTTCACATTTGTATGCATTAAAAATCTTATTCTGAAAAAAATCATCTTTTTTCTATAGAAACATAAAATCCACAAGTGAAACCTCTTTTTATGGCTCAAGAGGAGAAAAAGGAGTCATTAAAATAACTACAAATTAAAAAATTATGAAATTTATTTTTTCTCTCCTCTTAACATGTTTAACAATTGCTGCAACAGCCCAACAAAAAAACGATTGGGAAAATCCTAATGTCAATCAAATTAACAGGCTACCAGCTACGGCTACTTTTTATAATTTTGAAAATGAAGCTCAGGCTATATCAGGAGAAAGGGAAGCTTCAAAATTTTACAAATCACTAAATGGCGATTGGAAATTTAATTGGGTAGCAAAACCAGCTGAGGCCTCTAAAACGCTTCAAGAAGCTAGTTTTGACACTTCAGGTTGGGACACTATAGATGTTCCTTCAAATTGGGAAATGAGAGGATATGGAACACCAATTTATACAAATGCTACCTATCCGTTTTTTAGCGATTTCCCTAATATAAATCATCACGATAATCCAGTTGGACATTATATTAAATCTTTTGAAGTTGATGCTTCTTGGAGTGATAAAGATGTAATTCTTCATTTTGGAGGAGTTTCTTCAGCCTATTACGTTTGGGTTAATGGTAAATTTGTTGGTTATAGCGAGGATACGCGCTTACCTGCGGAGTTTGATATTACAAAACATTTAGTTAACGGAGAAAACAAAGTTGCTGTAAAAGTATACCGATGGAGCGATGGTAGTTATTTAGAAGCGCAAGACCATTGGAGATTAAGTGGTATTGAAAGAGAAGTGTACTTAAAGGCAGTTCCTAAAGTTAGATTGTCTAACTTTTTTGTAAGAACAGATTTTGATGATAATTATGAGAATGCAAAACTTCAAATTAGACCAGAATTTATTGCAAATATTGCGAATAAGTATGTTGAAAAAGTGGGGCATTTTGGAACAGCACCTTTAAAAACTACAGTAGATAATTGGACATTAACATCTAAACTTGTTGATGCTAATGGAAGCGTTGTCGGTGAAAAAAATATAATGAAATTAGGTAAGTATTTTGGTGAAATATATCCTCAAAGAGACAATGTCTATTTCGGAATGATTGAAACTGAAGTAAAAACTCCAAAACAATGGTCTTCAGACGATCCTTATTTATACACACTTTTACTTGAAGTGAAAGATGATAAAGGAAATCCAGTGCAGTTTTCAAGTACAAAAGTTGGTTTTAGAGAAGTTAAAATTGATGATAGAGGTCGCTTTTTAGTAAATGGAAACCCAGTTAAAATGATTGGTGTGAATCGTCACGATCATCATATGACTAACGGTAAATCACTATCAAGAGCAGATATGGAAGAAGACGTTAAATTAATGAAACAATTTAATTTTAACGCAGTTAGAACTTCTCATTATCCAAACGATCCTTATTTCTACGATTTATGTGATACATATGGAATTTATGTAATGGATGAAGCAAATTTAGAGTCGCACGGTGTTCGTGGGCAATTGTCTAATGTTTCAGAATGGAGTAACACCTATTTAGAGCGTGCAGTTAGAATGGTTGAGCGCGATAAAAATCACCCAAGTATTGTTATGTGGAGTTTAGGAAACGAGTCTGGAATGGGACCAAATCACGCGGCAATGGCAACGTGGATTAAAGTTTTTGACCCTACAAGATATGTGCATTATGAAGGTGCGCAAGGAGTACCAACACATCCAGATTACAAACAAAAGTTTTATACGCAAGATCACGGAAATCCAACGGATCCGTTTTGGGTAGATATGTTGAGTAGAATGTATCCTCAACCTTGGGAATTACAAGATTTAATAGACGATACAAGTGCGATTGATAATAGACCAGTTGTAATGTGTGAGTACGCACATTCAATGGGGAATTCAACAGGGAATATGAAAAAATATTGGGATGTTATTTATAAAAACGACAGAGCTTTAGGTGGTTATATTTGGGATTGGATTGATCAAGGAATATTGAAAAAAGACAAGAACGGAAAAGAATATTTAGCATATGGTGGAGATTTTGGAGATACTCCAAACGATGGAACATTTTGTATTAACGGAGTTATAGCATCAGATAGAACGCCAAAACCAGCAACGTATGAATGTAAAAAAGTAAATCAGCCAGTTGTAATTTCAGCAGTAAATGCATTAAATGGTGAATTTGAGATTTTGAATCGTCATCACGCTGCAGATTTATCTAGGTACAATTTGTATTGGAATATTACTGAAAACGGAAAAATTATTCAACAAGGAAATATATTACCATTAAACACAAAACCTTTTGAAACGAGTACGTTAAAAATAACGTTTAAAAAACCTAAATTAAAAGCCGAGGCAGAATACTTTATAAATATTCAAGGAAAACTAAAAGAAAATGAGCTTTGGGAAAATAAGGGCTATATAGTTTTTGAAGAACAATTTAAATTAAATTATTCAGTAAAAAAAGCGGCAAATTTAAAAAGTAACTCAAGTTTAACGGTAATTGAAAACACAAAAGAAGTTATCGTAAAAAACAAAACTGTTGTATTAAAGGTTAATAAAAATTCAGGTTATGTAACGTCATACAAATCCAAAGGAATTAACGTAGTTTCTTCACCTTTAAAACTGAATTTCTGGAGAGCCGAAACTGAAAATGATAAAGCATATAGAAGGGCCTTAAAAAAACAAAATGAACTTGATTGGATGAATGCTGGAGATAATTTTAAAGCAACAAATGTTTCTGTAAATGCTGAAGAAAACGGGAAAGTTGTTGTTAATGTTGCTGGTGAAATTTCAAACCCAAGTACAAAGGTAAATTTAGTGTATACCATTTTAGGAAGTGGAGAAGTAAAAGTAGATTATAAGGTAGAAATAGCAAAAGATGCTCCAAATGCACCAAGAGTTGGAATGCAGTTTGATGTTGCAGACACATATGGAAAGCTAACGTATTTAGGTAAAGGTCCACATCCAAATTATGTTGATAGAAATTATGGTTCGCATATAGGTTTGTATTCAGGAAATGTAAAAACCATGAGTTATGAATATGTATATCCTGAAGAATTTGGAAATCATACTGAAACTAGCTGGTTTAAATTGGAAAATTTAAAAGACAGTGGAGTTTTAGTAAAAGGTGAAGATAAATTAAGTTTTAGCGTTGTGCCTTATAGTACTAAAAATTTACAAGAAGCGAATCATACAAACGAGTTAATAGCTAGAGATGTTTTAACTGTAAATGTAGATTTAAAACAAACAGGAGTTGGTGGAGATGATACTTGGTCGCCTAGTGCAGAACCACATAAAGCGTATTTAATTACACCAGGAACGTATAACTATTCATTTTATATAGTGCCCATTATCTCTAATGTGAACGAAGAAATAATTAAATTTTAATTGATTTGAAAATGAAATTAATGATAATTAAGTTTTTCTTTTTTGCATTTATTTGTTTTAATGTTTCAGGACAAAAAGCTCCAGACAATTTTAAAAATCCAATCTTGTCTGGTTTTTATCCAGATCCATCTATTTGTCGTGTAGGAGATACATACTATATGGTAAATTCTAGCTTCGAGTGGTTTCCAGGACTGCCAATTCATAAAAGTAAAGATTTAGTTAATTGGAAATTAATTGGATATGGATTATCTAAATCAACACAGATTAATTATCCTGATGGATTAGGTAATTCTCAAGGTATCTTCGCTCCTACCATTCGACATCACAATGGAACATTTTATATTATCTGCACAATGGTTGGAGGCAATGGGAATTTTATAATCACAACAAAAGACCCTTACAGTTCTTGGTCAGACCCAATATGGATAGAAGATGCTCCTGGAATAGACCCTTCTCTGTTTTGGGATGATAATGGTAAATGTTATTATACTGGAGCTGGAATTGTTGACAACTCACAAAACAAATGGCCAGGAAAAAATGGTGTTTGGATGCAAGAAATAAATCCAGATAAAGGCGAGCTAATTGGTGAGAAAAAACAACTTACCTATGGACATGCATCTAATGCACGTTGGGCAGAAGGACCGCATATATATAAAATCAATGGAGAATATCTATTACTTATAGGAGAAGGTGGGACTGGAGAGTATCATGCTGTAACTGCGTTTAATAGTAATAATATTTGGGGACCTTACATTCCTAATCATGCGAATCCAGTAATGACGCATCGTCATTTGGGAAAAGAATATCCTATACAACAAACAGGACATGCAGATTTAGTACAAACTCAAAATGGAGACTGGTGGAGTGTAATGCTTGCCAAAAGACAAGTAGATGGATTTATCACATTAGCTCGTGAAACATTTTTAGCAAAAGTTGAAATGACGAATCAGGAATCTGGTGTAACTCCTATTTTTAATCCGAGAAAGGGTTTATTACAATTTGAACAAAAACGACCCGAATTACCTTGGAGCCCAGTACATAAAACCAACGATTTGGATGAGTTTGAAGGTGAAGTATTGGGGCTTGAATGGAACTTCTTACGATCGCCCAAAGAAACTTGGTACGAGCAAAAAGGCGGACAAATACAGATTCAGTTACGACCAGAATCGGTTGCTGAATTTGTTAACCCATCCTTTATTGCCCAACGTACCCGACACCTAAATTATGAAGCCAGCACATCGCTTTCGTTTAAAACTAAAAAAGAAAATGAAAAAGCTGGGTTGGTGATTTATCGTCGTCACGGGAATCACTATCAACTGTTGAAAACGAAGAACAAACTTGTACTTTTAAAAACATTGCAAAAAGGAAATAAGGGTGAGTTTAAACCGCAAGTCATAGTAAGTATTCCTTATAAAAAAGAAAGTGTTGTTTTTAGTGTAGCAGTTGATGGCATTAATGCTCAATTCTATTATGGTGAAAATAAGTTTGAACTGAAACCCATAGGCACAGCACAAGATTATACGATTGTTTCTGACGAGGTTGCACAAAAATTTAATGGTGTATACGTGGGCATGTATGTTACGTCATCAGGAAAAGAAAGTAAGAAAATAGCATTTTTTGATTGGTTTAAGTATCAAGGTGCAGAATAAGTTTTAATTAAAAGAAAATCAACAGAAATTATGAAAGTAGTAAAAAACATTTCACTATTCCTTTTACTCTTATGCGTTTGGGGAGTGAAAGCCCAAACTTGGAAAGAACCTGACGCACCCATTGAAGAGCGCGTTGAAGATTTGCTGTCGAAAATGACACTAGAAGAAAAAATTAGTTATTGTGGATCAAGAATTCCAGCAATTGAACGATTAGATATTCCTAGTTATGAATGGTATGGAGAAGCTCTTCATGGGTTAAAAGCCTGGAATTGCACTCAGTTTCCTCAAAACATAGCTATGGGAGCAACTTGGAATCCAGACCTAATGTTTGATGTAGCAACCGCTATTTCTAATGAAGCTAGAGCACTTAAAAATACAGGTCAAAAGGAAGTAATGATGTTTGCTCCAACCGTAAATATGGCACGTGACCCACGTTGGGGACGCAATGAAGAATGCTACAGCGAAGATCCACATTTAATGTCCGAGATAGCGCGTATGTATGTTCGTGGAATGCAAGGGAATGATTCAAAACACCTTAAAACTGTAACAACAGTAAAGCATTATGTAGCCAACAATGTTGACTTTCGTAGAGAATTCAGCCATTCACTAGTAAGGCAAGAGGACTTATATGAATATTACTTTCCGGCCTATAAAACCTGTATAATAGATGAGGAAGCCACCGGAATCATGACTGGTCTCAATGGTGTAAACGGTACACCATGTTCTGCTCACGATTGGTTGGTAAACGGCGTGTTACGCAACGAATGGGGCTTTAAAGGCTATGTAATTGCCGATTGGGCTGCAGTTCAAGGTCTAGAAAAACGCATGCGCTATGCAAAAACTCAGGAAGAAGCTGCTGCAATGGCCATTAAAGCGGGTGTTGATCAAGAGTGTTTCAGACACAAAACTAAATCAGCGCCTTTTGTACAAGCGCTAAAATCAGCTATTGAACAAGGTTTATTAACAGAAGAGGAACTAAATGTTTCGGTAAGAAGATTATTGAGACTGAGATTTATGACGGGTGATTTCGACGATCAGTCACTGAATCCATATTCAAAGATACCTAAAAGTGTACTTGAATGCGAAACGCACAAGCAACTAGCATTAAAAGCTGCTGAGCAATCGATTGTACTTCTTAAAAACGATAATATATTACCACTTAAAGATAATGATGATAAGGTAGCTGTAATAGGACCGTTCGCTGATTACTGTTGGTTGGGAATATACTCAGGTAATCCAAAGAGTAAGATATCAAATCTCGAAGGAATACAAAAAAGAGCAAAAGGAGAAGTGAGTTTTGCCGAAGGGTGTTCAGTTACAGGGGCAGACGATGATCAGCAAAAAATAGACGAAGCAGTAGCACTAGCCAAAAATGTTGAAACGGTAATCCTAATTGTTGGTAACGACGAATCAACAGCGACTGAAACCTTGGATAGACTTTCATTAAATCTACCAGGGAATCAGCATAAGCTTATTAAAGCCGTTCAGGCAGTTAATAAAAACATTGTTTTAGTTCTTGTGCCAAGTGGATCGACGTCTGTAGGTTGGGAACAAGAAAACATTCCGGGTATTGTATGTGCATGGCCCAACGGTCAGGAACAAGGAACGGCATTGGCAAAAATGCTATTTGGGGATATAAATCCAGGAGGTAAGTTAAGTACAAGTTGGGTTAAATCAGAAAAAGACCTTCCCCATTTTCACGATTACAATGTTAAAACATGGAAAGATGATTATGGTCCTGTAGTAAGTCGCACATACATGTACGCTGAGCCAGAGCCATTGTATCCTTTTGGTTTCGGACTAAGCTATACTCAGTTTGATATTAAAGACCTTAAACTCGATAAAAAAGGTTTAAAATCGATGGAAGATTTAGTCGTATCAGTTAGTGTAGCCAATGTAGGCAGTATGGATGGTGATGAAATCGTACAAGTGTATGTGCGCGATGTTGAAACAAATCGTGTTGTTCCGATTAAAGCCTTAAAAGGTTTTGAACGCGTTCATGTTCCAGCAGGTAAAAGCAAAACAGTTTCGATCAAGCTACCTTACGAAGCATTTTCTCACTACAACTTAACGGCGAACGAATTTCAGGTTGAAGAAGGTGAGTTTGAAATTATGATTGGCCAGTCGAGTGACAAAATGGTAGCCTCAAAAATCATTAAGGTAGCTGGAGGGTCAATCCCAAAAATCAGTGTGGGACAAAAAAGTGGCTACTTTGATGCCAACGATGAGAACCGCACAAAGAAATGGGATTATTTGTATGAAGATGGTGTGCTGGACTCTAACAACACCAAAAAGAACGATGAAGATAAGTTTGATTGGGTGGAATACGAAATTGTATTTATTGACCCAGGCGTTTATGTTAGTACCTGGGATGCAGAATTGAACTTTTCAGATGCGAGCAAAGAGGCAATAGTTGTTGCTTCTATGGAAGGCGTAGATATTGGTTCGTATACCCTTTTAAATAATCAGCGTAAGGTTCAAATCAAAATTCCAATTCCACCGGAATACGGAAAACCGGTTCGTCTAAGAATAAAAACCGTTAATGGTGAAGTTAAGCACGAATCAATTAAAATTATGCCTCCTGGGGATAAAGAGCCTTTTGTTATTTCAAAAATTGTTTCGAGCTCTAAATAATTTTACAAGTCTATTTTCCAACAGGCAAGGAAGTCTAATAATAAGCATTGCCTGTTATTACGACCTTTAAAATCTTACACCATTAATTACTATTAAAATTTGAAACAATGAAACATATTTTACTACTTCTATTGCCATTCTTTATGGCAAGTTGTGACCAAAATAATATTGTTAAGGAAGTTGCCTCTCCTGATTCAAAGAATAAAATTGTTTTTGAATTGAATGATGTGGGACAATTATTTTATAGTATAAGCTCTAATAACTTAGAGTTCTTACAACTTTCAGCTTTAGGTTTTGAATTAAAAAATCAATCTTTAAAAAATGGTTTTGAAATTATTTCTTCTGAAGAAACTACTGAAAACTCTCAATGGAAAACAGTTTGGGGACAACGAGAAGAAATTACCAATAATTTTAATGAGTTAACACTTCATTTAAAACAAAAAGAATCTGATGTTTTAATTGATGTTGTTGCACGTTCTTATAACGATGGTGTTGCATTTAGATATGTTTTTCCAATGCAAGAAAATTTGAAAGATTTTGTAATTACCGATGAATTAACAGAGTTTAATTTTAATGGAGATTACAAAGCTTGGTGGAATTTTGCCGATTATGATAATTACGAAAAAATATATTACAATTCACCCATTAGTAAAATAGGAGATTCTATAAATTTTGCACGAAGACAAGGTAAAGAAGAGCGTGCAAATATGGCAAATACACCAACAACTATTGAGGTTAATGATAATTTGGTGGTAAGTATTCACGAAGCAGATTTAACAGATTATGCAGGCATGAATTTGCTAAACACCTTAGATGGTTCAAAACTAAAAGCCCATTTAACACCTTGGTTAAATGGAGATTTGGTGAGAGCTTCAACACCATTTCAATCGCCTTGGAGAACTATTCAAATTGGTGAAACAGCTGGAGATTTAGTAGAGTCTGATTTAATCTTGAATTTAAATCCACCTTGCGCATATGAAGATACAAGTTGGATTGAAACCTATAAATACATCGGTATTTGGTGGGAATTACATATTGGAAAATCAGCTTGGGCAGAAAAAACTCAATTTGGAAAACCTATAACTAGACCACACGGTGCAAATACAAAAAACGCAAAATATCATATAGATTTTGCCGCAAAACACGGTATTCCTGATGTGTTAATTGAAGGCTGGGATAAAGGTTGGGATGATATGGAAGGTTCTTGGACTGGTTACAATATTTTCGACTGGAAAACTTCAACCGATGATTTTGATATTAAAGAAGTTTGCAGATACGGAAAAGAAAAAGGTGTTAGAATGATGATGTATCACGAAACAATTTCAGATATAGATCATTATGAGCCAGCAATGGATGAATTGTATAAGATGTGTGCCGATTTAGGTATAAAAACGGTGAAGGTTGGTTATACCGGTGATGTAAATTATGATTACGATAAAAAAACATATCGTCAACATCATCACGGTCAATATATGGTTCGCCATTATAAAAAAATGGTACAAGCGGCTGCAAAACATAAATTATTAATTGTAAACCATGAACCTATAAAATTTACGGGCGAACAACGTACATATCCTAATTTAATGGCTCGTGAAGGAGCTCGCGGACAAGAATACAATGCTTGGAGTGAAGGAAATTCGCCAGAACACGGTGTTGTATTGCCATTTACAAGAATTTTAGGCGGCCCAATAGATTACACACCTGGTATTTTTGATGTGTTTTTACCAGATAAACCTTGGAGAAAAGAAAGTTTTAGAGTTCGCTCAACAATTTGTAAACAATTGGCTTATTATTTAACTATGTACAGTCCCATACAAATGGCTGCTGATTTACCAGAAAATTATGAAGGAAATGCGGCATTTCAATTTATAAAAGATGTTCCAACCAATTGGTCTGACAGTAAAGTGTTAAATAGTAAAATTGGCGATTTTTATACAATTGCTAGAAAAGAAAGAGGGACAGAAAATTGGTATTTAGGAAGTATTACTGACGAAAATTCAAGAAGTTTTAAAATAGATTTATCTTTCCTTTCTAAAGGAAAAAATTACGAAGCAACTATTTATGCAGATTCAAAAGATGCAGATTGGGAAACAAATCCAGAAGCATTTGAGATTTCTAAAAGAGAAGTTTCTTCTATAGATGTATTAGAAATTATTTTAGCTTCTGGCGGTGGACAGGCTATAGAATTTAAAGTAGTTGAATAATTTTTTGTTAATGATAACATAAACACTAGACATTCTTCCTATGGTTAATAATTATTGATTTAAAAATCATATAAGATAGTTTTTTACCTATTCATTGCTTTCTAACTTTAATTACTTAAATACTTTTATGACCGGGAAATGGCACGCCATGGGAAAAAATATTAAAGAGATTTTTGACCAAACCGGGAGCATACAGCCCGGGCAATTAAAAACATACAATTCACCAGCTGGTCATATTACCGATATTACTGCAAACGAAGCTATTAATTTGATTAAAAACTATAACAACGAAAAACCATTTTTTGCCGATGTTTCCTTTAATGCACCTCATGTACAAACAAAAACTACTAAAAATCATTACGATTTATATCCTGGAAAAAATATAATATTACCCACAAGTGCTTTAGACAATGGTGCTGTTTTTCAACCCTTGTTATATGCAATAATGCAGAAATTTAACCGAAAAAACAGAAATATTATTTACAAGTAATAGGCTTAAAACCATTTCTTCTTCAAAATTTTAGTTTTGGATTTAAGAGCTATCTTTAAAATATTTAAATAAAAATTAATAAATATGCGCATTAGCCTTTTTCTGTTAATATCGACACTGATACTTTCATGTTCAAATGATATTCATAAGTACGCTTCAAGCCAAGAACACAATCCTTGGGAAGAATTAATAGATTTTAATCTATCCAAATGGGATTCTTACTTAAGTTTCAAACATAAAAACGCGTACAACGGCAAACCACCAATAGATGAAAAAAAAGAACTCATAAAACCAATTGGGTTAAATAATGATCCGTACAATGTATTCTCAATTTTTCAGGAAGCAGACGATACCATAGTAAGGATTAGTGGAGAATACTATGGTTGTTTAATAACAAAAAACGACTATCAAAATTACCATTTACAATTAAAATATAAATGGGGAAACATAAAATGGCAACCCAGAAAAGACAAGCTCATGGATTCGGGTATTCTGTACCATTCGATTGGACCATTGGGAGCTGAATTCTTTCGTTCGTGGATGCTGTCGCAGGAATTCCAAATAATGGAAGGTTATACTGGTGATTACTGGAGCCAAGCAACATCGGGAATTGACATTAAGGCTTATAAACCTGAATCAAACCTCAACCCTTTAGCTCATGAATCCCAAGATTATTTACCTATAAGCATGAAAAGTAAATACAAAAATTATTGTATGCGTAAAAGTAATCATGAAAATTCTAAGGGTGAATGGAATACTTTAGATTTATACTGTTTTGAAGGCAAAAGCCTTCATGTTGTAAACGGAGAGGTTGTTATGATTCTTAAAAACTCGAGATATACAGATGAAAACGGAAATATAGTACCATTGACAAAAGGAAAAATTCAAATTCAAAGTGAAGCAGCTGAGGTTTTCTTTAAAGATATAAGGATTAGAAGTATATCAACTCTAAGCAAAGAACAGTTAAATCTTTTCTAGATTAATATACTTACAAAACAGCAAAGGTCAATGAGAAGTACTATAAATATAAACATGTAACAGTAAAAACACAAAATGATTATTATGAATACAAATTTCAAAATTAGTAACAATGAAGCGTATTTAAAATCGCGTAAAACAATATCTTTCTTAACAGTTTTTATTTTTCTAGGTATAATTTCCTTATCAGCGCAGACAACACAGGAAAAAGTAAAAAATACAGAAGTAAAGTCAGAAGCAAGGGTAATAGGATTAAAAAACATTTGTGTACATGTTCTTGAATTAGAAAAAACATTAAAGCTGTACCGTGAAATTCTTGGCTTTGAATTATCCGGCTCAGAGGTATATAAGGGCGCAGGAATTGAGGGTATGTTGGTAATGAAGCTAAAGGCCGATGATTTAGAAATACACCTATCTCTTACTGCTCCTGAATATAAGCACACCATTGGCCCTGTTGGGAATACTAACCACAATCACTTTATGCTAAGGGTAAATGATATAAAAACAATAGGTGATAAACTAATAGAAGCAGGCTATGAACTAGAAAATGAAAATTATGCTAAAGATAAGTATACGTTCTTTACAGGCCCGAATGGGGAGATTATAGGTCTTTCTGTATGGTAGATAGCAAAGATTAATTATTGAATGATTGATTTTAATAAATAGAGACTTCTTTGAATACTGCATGCTATTGAAGGCTCATTAATATGCGAGGTTAGCCGTTTACTCGACTACCTTGCGTTTTTATCCTCACTCAAGTTATAAATTTTATTTTCAATATATTCGGCAATAAGGAAATTGCTGGTAACAGTTAATATGAGGCTAATGTCGCTAATTTCACAAGTTGCGTTATATTATAGTTCGTTCTAAAATTACTTGAATTGCACGAATATAGAACGTGCTGTTTTAAATTCACAAATACCGAATGTGGTAGATTAATAAACATTTATTATTGATGGATTCCGATCCTTTATAATTCTTATAGTTATTAGATGTAGATTTTTTGAATTTGGTCGTTTAACTAAAAAGGTATTACTGATTTGCATTTTGCCCTAAAACCCCTTCCTTCTCAAGGTTAAACGAACTTTTTCTAAGCTTTAAAATAACAGGATAAATTATACCCATAAAAAATAAAACTAAACTTAGCAATAATAAGTTAGGTGCCGAAACAAACACTGTATTAGCAGTAAGAATTCCTAAAATAAGTAAAACAGATATAGGCAAGGACAAGGCCAGTATCGATATTGCAAAATTAGTATTGAAAGTTTTATCCTGGTCTGCACGATTTTTTTCTTTAAAATCTATACCAGAAATATGAGCGTAAGGCCAAAAACTACAAGCACTTAAAGAAAATGCAATGAGAACGAGTATATCGTTTTTAACAACTAAATTAAAAGCATAAACGAAAGCAGAAATAAGTAAAAGTGTAAATGCTGCTCTAAGAATAAGTAATGAGAATATTTCGAAAAATTGCTTCTTTTTAAATTTCACTGCTAAACCAATAAAAATTAAAACTAACGGCGTCATTATCGCGCTTAATCGAGATAATGTACTACCCAAAAAGTTAGGAAGACTATCTAATGAGACATTAAATGAAACTAAAATAAGAGCCGCAACAATAAAGAGATTAACGGGCTCGTAAAGTAATGTGAGTAAAAGCGATTTTAACCTCGATTTTAAAGGCATTTTTTGTGTGTCTGCCTTTTTGTAATGCCATTTAACAGCCAATAAATATAAAAGAAAAAGAACAAAGAATTTGTTACCTAAATCAGCCATGGCTGCATTTGCTAAAGCCCCATCACCCAAAAATTCTAAAATGAACGGAAAACAAGATAGTCCTGGAGCCAAAGAAGGAATTAAAAGTTTAGCACTTCTGCCAGATGGCGAGTTTTCATCTATGCCAATAATAATTAGTAATAATGGAGATATAGCTAAAAGCAATAAATTTAGTCCAAGAGCTAATGCCGGAAAAAGAATAAGGTTACTATCTATATTAATCTTTAAAAGCGCAATAAATATAGTTGCAGGTAAAACTATGGAAAGAATTAAACTTTTCAATCCATTGGTTTCATCGCCTGCCGATATTTTCTTTCTTAAAAGCAGCCCTATAACTACAAAAAGAAGAAACGAAATAGGTTTATCTAAAAAATTCTCCATGTATTAGGCAAAAACTTCAGTAATAGCATTAGTAAAAGCTTTCATTTCATCTAAAGTTCCAATACTTACTCTACACCAATTTTTATCCCAAAATTTAAACGCTCTAACAGCAACCTTTTTACTATACATTTGTTCTAAGAATTTTTCACCATCCATAGAGATTTCAAAAATGATAAAGTTAGTTTCAGAAGGTAGATACGAGAAGTTCTTTGATTTTAAATACGCCATGGTATAATCTCTAGCTTCCGTAATTTTTGCTTTACAATCTATTAGAAAGGCATCATTATCAAGACTTTTAGAAGCAGCTGCAATAGTTGGCCCTGTAATTCCCATTCCTCCACGAGTAATTTCACTAATGCGCTCTAATGTTTCTTTTTTACCTATTACATAACCGATACGTAAACCTGCCATACCATGGATTTTAGAAAATGTACGAGCAACAATAACGTTTTCACCTTCTGCAACCAAGGAATTCATAGAATCTTTTATCCCATTTTTCGAAAGTTCTATATAAGCTTCATCAACAAAAACAGGCACTTTTTTTGAGACTCTACGGCAAAATTCTTTTAATTTTTTTGCATCGGTAATTGAACCCGTTGGGTTATTGGGATTACAGATATAAACCAGTTTTGTATTCTCATCTACTCCTGCTTCCATAGCATCTAAATCATGTTGAGAATCTTCTAATAATTTGTATGACTTCCATTCGCCTCCAACAGATTTTGCGACTACAATAAGCGACATGTAACTAGGATCGGCACTAACCACATTACCACCTTCGCTAAAAAATACCATGGCCACTTTTTCTAATAAATCTGAAGAACCAGGTCCCATTAAAATTTGATCTGGAGTTACGCCTTCATTCTTTACAATTTTAGCTTCAAGCTCTTTTAAGCTTTTCCAGGCATATCTATTTCCATTAAATACTTCTTCCTGAAATGCCTTAGCTGCTTCTGGAGGCGGGCCATAAGGATTTTCGTTTGCTCTTAAAATCACTAAAGAATCTTCAACTTCATTTAGTATTGGTGGCGTAAATTCATTAAAAGTATTCTTAGAACTATATAAAAAAGGACTGTTGCTTTTTTGAGCTTCGATAACATTAGCACTCCAAATATCATTTGGCATTAATGCTAAAGTAAGTAAAGAAAGTCCTCCTTTTTTTAACAAATCTCTTCTACTAAATTCCGTTGATTTCATGGTTTTATTTTATAATTAGATGAATCCAAAAGTTAAGAAACTTTAATAAAATAATTAGAGTAGAAAATATAAAAAGTAATACCCTAAATTTTTTATAATAAAAAAATAGAGTTGTTTTTTTATGGCTTTAATAAAAAAGTAGGTTTTGGATAAAAAATGAAGATTTGAAATAAGTTGAAAAACTATCAACCCTTTATATAATTCGAAAAGGCATAAATATGCTTTTCAATATTATGCCCACCAAAAAAAAATGATGAGTATCAATAACTCTCCCTTTTGAAAAATGTATAAAATAAAGATTTTGCACAAAACTGCCGTTACAAAAGCAACATACCTGCTTTGTAGGTTTAATTGAAGAAAAATTATACTGATTTACTAAAGGTATAGTCCATCTCAAAAAGACAGAAATGGAAGCATATAATAGCTAGCCGAATGCTCAGCCCTTTTGCATAATTGAATAAGGTTATTATTTAGATAAACATAAACAAATCGTCCTCATCTCTAATTGCTTTATTAATTAGAGCTAACGTTTTAGTGTTTTTAACCTCTTGATTGTTTTGAGGTTGTCCCAATCTAATTTTTCTAAGTCTGTTTTTTAATTGTTTTAATAGTTTCATAGCTCATAATTTTTTCTTTATTCTAAATATACGATGAGTATACCATATTTGGCTTACGAGAAATGTAAAAAAAACATTAAAAATAAAAAATTAGCACTGTATTAACAATTAGGTATAATTAAATTAATTTTAGAATAATTTAAGCCAAAACAAGTAGTTTTTGAAGTAAAAAAATATGTTACAAAACAGATGGCCATATAATCACTTAACACCTCAAAATAAAAAAATTATCAGTTTATTAAAGCCATAAAAAATAATCAAAAAAACTCCAATCCCTTTATAGCTTAACTAAGTAAACTTTTATGTTGCAATGCATTATACCGTAATACTGCTAATTAACCAGTTTTACTATGGTTGGCCTTCCTGCAATGTATCCTAATTTTTCTAAAAACACATCAGAATCATACATGGTTAGGTTAAAATATTGATCGTCACTTCCTTTTCTAAAAAAACTTCCGTTAAAAAAACCATGACCAACACCATTTATTGCAACCAGATTACAATCATTTCCAGCAGCGTTCATTAAGCTATTAAATCGTTCCGCATTTTCAAAAGGGACCGTTGTATCTTCTTTTCCATGAAAAAACAACATTGGAGGTAGTCCTTTTTTAACATGATGACAAGGTGATATTTCCGTTTCTCTATTCTCTACTTTTTTGGCCCCGTAGCCTTTATTTGTGGTATCTAATACAGGGTTGTATGCCAATACAGCATTTGGCACCGAACTAATTGAGGCATTTTCATTTGGGTTGTCCAATCCTTCTATCAAAGCGGTACACAATGCAATATGTCCTCCAGCAGAACCACCTGCAGCAACTATTTTATCCGGATCGATGTTTAATTCTTTTGCATGCTCTCGTACCCAGCGAATTGCAGATTTACCATCTTCAACACAATCAAAAGGTGTTGTGCCATGTATGTTTTTAATTCTATACTCAGCAGATATAGCAACTATACCTCTAGAAGCAAAATACGCGCTTTGCTGATAAAACTGTTTAGGATCCCCAACTGTCCAACCACCTCCAAAAAAGAAAACAATTACAGCTGCTGGTTTGTTTATATAAGCTGGCTCGAAAATATGAAGACAAAGACTATCTCCCTCTATTTCCTTATAGGCAACTGTTTTATTTGGAGAAATATTTTGAGATTCCATTGCAAAACCTGAACCTATTAAAATTAATAATGTACATGCTACTTTTTTTAATTTCATTACTGTTCTATTATTTAAATATTACTTCTTTTAATTAATCTTAAATATTATCTAAAGCCTACAAAAACAAATATTTTCTTGATTTGATTCTGAAATTATGATGACTTGAAAAATTCACATATTAAATTTATTATAATTAAATATAATTTAGATTTTAATATCTATGATGAAATAAATAAGACACTAATATGCTTTATTTAAAAGCAATTCTAGAGATATACAAATTGGCCTAGTCTCAATATAAATTAATGAAATATAAGTGTTTTTTAATATTCAAATTCATATTACGAATTCCTTACCAATGTTTTTATACTAGAATAACCGTAATAACCTACAAATGCTAATGACAGTGCAGGTAAAATGAATGATAAATTAACCTCTGGTATATAACCTAAAAAATTAATATCAGCCAAACCATCACCACCTAAGTCTAAAATAGCCGCTTGAACGATAGGCATAAGCGCACCACCAACAATAGCCATAACCAATCCAGCAGAGCCTATTTTAGCCTCGTCTCCCATATCTTTTAAAGCAATACCATAAATAGTTGGAAACATAATAGACATAAAAATAGAAATAGCAACTAAAGAAATTAATCCAATTATTCCAGGTAATAAAATAGCACCAACACTTGCCAAAGCACCACCAATACCAAATAACATGAGTACTTTTGGCGGGTTTACTTTTTTCATTAATGCTGTACCAATCCATCTACCTGATAAAAATAAAATCATGGCAGCCACATTGTAATTAGTTGCCGTAATATTACTTCCAGTAGTTTCATTTAGATTATCAACATAATGAAAAATATAAGTCCAACACATTATTTGCGAACCAACACATGCTGCCTGAGCCAAAACACCTTTTAAATAAGTTTTGTTAGCTTTTAATTTTCTTAATGAATCCGATAGACTCATTTTATCTTCTACGGCTGTTTTAGGGATTTTTGTAAACACAATAACCGCCATAATAATCAACACTAAAACGCCTAAACTTAAATACGGAATACTAATAACACTTAAATCGTTTTCACGAATAGCAGCCAATTCTGTTGATGCTAAGGTATTGTAAGCTTCCGCTGAATAATCATCAGAACGCAAAGCTTGGAGTACGAAAACTTGAGCGATAATCATTCCGGTAAGCGACCCCACAGGATTAAAAGCTTGCGCTAAGTTTAAACGCTGTGTCGCTGTTCTTTTATCACCCAAAGCAAGAATTAAAGGATTTGCAGTGGTTTCCAAAAAAGCCAATCCGCAGGTAATGACCCATAATGAAATTAAAAAATAATTGTATTCTTCATACTTTGCTGCTGGATAAAACAAAAATGCACCAATAGCATAAAGCGTTAATCCTAAAAGAATTCCCGATTTATAACTAAAACGTCTGATAAATAAAGCCGCCGGAAATGCCATAAAGAAATACCCAAAGTAAAATGCAAATTGCACTAAAGAGGCTTGAATATTAGATAATTCTGGCATCACTTTTTTAAAAGCAGATACCATTGGGTTGGTTAAATCGTTCGCAATTCCCCATAAAGCAAACAAAGATGTTATAATAATAAAAGGAAATAATAATTCTTTGCTAACAACAGGAATGCGCTCTTTTTTACTCATCTATTTAATTTAGTTTGTTATTAAAATTTAGTGTGGTATTTTTTTAAAGAATTGAAGGTAACGGCCCCGTACTATCAGAAAAACTCTCGGTGCGTACATCTACTTTATTAAGCATGCTTACAAACAGATTAGAAAGGCGTACTTCTTTTTCATTGAATTTAGTATAAGCGCCATGCTCAACACCAAGATTAGCACCACCAGCTAAAATAAGTGGGCAATTTCTTGCATTGTGTGTAGAACTACAAGCACTTCCGTAAAGAATAAGCGAATTGTCTAATAAAGAACCATGCGCATCTTCTGTGGTTTTCATTTTATTAATAAAATAAGCAAAATGCTTAGCGTACCATTGATCTAAGCGTCCCCAATCTTCCCAATGACCTGTTGTTTTATTGTGAGAAATACTATGATGCCCTTTTAACCCTAAAGCTATTTTAGGAAAATTATCGCCAAAGCCCATACCATCCTCACGCGCCATCATATACGTTATAACACGTGTTGAATCCGTTTGAAAACCAAGTACCATTAAATCCATCATGGAGCGCACATAATCATCTGGAGCCGAAACGGGATCTACATCTAAATTAATTAAGCTCGCATCAAAATCGTCCATGGGCACATCTAGCCATTTTTCATTTCTTTTTACTTGCTGCTCTACTTGATTAAGTGATGTTAAATATTCATCTAACTTCGCCTTATCATTAGCACCTAAACGCTTTTCTAGGTTTTTACTATCTTCTAAAACTAAATCGACAATCTTCTTGCCTTGGTTTAAACTTTTACGCCTTTCTGTAGTTGAAGCACCTCCACTTGGAGAAAAATAACGTTCAAAAATTTCACGTTGTCTGTGCTCTGACGGTAACGGTTTTCCTGAAGAATTAAAAGACAGCGTTGATGTTCTAGATTTATAACCAACACCACCATCAGTCGATAATGCTAATGATGGAAAACGCGTAAATTTACTGAGTTTCCCTGCGGCATATTGATCTACAGAAATACTGTTTTTATATTCACCACGTAAATCACCACCAGTTAACCATGAATCTCCTGCCATATGTCCTAAAACATTACGACTGTATGGATGACTTAAGCCGCCCATAATAGATATATCATCACGATAAGCCACTAAAGGAGATAAGGTTTTGGTTAACTTATAATCGCGTCCTTCATTAACAGGAAACCAGCTCCAGTGTTTGTGCTGCGCACTTTCTTTTGGTGGAATTCCAACACCATTTGGAAAATATAGAAAACCTAAACGTTTCGGTATTTCTGGCTCTATAAATTTTGAAAAACTACTCATAGCCATACCCTCAAAATACGGAAGCATACAGGCTACTCCCAATCCTTTAATAAACGTACGACGATCTAAATGCCAAGGTTTTTTGCTCATGATCCAAATATTTTGTTAAACCAACTTTGTTCCTTTTTATAGAAAGACGGACTTAAAACCACTTGTTCAATAACCGTTTTAAAACGATAATCATCTTCTATAACTTTTTCTACTATTCTATCTATTTCTTTTTGATCTGCGAAACTAACATCTCGCCCTAAAGCGTAAGCATAAATATTTTCTACTAATGCCCGAGTGAAATCGTCTTGCTTCATCCTTAAAATATAATCTTTAATACCTTGCACCCCTTCAATTTCGGTACCATCAGGTAATTTAGATTTTACATCAATTGACTTTCCTTTGGCTATGGTTTGAAATCTTCCAACGGCATCATAATTCTCAAAAACAACTCCAAACGGATCAATTTTATGATGACAATCTAAACAAGAGGTTTTATTTCTATGTAAAAACAACTGCTCTTTTAGAGTCATTTTCTCAAAGCCAGGTGTATCGGTTGCCAACTCGGGTACATTTGGTGGTGGCGGTGGTGGCGAATCGCCTAATATTTTTTCTTTCACCCAAACAGCCCTTTTTATCGGATGCGCTTGCACCCCATCGGAATGTCCATTTAAAAATGAACCTTGAGATAGTAAACCACCTCGATGCGCTTCTTTTGGCAAAGTCACTGGTCTGAACTCATTTCCTTTTACACCATCAATACCATAAAATTCGGCTAAGTTTTGATTCAGCATAGCGAAATCTGAATCAATAAAATTCATAATACTTAAGTCGTTTTTTAATATATGCTGAATAAACTCATAGGTTTCTTTAAACATATCTTCTTTCACAAAACGCGTATAATCTCTATACATACCCACATCGGTATCCATACTTTTATGACGATCTAAACGAAGCCACTCATAAGAAAACGAATGAATCATTCTTGTAATTCTTTCATCACCTACCATACGCTCAATTTGCTCTGGTAACTCATCATATAAATCTCCTGTAGATGCCAAATTATTCAGTTTTTCATCTGGTGGTGAATTCCATAAAAAATACGACAATTGCGAAGCTAAATAAAATTCATCTGTAGATTTTTTAGATTTATCGTCTTCAGGAATCTCAGGTTCAAATAAATATATAAAATTAGGTGAACAAAGCACAGCAACCATAACTTCCTTAACGCCATCTTCATAACGCTCGAAATCATCTTTAACACTACGCCAAAAATCCATATATCTATTTAACTCACCATTATTAAGCGCACGTCTAAAAGCACGTTCCATAAAACTAGTTAGCACTTCTGCTGTATAAACTTCTGCGTTTGCTTTATTCGGTGATTCGAAAAATAATTGAGTATGGCTATTGGGTGGCCAAACTGGGTTATAAGGGGCTTCAAACTCTACTGATTTCACTAATAATGGCGGACCATTAAAACTACCATCTTTAACCAAATGATTGTTCCAAAGACCGACGGTGAGTATGTTAGCCAAATCGCCACTAACTTGCGCGCTTCCAAGCGGAATTGGAAGATTTTCTAATCTACCTTTAAATTCAAAGGTTTGATATTCGCCCATTGCTGCTGTGACTTCTACAGAATTATCAAAGGTTTTGTAATCCATACCATCATCGGTTCTTGCACCTGCAAAAACTTGAATAGATGGATTAACATCGGCATACTTTAAATTATTTCTTTCAGCTTCTTCTGCTAGTATCTTTGGTAATGGATCGTCTTCCGGTATCGGCGTGAGTACAATATCGCTAAAACCTACAAAAAACTTACCGCCAATATAGGCTTTGTGTTCCCCTTCAGATAAATATACTAAAGTTACGGGTGTAATAATTTCATCTGCATTTACAAGACTTTTATCCATATATAAACGCTCACCAACGCGCCCCTCTTTATTATTGCCTAAAAGACTTAATTGATAGGATGGCATAGCATCTTCTGACACATACGGATGTATTAAATCTACCTGATAAATACCCGATTTTGGCACATGATACTTAAACTGAGTTTTTACATTGGTAGCCACATTTTCTGCAACTAACCAACGGTTATCTTTCAAAACAAATCCTTTTGCTTTTTTAATATCCTTAGCAGAAATACGCACTGCTTTTGGAGTTTTTCTAGCCGGCTCAACTTTTCTTAAATCAATTAAACGTTCTACAGATTCCGAAAGATACCCTTTGGAAGCTTCTACACGGAAAACAAAATCGCCCGTTCTTGGAAAATCTTCTTTTACTAATAATTTTAAATTTGGTGAAGGCCCTTGCCAAGATTTTGGTGTAACTTCTCTTGCTGGTAAAGCGGAATTTAACAACATGCCTTCTGCAACAACACTATAACGGTTACTCGCTGAACCACGCATACCAATGCCTATTTTGTTTTTTAGGCGTTTTATGGTGTCTTTTTGTTTAGTTGAAGTATTTTCTATTGGATTTCCTTCATTATTTAAAATATCTACTCGTAAATCCTTATTACTTATAGCAGCTGTTTGGTAACCACCATATTCAGCACCTGTTTTGCCATCTCCAATATTTTTTCCTAAGGTTACTTTGTAACGTTTAGCTTCTGGTTTTTCTCCAAAAACGATTGCCTTATCTAATGCTTCACGTGCAATTTTTTGATAATAATCGATATGCAGTGCCGATGTTTGAAGAATGCTTCCGTTATTACTATAACCCATTTCAGACTTTCCATCATCTGGTAACACATCTCCAAAATTAACGTTTACACCAAGCAATTCATTAAGCGTATTGGTGTATTGCTTTTTGGTTAACCTGCGCATAACTCCTTTATTGGCATTGTTTTTTGCAATGGCAGCTTTCTCTAAATTCTGCGTCATCCAATCTACAACAGCGCGACGCTCTTCATCACTTAATTGTGGTTCATCTTTTGGAGGCATTTCGCCAGAATTTATCATATCTAAGGCAGAGTGCCAGCCTTCTGCATCGTGACCATTTATCATATCCCAATGCAAAACATCTAAGCGCACATCACCTTTTTGCTTATCAGCGCCATGACATTCAAAACAATAGGTTTCCATCACAGGTTGAACTTTCGTTTTAAAATCTACAGCTTCTTGTGAAGTCGAATCACTTTCTATATTAAGCGCAATGTAGTCGTCTTCGCTTCCATCGACACCTAAAACGGCTTTTAAACCAGATGGCATGTGTTTGGTTAAGTACGTCGATCCGTGCGTTAAAGAACCTCCATAATGCCCTGTTAAAGACAATAGAACAACATTTATAAATAAAAATATTTTATAAGATTTGGATACTTTCTTTTCCTTTTTATTAACAGAATTTTGTCTTACAACAAGCAACCAAACAGCTATAAGCGCCGTAAACCAACCTAACCATTTATGAAAACCTAGTACGTCTTCATTATAATGACCCGAAGACGCTAAAAGAAAACCTAAAATAAGTGTTGGAATAATACTAAAAACCGAAAACCAAAGTAAAAGTTTACATGCTGAATCTAGATTTAATTCTGGGCGGAAACTGTTAATAATTTCCATGAAAAACAGCACAATTAAAGCACCTATTGGAAGATGAAGAATTATAGGGTGAAATCTACCGAGAAAGAATACGAAAGTATTTTCTACTTCACCGTTTAGTGGTATTAAAAAAAGACCTAAAAGGATTAAGGTGAAAACAATTGCTATTAACAAAGTGCGTTTCATAAAAATTAGAAGTTGGCTGTGGTTATGAAAACAATTTTACAATTAATAAATGCACAAATCTTCCAAAATATCAACCAATCATAATACTATTTTTGCATATCTGCATAAAAAGACATAATAAAATATAAAATCAATAAAAAAACAACACATTATATAAACAAAAGTTATTTTTTTAACTGCTTTTAATACTAATGTTTTTTGAAGAACTACGTACCTAAAAGTTTTTTTAATGATGAACTAAGCTTGAAGAATATAATACCGATCCTTTAAATTTAATTCTCATAAAATCAAGAAATCTTAGTTAATATAATACTTTTATAAAAATACATTCAGAAATTTTAGAGTATCTTAGTAGAACATTACTTACATGTGTTAATCTAAAAAGAGTTCACTTTAAATATCCTCATCAAAAATGAAAAACAATGCTACAACTACCAATCGTGTTTTCAAAAAATTATCATATTTAATATTAATTTCATTGATTTCAATGTCTTGTAATTCCCGAACTAATGAGAAAAAAATTGAAACTATGGAAGGCGTTTGGGAACTGAGCGAATTCTATCATCTTGCTAATGGAGATACGCTCTTAATAGATACTACAAAAGTGCAACATAAAATATACCTAGACGGCCATGTAATATGGAATACAGATCCTGCCCAAGATGCTTCCGAATGGCATGGATATGGTACTTACACTTTCCAGAACGACACTATTATTGAGCAACTCATCTCCATGTCTAAATCCATGAAAAGTGACATTAACACTTACATTATTCCAATAGAACGTATTAATAACTCTTACAAACAAGTAAATACGTACACCAACAATGATACTGTTTATCATAACATTGAAATATTTAAAAAGATAAATTAGAATTCCATAGTTCTAAAAACATCGACAAATAAACCCTTTTATTACAAACAATTACACTCAAAAAAATTAATAAAAATTTATTTAAAAAAAAGCCTTTGTTATTTTATTTGTATCTAAATTAGATAAGCAATTAATAAATATATAAATGCTATGTTACTAAGGGATGGCGTAAAAAATGCAGAGATAAAAGTCGCTTCGGAAACCCGAAAATTGAGTGATTTTGTTAAAGATAAAAACAAATCGCTTATAGACCGCTTAGAGCATTTCGAGGATATAATAAATATTGAAGTTGGAGATACTGGATTAAATAGAGCCAAAGCCTTAGAGCGTGAGTTCGATATTCGCCAACTATACATTAAATACGAAGGTGATAATCCCACAGGCACACAAAAAGATCGTATTGCATTTGCACAAGTCTATGATGCTTTACGTCGAGATTACGATACTATTTCCCTAGCAACTTGCGGTAATTATGGCGTAGCCGTAGCATTAGCGGCAAGTTTAGCAGGCTTAAAGTGTAAAGTGTTTATTCCTGAAACTTACCATACCGAGCGAATTACGGAAATGGAAATGCTTAATGCGGAAATTATAAAACTAGAAGGTAGTTATGAAGATGTTGTAAAATCTAGCACAGATTATGCTTTTGAGTATGGTTGGTACGATGCCAACCCCGGAGGAGCCAATACACCTTTGCAGATTACAGCTTATGCACAAATAGCTTACGAAATTGTAGAGGACTTAGGTGACGCCCCTAAATATTGCGCTGCACCGGTTTCTAACGGGACCTTGTTTGCAGGAATATATAGAGGTTTTGTTACGCTTTATAAACGTGGCAAAACATCGCGTATTCCAAAAATGATAGCAGCCTCATCCTCACATAAAAACCCCATTGTGAGTTCTTTTAAAAAAGGATTAAGCAACTGCGAAGATTTAGACCCCAAATCCATAAAGGAAACTATTTATAATGAACCACTGATAAATTGGCATAGTTTTGACGGCGAAGAAGCTTTATTTGCATTAAAAGAATCTAAAGGATACGCTTTTAACGTAAGTGACAAGAAAATGAAAGAGATGGCTAATTTTTTATTAAAAAAAGAAGGCCTAAAAATACTTCCAGCCTCAACAGCAGGACTAATCGGGTTGCTAGAACTCGATGAAGAATTAAATTTTGAACCAGACCGCTTTGTAGCTGTCTTAACAGCAAAAAACTAATAAATACGCTTAATTAAGCATATTTTAAAAACTAAATTAAAGATGAAAAAGAAAATAGACGGACGCGCACTTGTATATTGTGAAGGCGCATTTAATACACCTAATGGCAAAACGGCTCATGGCTTAGTACGTTTTACCGAACGCTATGAAGTTGTTGGCGTTATTGATAGCAAATATGAAGGCCAAGATGCTGGAAAAACATTAGACGGAAAAAAGAATGGTATTATAATTTTTAAAGATTTAACTTCTGCTATTAAAGAATTAAAAAACTCTGGTGCTTTACCTAAAACCTTGGTTATAGGCCTAGCTCCCGATGGAGGAAGATTACCGCAAGAAGCTAAAGCTACCATAAAACAAGCACTTACCTTAGGCTGGAACGTAGATAGTGGTTTACACGATTTTTTAACAAACGATGAAGAGCTTGTAAAAATAGCTGAAGAAAAAGGTAGCCGTATTCGTGATGTACGCAAAACGCCAGATCGTGATACTCTGCATTTTTTCTCCGGAGACATTGAAAAAGTAGACTGCTTAAAACTTGCTGTTTTAGGTACAGATTCTGCTATTGGCAAACGTACCACAGCATGGCTAATTGTTCAAGGTTTACGTAAAGCAAGCCGCAGTGCAGAAATGATTGGTACGGGACAAACCGCTTGGATGCAAGGCGCAAAATACAGCATGATTATGGATAGCTGTATTAACGATTTTGTTTCTGGTGAAATAGAACACGCCGTTGTTAGCGCTTACAAAAATGAAAAACCAGATGTTATTGTTATTGAAGGTCAAGGCAGTTTAATGAACCCTGCTTATCCTGGTGGTTTCGAAATTCTGGCTGCTGGACGTCCAGATTATGTTATCTTACAACATGCACCTACTCGCAAGGAATACGATGGTTTCCCTGGCTATAAACTGCATACATTAAAAAAACAAATTCAAGCTATCGAAACTATTTCTGGTGTAAAAGTATTGGCAATAACTGTAAACCATGAAGGTATGACGGCTGAAGAAATTACACCTGCATGCCAAGCAATTACTAAACAAACGGGCTTACCTGCTTTTGATGTTTTAGCACATGGTACCGATGAATTGGTAGAATTATTAGATTCTAAATTATAATGAAAATAACCAATGTGTCATACGAGCGTCTAGACTTAAAACTCTCAGAACCGTACACAATCGCTTACGAAACCATTTCAAAAGCGGTAAATTTCATTCTTAAAATTGAAACAGATACACTTGCTATTGGTTATGGTTGTGCGGCACCAGATGCTGTAGTTACAGGAGAATCTCCTCAAGAAGTTGAGCAAGACATTAAAGATATTATCATTCCTTTTTTAAAAGGAAAAAATAGCTTTATGAGTACCGAGATTCTGCATGATTTAAAACCACTTCTAAAACGAAAATCATCAGCTTTAGCTATGGTAGATATGGCTTTATTAGATTTGGTTGCAAGAAGGCTAGATACACCCCTATATCAATTTTTAGGAGGTTATCGCCATAGCATCCCAACGAGTATCACATTAGGTATTTTACCTATTGAAGACACGTTGCGCATTGCCAGAGATTATGTAAAAGAAGGTTTTTTTATTCTAAAAATTAAAGGCGGACTTTCCGTGGAAGAAGATATAGAGAAAATGATACGTTTACGCGACTTATTTCCAAGCACGCAATTGCGTTTCGACGGAAATCAAGGTTATACAGTAAAAGAAGCTATCGCTTTTTTTGAAGGCACGAAAAAAGTAGGTATTGAAATTTTTGAACAACCAACCAAAGAAGGGATGGATGAGCTTTTGGGACAAGTCACTAAACACACAGGTATTCCTGTTATGGCAGACGAAAGTATTAAAACCTTAAAAGACACCTTTCGCTTAGCTCAAAATGAACGTGTAGATATGGTGAATATAAAACTAATGAAAGTTGGTGGTATCCGAGAGGCTATGCACATTAACTCGGTTTCGCAATCTGCTGGCTTAGAAGCTATGGTTGGCTGTATAGACGAGTGCAGACTTGGTATTTCGGCAGGATTACACTTTGCGCTTTCTAGACAAAATATAAAATTTGCAGATCTAGATGGGCATTTAGATATGATTGCAGATCCTTTTAAGGGCTTATTTAAACTAGACAAAGGTATTTTATATCCTAGTACGGCAGCTGGATTAGGATTGATTAAAAGTTAAAGTAAAAAAAGTGATAACGAAGAAAAGCAACCACCTTCGTTATCCCTTTTTTCTTGTGTTAAACTTAACCGCATTTAGATGCACCACAATCCTGACAAATTAAACAACCCTCTTGGTAAATTAATTCATTAGAACTGCAATTATCGCATGTTTGCCCTTTCGCTATTGTACCATCTTCAACATAGCGCTTTAAGGCGCGCTGCACACCATTTTTCCAAGTATTAATAAACTCCGAATCTAGCTGTAAGCTTTGTATTAACTCAACAATTTTATCAATAGGCATACCATGGCGTAACGTTCCCGAAATAAGTTTAGCGTAGTTCCAAAACTCTGGATTAAATTTATGAGACAAGCCTTCTATGGTTGTTTTGTAGCCTCGTTTATTTTTGTATTGAAAATCATAACGTGAAGATCCATCGTCATTTCTATTTTTAATTATAACCCCTTTCTCTACCCAACGCGGAATTAAAATACCATCTTCATCATCGGTTAAACCCGTAAAAATCTCGTATGGCTTGCCATCTACCAAACCAACAAAAGCAATCCATTTTTCTTTTTGATTTTGAAAACGAACAACATCAGCTTCCAAAATCTGTGGTCTTTTTTTTGAAAAATTATCGCTGGTAGTTTTTTCCGTTTTTTTGGTATCTGCAGCAATTAAAACTCCAGCGCGCGAACCATCACGATAAACCGTTACACCTTTACAACCAACTTCCCAAGCTTTTAAATACAATTCGCCTACTAACGCCTCGCTCGCCGTATTTGGTAAATTTACAGTAACACTTATGGAATGATCTACCCATTTCTGAATAGCACCTTGCATATCAACTTTGCTTTTCCAATCAATATCATTAGATGTTGCTTTGTAGTATGGTGATTGCTTTACCAACTCATCAAGTTCTTGCTGTGTAAAATTTTTCGAAGAATCGATATCATTTACCTCCATCCATTGTTTAAAACGATGATGAAAAACAATATATTCTTCCCAAGAATCGCCCACCTCATCCACAAAGTCCACACGAACATCTTTATCGTTCGGGTTTACTTTTTTTCTGCGCTTATATACAGGCATAAAAACGGGCTCAATACCAGACGATGTTTGCGTCATTAAACTCGTTGTTCCTGTAGGCGCAATGGTTAGTAAAGCAATATTGCGACGCCCATGCTCTAACATGTTATAATACAACTTGCTGTCTGAGGCTTTTAAACGTAAAATAAACGGATTCTCTTTTTCGCGGTCTGCATCAAAAATAGAAAAGGCGCCTCTTTCTTTTGCCAAGTTTACCGAAGCTCGGTAAGTTTCAATACATAATATTTTATGTACTTCCGTAGAAAAATTATTGCCAGATTCACTTCCATATCGAATACCTAAAGCGGCCAGCATGTCTCCTTCTGCCGTGATACCAATACCCGTTCTTCGTCCTTTAAACGCTTTTTGCTTAATATTTAGCCATAAGTTTCTTTCAGTAGCTTTTACCTCATCACTCTCCGGGTCTGCATCTATTTTCGCTAAAATAGCATCAATTTTTTCTAACTCTAAATCAATGATATCATCCATCATTCTTTGAGCAATTGTAATATGTTTTTTAAATAATTTAAAGTTGAATTCGGCCTGTTTTGTAAATGGGTTTTCTACATAGGAAAACAAGTTTATCGCTAGCAACCTACATGAATCGTATGGACATAAAGGTATTTCGCCGCACGGATTTGTAGATACCGTCTTATACCCTAAATCTGCATAACAATCTGGCACAGATTCATTAATAATAGTATCCCAAAATAAAATACCTGGTTCTGCAGATTTCCATGCATTGTGCACAATTTTTTTCCAAATCTGAACTGCTTCTACCGATTTAGAATATAGTGGCTTTTCACTATTTATTGGGTATTTTTGAATGTATGAGCTTCTATGCTTTACGGCTTCCATAAAGGCATTGTCTATTCTTACCGAGACATTAGCTCCAGTTACTTTGCCTTGTTCTAGCTTGGCATCAATAAAAGCTTCCGCATCTGGATGATTGATTGAAACAGACAACATTAATGCCCCTCGTCTACCATCTTGAGCGACTTCTCTAGTCGAATTAGAATAACGTTCCATAAACGGAACAATACCTGTAGAGGTTAATGCTGAATTTTTTACAGGCGAACCCTTTGGACGAATATGAGACAGATCGTGACCAACACCTCCTCTGCGCTTCATTAATTGCACTTGTTCCTGGTCTATTTTCATGATGCCTCCATAAGAATCGGATGTACCATCATTTCCAATAACAAAACAATTTGATAATGAAGCTATTTGAAACGGATTTCCAATACCTGCCATGGGACTTCCTTGAGGTACGATATATTTAAAATTTTTAATAACTTCAAATATTTCTGCTTGCTTCAATGGATTTGGATATTTTGTTTCAATTCTCGCTATTTCCGAAGCAATTCTTTGATGCATTTGATCTGGAGTGCTTTCATAAATATTATTAGCAGAATCTTTTAAGGCATATTTATTTAACCACACACTCGCGGCCAATTCATCACCTTTAAAATAGTTACGCGCAGCCTTTAAAGCCTCGTTTCTAGAATATGTTTTTTGAGGCTTCTGTAATGTTTGAGAATTCATACTTTTTTAGGAAGATTTTATAAATTAAGAAAGACTAAATGTCTTCAAAAACTAAAATCTAAAAGATGACAAATATCATAAAGTTTTCAATATTTTTTTTCAAAAACCTTATTTTTAAGTTTTTACAAAAAACAAATTAAACTAAAGTTCTCAATAATTTCAACATTATAAAACAAGAAAATTACTTTAACTTCAAAAAAAAGCAATTTAGTTTACAGTATTTAGCTGGTTATAAAAACCTGCATATTGTGCGTTATCTGGGAATAACTGCACTAATTTAGCTGCTACATTTCTAGCTTTATTTTTTTGATTTCCTTTATTATAAATATAGGCTAGTACATATAGTAAACTCTCATTGTTAGAATCCAATTTTAAACCTTTAGCCGCTATATTCTCGGCTTGTTTTAAGTTATTCTCTTTATCATAAAGCAAACTTAGGTTATAATAAAATCTAATGTTTTCTGGCCCGTGTTTTATAGCTAAATGCATTTGTTTTATAGCCTCATCTACTCTATTTAATTCGGCCAATAAGAGTCCGTAAGAATAATAGGTTATAGAATAATCGGGTTCTAATTCTATAATTTTTTTATAAGTGTCTTCTGCTTTTATAAAATTTTTATTTCTATAATATAAGTTAGCCAAATTAGTTCTCACAATATTATTAATATCATCAATTTCCAAAGCACTTTCATAACCACGAATAGCCGCTTGCAAGTCTCCTTTTTTTAAATTATAATCGGCTCTTTTTATTCTACCTCCAACAAAATCTGCCGTACTCTTTAAATTAATATCAAACTCTTTTTTAACTTTCTTGTAAACGGCATTATATTCATCAGGAATTTGAATTTCATCTAAAAACCCTAAGGTATAAAAGGCTTTAACTCTTACAGTGCGTTTTTCATCGTTTAGCATCGGTAATAAATAATTTACATAGTCTTTAGCATCTACCGTGCCCAAAACATCTAAAGTTGCACCTCTAACTAGTGCTGAATTATCGTCCAAAAAACTAATTAAATTATTTATAGTATTAGTATCAAAATAATTACCCATACCACTAACAGCTGAAGCTCTTGCTATATCAGGATATAGAGTATCTTTTGCCAATTCTTGCAATGCACCTAAACCCTGTTCTTCGCCAACCAAACCGGGCGCTAAAAGTTCTGAGAAATGTTTATAATCGGGCTCGCCATATTGTTTTTTAAACTCCTGCCAAGCCCAAGCATTATCTTTATCGGCATGGCATTGTACGCAGGCATTAGGTGTTCCGTATTTTAAGCTTAAATCTGGTCTTGGAATTCTAAAACTATGATCTCTTCTAAAATCATTTCCCATATAATATTTGCCCGTCATGTGGCAATTAATACACTTTGCACCTTCCGAGCTATTAGAATGAAAATGATGACTAGGTGTATCGTAAGTATCGGGAACGTGACATTGTGCACATAAATTATTACCTTCAAATTTAAGCTCTAATGAGTGTGCATCATGACAATTAATACAGGTTACACCGCTATGATACATTTTGCTTTGTATAAATGAACCATACACATAATCTTCATCCATAATTTGTCCGTCGGGATGATAGGTTCTAGTATTAATTAATTCAGGAAAATAATGATCGAGCATTGTGCCTTCAAAATTAAAATGCTCAGAAACTTGCTCTCTTCTCATGTGACATCGCGCACATTGATCTACCAAATCTTTTGGAGCAGTTCCAACCGTCATTTTTAAATCTCCAGAAAACGTATAATCCTTTCCTTGCAATGTGGCACGCTCAACATGGGTTTTACCAGGACCGTGGCAGGCTTCGCAACTAACATTAATTAAGGCATATTTGGTATCATAACTATGAGATTCAAAGTCATAATTTTTACGAACATTTGTGGAGTGGCAATCGGAACACATATTATTCCAATTTAAACCACCTCTAGACCAATGTAACCACTCGGAATGTACCACCTTAAAATCTGGGTATAAATCGAACCATTTTCCTTTTTCGGTATCCCAAGCCGTTCTAAGACATTGATAATGTCCGTTTGGAAACTGCACGATGTACTGCTGCAAAGGCTTTATACCAAAGGTATAAACAATTTTATAATCTTGATATGTACCTTCAGGGCCTTCTGTATTTACAAAAAAATCGGTTCCTTTTTTATAAAAATAAGAGGTAATCCCTTGACTTTTAAATTTTACATTGTTAAAGTTCCCTAAAATGCTAGAGTCTGAAACCTCTTGCATAGCTTTGTCGTGATGTGAGCCTTGCCATAAATTAAATTGATTAGCATGACACTCTTTACAAGTTTGATCTCCTAAAAAATGATTGTCTGGAATTTTAGCCGTTGAAGCAAAAACATTTTCGGTTTCGCTAGAGGCAGCCACATATTTAGCTTCTTTTTCTTTACAAGAAAAAAAAATACTCGTAATACATAAGGCAGCGACTGTTGTATTTATAAATTTCAATACTATTTAATTTTAAAATCTAAAATTAATTGATTTTTAAAGAGAAAAACCTAAATAATATCATGTTTTATAATAAGATAATTTGTTATCCTAAACTTTTAGTTAACCCATTAAATAAAACAAAACCATAAAAAAAACTCTGTGCCATTACAACACAGAGTTTAAAAGCTCCCTACAGCTTTATTAATAGCTATTTCAAAAATACTACTACTGCAGAGTTAATTCTTACGGGTTTCCGTAAAACCCTGTTTTTTTTTTCAAATTAAGCCTAAATCTTTCGCTACGGCTATTAAATGTATTGTGTTTTTGGAGTTCAATTGAATTTTGAGTTTGTTTAATCGCTTTTCAATAGAACTTAAACCCGATGGCGATAACCCTTTTGTTTTAAAAATAGCACTTATTTCCTCTTGAGACTTACCAATGGAAATATTACGAAGTAACTCAACATCATAAATATCAATTTCTAAATTGGATTTATTATTTAATGCCTTGGCTATTTTTGGAGAAAAATAACGCTTACCTTCATAAACAGATTTTACACTTTTGGATAGTTCACTTACACCATTTCGACCTTTACAAACGTATGCGTTAACCCCTATATTTACAAGACGTCTCACTTGTTGCAATCTATCGTCTACGGAATAGGCAATGATGTTTACTTCTGGGTGTTCTTTTTTTATAGCAGTTATTAAATCTTCTCCAGACTTTAGCATTTGCTCTCTATGATCGGTTTGAAAAGACAAGTCTGTAATAAGCAAATCGAATGGCTCATTATCTATTATCGCTTTCTTAAATTTAACATAAGCATCGTCACAATATTGAACTTTAGAAATATTTTCTATGTTCAACTTTTTTAAAATTGTAGACACACCTTGGTTTATACTCTCTAAATCATCAGCAATTAAAACTTTTTTAAACATATCATATTCTTGCTTTAACTTTAAAACCATTACCTATTTTGGTGCTAAAGATAACTGTTCCTTTTAATGCATGAATACGGGTTTCCACATTCTCAAGACCTCCAAGTCGATTTAATTCTGCTCCGACCCCATTATCCATATAATTTATGTCTAAAAAATTTTTATTTTTTTGAAATGAAATGGATACTAATGTCGCTTCACTATGCTTTTTCATATTAGTCATGAGCTCTTGTAGCACGCGGTATATAGTTGTTTTTTTTAATTCAGAAACGGTATCCCAATTAACATCTTTTAGGCCTCTGGTAATAATTACCAAATCGTCGGTTTCATAAACCAACAATAAATCGTTTAAAACAAAACTAAAATCGCTTTCTAAATCAATAGAGCCGCTTTCTCTTGAGATATCACGAGTTTTATTATAAATATGCTCGAGCTCATCTAGGAGCTCTTCTTTTTGACTATTTTCTTCGTATTGAAGCCTCGTCATGACTTGATAAACATCGTTAGCGACTTCATCATGTACTTTTTTAGAAATACGTTTTTCGGTATCATAAACCTCACGAACACGATCTTCTCTGTGTCGTATTCTTAAAGTGAAAAAAATTAAGGTGGATAATAAAATTACTAAAATCCAAAGCGTTAAATACAGCCACTTATAGGTTTCCTCCTTTTCTTTCTCAAATTCACTTACTAAAAGTTTGGTTTCATTTTCTTCTAATAATTGTTCATTTCGAATTAAATTATACTTTATAGCAGCAAACTTATTCTCCCGTAGCTGTTTTTCACTTATTAATTGTTTATTTAAATCAATATATCTACCAAAATCAGGATTGTTTTCAAACTCTAACTTTAAAGCTAAGGCTTCTAATTGGTAAGCTGGTGTTTGTATTCTATTGGAAACAGATGTTGCTTTATTTGCAAAATATCGTGCTTTTGTTTTGTTTCCTTTTTGATAATAAAACAAAGCTAGATGGCGGTAACTAGAAAAAAGCCCTGACAGGCCTCCTAATTCCAACCTCATCTCTAGGGCTGCTTCCATCTCTTTTAATGCTCTGCTATTGTTTATTTTTAAGTTGAAATATCCAAAATTATCAAAATAAGTTGCTTTAATTTTGGAAGTTTTTAAAGCCACAGCATCATCATAAAACGAGACTAATATATCCGCAGCTTTTTGGAAATTGTTTTGGTCTGCATATGTATTGCCAATATTTGTAATTATAGCAATTCTACCTTCGGTTTCCTTATTTAAGTCTAATGCTTGGTTGTAGTAGCGCCTAGCGTTTTCAAAGTCTTCCAACCTACGGTAAACCATACCTAATTGATTCGATAATCGCCCTTTAGCATCATTATTTCTCGATGGATTTGTAACAAGATCTAATAGCTTTAAGGCCTTAACACTAGCGACCTCACTCTCGTAAGGAAACCCCATTTTAAACTGCCCCAACGCTATTAATTCAAGATAATAAGCAGACTTAACAGTATCACCAACTAACAACCTCTGTTCTGCCTTTTTATTAAAAAACTCAAAAGATTTACCAATGTAATTAACATCCTTAAGCTCAGTAATAGCTTTATAATAAAACAATGTGCTGTCTATTTTATTTTGCGAAACCAAATTATGGTTAGCCATACAAAAGAGATTGATGACTATAAACCAAAAAAAAAGAAATGAAATTTTATTGACTTTCATTCCTCAAAAATAGAAACTTATTTTTAGTTACACCATAAAACTACACTAATTATAACCTTATTCAGGAATAACTAAAAACGGAATTTTAGCATGAAACCCAAGTTCTTTTATAACAGGCTCGTTAACAATTTTTTCTATTAAACTATGTCTATACTTTACCATGGCCAAAATATCTATTTCGTGCTTTTCGGTAAAATCATTAATTCGTTTAGCTTTTTCATTATATTTTGGTATACTATGGAGAGTATAATTGTGAGTATTAAAATATATTTTTAACATTTTTAAATTGAAAGCTTGGGTATCACTTAACGCTGTTTCTTCGTCTATATGAACAATTTTAATTTTAGAATGATATAAATTTATTAAATACTTTAAAGGTTTTATCTCTCTGATATGATAAAAACGACTAAAATCTGTTGCAAAAGCAATTTGTTTAGGCGTTACAAAATTAAATGCTTCTGGTATTAATAATACTGGGCATTTGCTAATGGCCATAATTACATTTACTGTTTTGCTTCCAAAGAAAAACTCTTTTGCACCCGTTGCACCTTTAGTACCCATTACCACCAAATCCATTTTGTGTGTTTCGCATGTGTGTTCTATAGCTTTATATAAATCTTGAGTGCTTAAAATAGTTTCAAATTTGTGTTTTGAGTTTGGCTCACAAAGTTCTGCGCGCTGCTTAAAATCTAGCAACTGTTTACTAGCAATTGCAGATATTTCTTTAATAATTTTATCTGGAAGATTAGAAAGTCCATTTCTTGGTAAAGCTATCGAATTTAGAAAATAAAACGTACAGATTTCTTGTTCAAAAAACTTTAACGCATAAAGTGACGCGCTCCATGCATTATCAGAAAAATCGGTAGGTAGCAAAATTCTTCTCATAAGTTTAAATGTAAGATTTAAATTTAAGTATTCAAAGACTTAAAACTTATGATAATTATCAGTTTATTATTTCAATATTTTAAAAACAAAAAAAGGGAACGCTTTGTATAAACACTCCCTTTTTTACACATTACTGAGATAATGCGAACTAACCAACTATAACTTTATAAAGAAACAGGAAGTAAAAACTTCCAATTTCAATTTTTATGAACTGCTTGATACTATTTATTAACCTTTAAATAAAACCTAATACACCATGTTGAACGTTATATTAAATAATAAGAAAACAAAACTTATCTAGCAATCCAAAGTAGTCCAAATACGTTATAAAATTAAGACTACCGATTTTTAAAGAACGTACAATTATACCACAAATTTAAAGTCTTAACCTCTAGCAAAACATGACAAATATCAGGTTTGAAAAAAAATTATCTTTTTTATTTTTTTTCAACTTTTAAGTACTTGAAAAAAAACAAAAAACCCACAAATATACAATCCTTATACTGCTAGATTCTATGACATATATCATATTCTAACCCAATGTAAATCAATAACTTTAATGAGTTAAAAACCAAGATTATGAAAACTATTCTATATGCCACAGACTGTACAAAAAATGATGCTTCCGCATTAAAATATGCTTATCGCTTTAGTTATATCATGAAAGCTGATTTGCACGTTTTACATGTTTATCAATTTCCTCCTATTCATCTTTCTGTAATTCAACCTTTAGATAAATTACAATTACGAATGAAGGAAGAAAAAAAAGATGTTGTTAAAAAATTCTGTGAAACACATCTAAAAAATGAATTTCGCGAAGCTCCGATAAAAATTCATGCTGTTGAGGATACATCGGTAGAGGATGCTATTATTGATACCTCTAAAAAATTATCTCCAGACCTTATTATATTAGGTATGAAAGATGACCATAGCCATCGTGGATTTTTCTCGAGTAATATTGCAAATGAATTATTAGATAGGATTAATTTTCCGATTATGATGATTCCAAATGGCTTGGACTATACAAGTATTTCTACCATTATTTATGCAACCGATTTTGAACAACAAGATATTATACCAATTAAAAAACTAATTGAAATTGTACGTCCGTTTGAAGCGCTAATAGAAATAATACATATTTATCATACAGATACTACAACAGCTAAAGAACGTATGGAACAATTTAAAATCATGCTTTTAGAACAAGTCTCTTATGATGATATTACCTTTAAAACCATTGCATCAACCAAAATAAAATCGGGCATTTTAAGTGTTATTGATAATGAAAAAGCTAGCATGCTTGCTATGTTAGAGCGTAAACATGAGTTTAGATTAGATAATCCTTTCCGTAAAGACCTGGTAAAAGAAATAAAAACCACAGTAGATATACCTGTTCTTGCTTTTAGCAAACGCAATTCTAAAACTAAAGAAGCTTTACCCGTTTAAATAGTGATTCTGCCTGAATAATAATTTATGGCTTTAATTAAAATTAATTTCCTTTTTTCAAAAACCCTTTTTTTAATTTCAAAGACCTATGTTTCACAAACTTGTGCAACATGGGTCTTATTATACAACTACTTTTTCTAAATTGAGAAGTAATTTTATCTGGATTTTTATTGAAAACACAATAAACATAAGTTAAACTAGCTTATAAATTAAATATTCTAGAGATATCTTTAATGTAACAAAGGTTACCAACTAAACTTGCCTAATAGCTTAATTTTACTCTATTGTATTGTCTAAAAATAAAAACAATAAAATTATGTCAATATTTTCAACATTATTTAACTCTAAATCTACAAAAGATAACATTATTAAGGTTTTAGATATTTTGGAATTTAAAGCACAAACTCAGAGCAAAAAAGTACAATTGGTAGATGTAAGAACAGAAAGTGAATTTAACACTGGGCACATACAAAACGCCATCAATATTGACTTATCATCAGATGATTTCAATCTAGAATTTAGTAAATTAGATAAAAACCAAGCTGTTTATGTGTATTGCAAAAGCGGAGTTAGAAGCAGGAGATGTTCTAATAAATTAGCCGGAATGGGTTTTATGGAAATTTACGATTTAAAAGGAGGTATATTAAATTATAAATAATAAAATAAAAATGAAAACTTCAATAATAGTACAAAACTTAAAATGTGGTGGTTGCGCGCATACCATTACTGTAAAATTAGCAGAAATTGAGAACATAACAAATATTAATGTTTACACAGATGAAAGCAAAGTATCTTTTAACTATATCAACGAAAAAGATGCACTTGCTGTAAAAGATAAGCTTAAATCTCTAGGTTATCCATCTATAGAAGATCATAATAATTTGGCTGCAAAGGCGAAATCTTTTGTTAGTTGTGCAACAGGAAAATTTTCACAATAAATTGATTAAAATGAGACGTTTATTAGCACTTACTTTTTTTTCTATACTGCTTTTTAGTTGCAACAATTCTAAAAACAAAACATATTCGGCTTTCGATAAGGCCATGGAAGCCAATAATCATCCAGGTAAAAAGCTAATGGAAATTAATTGCTATACCTGCCACAGCCCCTCTGCTACGGAAGAAAATAGAATTGGACCACCTATGATTGCCATAAAAAAGCATTACATAGATAACCAGACTTCTAAAGCAGAATTTATAGACAATATGCAAGCATGGATTAAAAACCCAAATGCAAAAGATGCAAAAATGTTTGGAGCAGTAAAACGTTTTGGAGTAATGCCAAAGCAATCTTTTCCGGAGGCAACTATTGAGAAAATTGCAGACTATATGTTTGATTTTGATATTGAGCAACCAGAATGGTTTGACGATCATTATAACAATGAACACGGCAAAGGAAAGGGACAAGGAAAGGGACAAGGAAAGGGACAAGGCATGGGAAATGGTATAAAAAAGAACATGCAACAACCTCAAACCAATATTGAAGATTTACCATATGCTGAACGTGGATTAAAATATGCCTTAGCTACAAAGGCTGTTTTGGGTAAAAATTTAATGGGAACTATTCAGAAAAAAGGAACCTTAGAAGCTTTGGCTTTTTGTAATATAAAAGCTTACCCGCTAACGGATAGTATGTCTGTAGTACAAAATGCCGTAATTAAGCGTGTTTCAGATAAACCAAGAAACCAAAATAATCAAGCAAATGCTAAAGAATTGGGTTATATAAATACTTTTAAAAATAGTATAGCAAATAATGAAGAAGCAAGCCCTATTGTAAAAGAATTAGAAAGTTCGGTAAAGGTTTATTATCCAATTACAACAAACACCATGTGTTTACAATGCCATGGAAAACCAAACGAAACTATAGAAAATTCGACATTAACAAAAATTAAAAGTTTGTACCCTAACGATAAAGCCATTGGCTATAACACGAATGAAGTTAGAGGTATTTGGAGTGTAACTTTCGAAAAATAAATTCAAGTCAGGTATGAGTAAATTTTCAGAAATTATAAATCAAGACAAACCCGTTTTAGTTGATTTTTTTGCTAGTTGGTGTGGGCCTTGTAAAGTATTGGGCCCTATTTTAAAAGAAGTAAAAGATGAAATGGGAGAAGATGTTACTATTGTTAAAATTGATGTAGACAAAAACCAAGCTCTCGCATCAAAATATCAAGTAAGAGGAGTTCCTACAATGCTTTTATTTAAAAAAGGAAGGCAAGTTTGGAGACAATCGGGTGTACTTCAAAAAAATGATATAATTAATGTGATAAAAACGTCTAATTAATTTATTTCCACATCTAATATCTCTTATGTGATAAGTAAAAAAATAGCGGGTAGTTAGTATTTAACTGCCCGTTTTTTTTTGTGATATATAATTAATACACATTTTGCCAAATTATATATTACAGCGCTCGTAAAAAATAGATTAATTTAAACAAGTTTAAGTCGATTATTTTGCTGCTAATCCTTATCTAATATGTACTTGGTTTCTAATATTTTCAACATCAAGATTTTTTAGTAATGCTAATAGATTGGGATATTTATTTTTATGATAACCAAATTCAGGAACCATAAATTCCTCTACGGCATCTTCTTTCGTCCAATTTTCAATAACTATTCTATAAGCTGCAACCATTACCCCTGTTCTATCCGAACCATGCCAGCAATGAATTAAAACTGGTTTTTCGGCATTTTTTACAAGCTTTAAAACCTTTATAATATCATGTTCTGTGATGTGCTTGGTTGCCAAGGGTATGTGCTCTAATTTCAGGTTGGTATCTTTAGCCTTTTTATTATCATCGCGCAGCCTTCTTAAATTGATAATTGTTTTAAATTTAGCTTTTTCTAATTCTTTAAATCCTTTTTTACTAGGCTGTTCTGATCGATAAATGGAATCGCTAATACTATATAAGTTATTGAAATATTTTGATTCAATTTCAATATAGCCCCTCTCTCCTTCTGTATCGCTTTTGTCTTGTGCAAAACCCCAATAGACAAAAAACACACTTAATAATACTAATCTGCTCATTCCTTAAATATTTAGGTGGTATAGCGTCAAAAACTATACCACCGTAATTTAGATTGTTTTAAAAAGTATACTGTAAAAAGGCTGATAAATTTCGGCCAGGTTCGGTAATTGGTGTTCTACCAAAATCTGCTTGGTTTGTAAAAGAGAAGTTTAAATGATTATTATATGCTTCGTCGAAGGCGTTAATTACCGCAACACCTAAAGTGATATTGTTAGTTGGTTTTATACCTAAACGAACATCTAGGGTTTGGTAACCTTCTGTTTCTGTTTCACCAAAGCTTTTTGAAATATTATTTTGTTTAGACACTAGGTTGTACTTAATATTTGCCCAATAGTTGGTTTTATTCATTCCAATAGAAAAACCCGTTGTTAATGGTGGCGTAAGCGGAAGCGACTCTCCTAAATCTTTGTTTTTAGCATACACATAAGATAATTCGGTTTTGAAATAATAATTATCTAAAAAATCAATTTGCGCCGTCGCTTCAAACCCCGTTTTATAAGCTTCATCCAAATTTCTAAACACTTTTGGACTTATAGGGTCTAGCGTTGGGTTAAACTTTCTTGTTAACGATTCGTTTACAACACCAACAATATAGTTTTCAAAAAACGAATAATAAAAAGAGGTTTCATATTTAAATTTATTAAAACCATTTTTAAGAGGTTTGCTACCTTTGAAACCAATTTCAAATTGATTATTAACTTCTGCTTTCAAATCTGGATTACCTACGTATTCATAAGGGTCTTGACCTACAGTAAAATGATTAATAAAACGCTCTATCATATTAGCAGAGCGCACTCCTCTACCGTAAGCTGCTTCTAAAGTAAAATTATCAGAAACTCTCTTTTTAACAGAAACAGTTCCGCTAACATTATGTTCTGTTCGTTTTTTAAGATCATACATAGCAGCAAAATCGGCTTCAGGATCTTGTATATCGGAAACTACATTATCATAACGTAATCCTGCGGTAAGAATAGTAGTAGAACTTAGGTTATATTTCGCCTCGGTAAATATCCCTAAATCTGTAATATAAGAATCTTGCCATACCTTATCATTAAACTCAACAGGTGTCGGTAAAGGATTCCCATTCATAACTTTTACTAATCTTGTTCTATTTCCGTCTCTTGCTATGTGCATGGCATCTATACCAGAAAACATATTTAATTTTTCTAATGGCTTCCAGCTCAACTCTAATTTACCTCCAACTGTAGTTGCATCAACCGCAGAAGCAGCTTCCATCATCATGAAAGAGGGTCTTCTGTCATTGGTCATTAAATGATCAACATAACTAAAATATGTTTTTGCTGTTATTGATTTTATTATTTTCCCAATATCATCTAGTCGATAATCTAAAGAAATAATACTGCTGTTATCATATTCAGTATCCATTGGTAAAGCTGCGTGTAACACATCACGTCCAAAAGATTGTCTCCAATGCGCTTGTAAACGTTGGCTATCAGAAAAATTATAGCCAAGCTTAAGACCATAATCTATACTTCTAAAAGCCGATGGAATTTCCGTACCATTTCCATCTTCATAGTTTCCAAAATCACGATAACCAGCATTAGCAACAACATCAAATTTATCTTTTATATATTGCAACTGCACTAAGTTTACCAATGAGTTGCCATTGCTTTCATAACCACCAGAAACTTTTCCGTGCACTCCATAATCTTCATAGTCAGGTTTTTGAGTTACCAAATTAACAATGCCTCCAAAAGTAGCTCCGTAACGCACAGTATATGGTCCTTTTATAATTTCGATTTTAGAAATTTCTTCAGGAATTATATGTGTTGTAATTGGATCCATTCGGTTAGGACATGCATGCATAGCTTTAGTGCCTCCATCGTATTGAATATTAAGTTGCTCATATTGCGCTCCTCTAAATGATGGATCGATGGCGTAATTACCTCTTTTAATTACCGAAAATCCATTAATATCATTAAATAAATCTGCAACATTTTTAGGTTGCACAATTTTCTCATCGTATTTATTGGCCACAATAGTAAGTACTGGGTCTGTTTTAAGATTTCCCGTAACAATAACGGCATCTAGTTTTGTTATTTTCTGTTTTGTAGTATCTTGTTTGGTTTCTATTTTTTCTTGACCATAAGATACAGTTGTAAGTAATATGCATAATAGCATACTATATAATGTTTTCATGTATAGTGTAATTGTATTTAACCTAAATAAATTTGGTAGAAATTTCTACGAATAAAGTAAGTAAAAGGGCTCTTTGGGAGGATGAAAACAGTGTTTTATATTTTGAAAAGAATATAAATTTTGGTAAGCTATTTGAAGCTGTTTTGTTGCATGCACACTCAAAGGTAATTCAAAACATAAAACAGGGTTGGTGTAAAAAACAAGTTCTTTAAAATTGACTATACCTGTTGGTGTATTTTGTTTTTTATCTTGAGATTCTGCAACTTTTTTTAAATGGCACTTTCCATTACACTGCAACTCCGGCTTATCTGTGTTTTCACAAAAGTTTTCTATAAACCCAATTGTATCCATTTCGAAGTAAGCATACGTCACTGTTGCCTGTGTACTATTAAATAATATTAATAGTACAAACAATTGCGATATCATGTAAATGCCTGTTTTCATTTTGGGCAAATTAGAGTAATTAAATATTTTAAATACTGACTTTTATCATTATAAATTGCATTTATAATGAGTTAAACGCTTTAGTAATAATAACCAAAGTTCTATATAAAATAGACCTGAAAGCGTAACTTTAGTTACATAGTTAAATTCTATAATGATTTACCTTTGCTATAAATTAAACAAATACATAAAATTATGAATAATACAGAAACAGTAAAAGAAGAACAATTATTTGCAATGCCTAGAATTGGAGATAAAGCACCCGAATTTAAAGCAGTAACAACGCAAGGAGACATTAACTATCCATCGGATTACAAAGGAAAATGGTCTATTTTATTTAGTCATCCGGCAGATTTTACGCCAGTTTGTACATCAGAATTTATGACGTTTGCACATTTAGAAGAAAAATTTGAAAAAGCAAACTGTAGCCTAATTGGTTTATCTATCGATGGTTTGTACAGCCATATTGCATGGTTGCGAACTATTAAGGATAAAATTGAATTTAATGGCATGAAAAACATAGAAGTTAAGTTCCCTTTAATTGAGGACATATCGATGGAAGTTGCCAAGAAATACGGGATGATTCAACCAGGAGAAAGTAAAACTCAAGCAGTAAGAGCCGTGTTTTTTGTTGATCCAAACGAAACCGTAAGAGCAATTATTTATTACCCGTTAAGTTTAGGTCGTAATTTCGATGAGCTATACAGGGCTTTAATTGCTATGCAAACCTCTGATAAATTTAACGTAGCAACTCCAGCAGATTGGAATCCAGGTGACGATGTTATTGTTTCTCCTGCCGGATCTTGTGGTGCGGCAGAAGAGCGTATGGCTTCTACAGAAGATTTAGATTGTAAAGACTGGTTCTTCTGTACTAAAAAGTTAGATAAAGATTTAGTTTTAGATTCAATCTTAAAAAAGTAAAATGCTTTCAATTAAAAAAAGAGCTTCATATTGAGGCTCTTTTTTTAATTTAAGTTATTATAAATTGTTAATTCTTGCCTAAAATTGATAAATATTAGAAGGCTTCAAATTTTTAGTTTTAAATTTATAAGAGTATTCATTCGTTTATCATAAAGTTCAATATTAAAAGAGAAATTATGAAAGTTATACAATTTGAAGACAAACCATTAGCTCATTATTCATACGCTATTATTAGTGGTAATGAAATGGTTTTAGTAGACCCTGCCAGAGATCCTAAACCTTATTATTTATTAGCAGAAAAACATAATACTAAAATAAAAGCCGTTTTTGAAACCCATCCACATGCCGATTTTGTGAGCAGTCATTTACAAATTCATAAAGAAACTGGTGCAACAATTTATGTGAGTAAATTAGTGGGAGCCAACTATCCACACCAAGGTTTTGATGATGGCAACTCTATAACAATAGGGGAAATTAAATTTTCTGCCATCAATTCACCTGGTCATTCACCAGATAGTATAACAGTAATTGCAGTAGATGATGAAAAAAATCATGCCATGTTCTCTGGAGATACTTTATTTATTGGTGATGTTGGAAGACCAGATTTAAGAGAAAAAGCAGGTAACATGAAAGCAAAAAGAGAAGAATTAGCTCAAAGTATGTATCATACAATGCAGCATAAATTCAATCATTTACCAAACGAAACTATAGTCTATCCCGCTCACGGTGCAGGTTCATTATGTGGTAAAAATATAAGTACAGATTCTCAAAGTACTTTAGGAAGAGAGAGAAAAGAAAATTGGGCGTTTAAAAAACTTACTGAAGAGCAGTTTGTAAGTCATATTTTAAAAGATCAACCATTCATTCCTTCATATTTTGGATTCAATGTGGATATAAATAAAAAAGGAGCTGACAATCTCAAAAATAGTATTGCAAAATCTACGTTCCATTTTAAGCTAGATCATTCTAACTTAAAAAACATTTTAATTGTTGATACAAGAAACAAAGAGGATTTTAATAAAAATCACCTACCACATAGCATTAATATAATGGCTCAGACTGAAGACGACAAGTTTGAAACTTGGTTAGGTTCTATTGTAAAACCAGGAGAATTATTTTACATAGTGGTAAATTCGATTAATGAGCGAGACAATATGCTCAATCGGGTGGCTAAAATAGGTTACGAAAAGCAACTTAAAGGCGTAATAACCTTAAGTGATGTTAATTACATAGAATCAGAATCACTTAAATTAGAAGAATTTAAAGACCGTCTAGATAATTTTACTATAATTGATATCAGAAATAAAAGTGAAGTTGAACAAGGCAAGGTGTTTGAATCTGCAATTTCAATTCCTTTAAATAAATTAAGAGATAGTAAGGATTCTATTCCAATAGATAAGCCAATTGTAGTACATTGTGCAGGAGGTTATAGAAGTGCCGCAGGCCGAAGTATAATTAGTAATTTAGTTGAAAATATTTCTGTTTACGATTTAGGTGAAGAGGTTAATAAATTTAAAAAATAAGCCAATTGAAGCAGTATGTAAAGCCAGCTATAAAAGATTATACATTTGTAGGCCTCCAGTTTTTGCTATTTTTAGCCTATGTTTTACCCATTAAAATAATAGTTCTAAAATTTGCGGTATGGCTTAATTATATCGGTTTAGGTTTAGCCATTGTAGGAGTAATTTTAGGATTAATAGCGCTATTACAAATTAACACCAATATTTCACCGTTCCCTACACCTGTAGCAAAAAGCCAGTTAATAACTCATGGTACGTTTTCAATGGCCAGACATCCTATTTACACAAGTATTCTAACTATAAGTTTAGGGTATGCATTATATGATGCTTCACTTTATAAATTTTTAATTTTCTTAGTACTATGGATACTTTTCTATTTTAAATCTAAATACGAAGAGCAATTGTTAACCGAGAAGTTCCCGCAATATGCCACTTATAAACTAAAAACAAGACGATTTATTTAATAATAAAATATGAAGAACAATCCTGCAGATTTTTGGAACGACCGCTTTGGTCAAGAAGAATTCGTTTATGGTATAGAACCTAATGTGTTTTTTAAAGAACAATTACAAAAACTACCTTTTAGAACGCTCCTTTTACCTGCGGAAGGCGAAGGTCGAAATGCCGTTTATGCAGCTACTCAAGGTTGGAAAACCACTGCTTTCGACATTAGTGAACAAGGAAAACAAAAGGCGCTACTTCTAGCTACTCAAAGTAACGTTAATATAAATTATAAAACAACTAGTGTACTAGATTACACAAGCTCAAAACAATTTGATGTAATTGCATTTTGTTATACCCATTTCCCCATAAATATTCGAAAAAATGCCAATCAAAAAATGCTACAACTACTAAAAAAAGGAGGAACAATTATTTTTGAAGCTTTTGCTAAATCCCAATTAAAAAATGATTCTGGCGGACCAAAAAATGAAGCAATGCTGTTTTCTATCGAAGAAATTAAAGAAGAATTCAAAGGTTTAGATTTTAAAATTTTAGAAGAAAAATCGATTGAACTTTCAGAAGGAAATTATCATAAAGGTAAGGCACAAGTGGTACGCTTTATTGGCGTAAAAATATAATGAATATTTGCACATATAAATTGATAACTGTAACTAATGTAACGTTCCAAAGCTTTGAAAAACGATATCTTTAAACCTTCAAAACAAGGCGATTGGAAACACCTTGAATAAGCTGAAAAGTAATAATAAATGATAAAGTTATGACGGGTACTTTAATTTCTTTAATTAGTATTTTTATAGGAATAATTGCCGCAAATATGTTTGGGTATTTTAAAAAGAAATATTCATTCGGCTTTACAGGAAATACTTTAATTGGTGTATTTGGAAGCATATTTTTTATTAAGTCGTTTGGAAGACTAGGCTTTAATCCTTGGTCTATTATGGCAAATGGGAACTTTCATAGCACACCATTTATTATAAATTGTTTGGTTTCAATCTTTGGAGGTATTATTGGTTTAATTGTTATAAAAAACATCTATAACAAATTGAATAAATAAAAAAGACCTATCAGTAAGCTTGTGTTTCTTATGTTTTACTACAACCTATTTCTTTAATAGAAAGTATGGCTATAGTAAAAACTATTAAATTTACAACGTAGTTAATAGAAGCCAAATAATCACCAAAATAAAAAAGAATTAACGTATATTCATACCTTTAAAACGATGTGCATATTATGTAGATACATCAAAAAAAAGTATATTTCTTGTTATAAATAAAACCAACTAAACCATGAGTAAATTTTCAGAATTAATAAACCAAGAAAATCCAGTATTGGTAGATTTTTATGCAGAATGGTGTGGCCCTTGTAAGATGATGAGTCCCATTCTAAAAGATGTCAAAGACAATTTAAAAAACAGAGTTTCTATTATTAAAATCGATGTTGATAAAAATCAAGCTATAGCAGCAAAATATCAAGTCAGAGGTGTACCAACCATGCTTTTATTTAAAAAAGGAAAACAAGTTTGGAGACAGTCTGGTGTACTTGATAAAAACGAACTTATCAATGTTATTACGGCATCTTATTAATGGATTTAAGTGAAAACTTTTGGGATAATAAATATAAGCTTAACGATACCAGATGGGATTTAGGCATAATATCACCACCCATAAAGGCATACATCGATCAGCTAACTAACAAAAATTTAAAAATTTTAATTCCTGGTGGCGGGAATTCTCATGAAGCCGAGTATTTACACAATAACGGTTTTACGAATGTTTATGTTATAGATTTATCAGAAACGGCTTTGATACATCTAAAATCAAGAGTACCATCTTTTCCAAGAGAACACATTATTCATGGTGATTTCTTTAATATTGATATGGTATTCGATTTAATTATAGAACAAACATTTTTCTGTGCCATAAATCCAAATTTAAGAAACGCTTACGCGGAAAAAGCCTTCGAAATTTTATGTAAACACGGAAAAATAGTGGGCTTACTGTTCAATGTTCCTTTATATGATACGCAACCACCTTTTGGTGGTTCTAAAGAAGAATATTTAGAATACTTTACACCCTATTTTAATATTAAGGTACTAGATGCATGCTATAATTCTCACCAAACACGCCATGGCAGAGAGTTATTTATTAAATTCGAAAAGCATCACACTTCTATATAGAATCTGAATTTATAATTTTAACGCCCAAAGCAAGCATTTTATTTTTAATTTCGGTAAATCCGCCATGGTCAAGAGCTTTAGAAGCATCTTCAATAAAAACACAATCAAATCCTGCTTTAACGGCATCATAAATAGAAAAATAAACACAAATATCTGAAGCCAAACCACATACAAAAAGTTGCTTAATTTCCTTTTCCTTTAGATAGCCCGATAAACCAGTCGATTTTAAATGGCCATTATCATAAAAAGCACTATAACTATCAATCCCTATATCTGTTCCTTTTCTAAAAATGGCCTCAAATTTTTTAGTAACTAAATCGGGATGAAAATCAGCACCCAATGTTCCTTGCACGCAGTGCACTGGCCATAAAGTTTGTGGCTTTCCATGAACTTCAATTTCATCAAAGTTAGATTTTCCAACATGATTTGCTGCAAAACTAATATGATGTTCTGGATGCCAATCTTGCGTAGCCACCACCATATCAAAATGCTCTTGGATGGCATTAATTACAGGTACAATGTGATTTCCTTCGGGCACAGCTAGTGATCCTCCCGGAATAAAATCGTTCTGTACATCAACTATTAATAGCGCTTTCATATCTTTATCTTTTATGTTCTTGAATTAACACATCGCGCTCCTTCTTCAGCTCACTGCTTAAACCTATTTTATAAATATGTGGGTTTTGAAAACGCTTATACTCATTTGGTAGTTTTTCTAATCTAGATTGCGAATATTTTGAAATTTCGTCAACAGAACGAGACGGCAACACTCTTTTACCTGCTTCCATAACCAATTCTAACAGAGGCTCATGTTTAAATAGGCTAAGATTTAATTTTTTAGTAATATCAAAAGGGTGCTCCATTTGGGATATTTCATCTTCATTAAAAAGGCCTACAGCATCTGCACCGTAGAACATGTCGTTAGCATCTACCATCCTATAAACCTGCTTTTTAAAAGGAAGTGAAACTTTTATAATATTTTCAGAAAGTTTTATTCTTGGCGTTCCATTGTACTCCGATAATTTATAAACGCCATCTAGAGCAGCATCAGGTTTTCCTGTAACTAAATTAGTACCGACTCCATAAATATCAATTGGAGCACCTTGTTCTTTCAAACTTTTAATTACGTATTCGTCCAACTGATTAGACGCTACAATTTTTACATACTGCAAGTTAGCTTCATCTAAAACTATTCTTACTTTTTTAGACAAATAGGCTAAATCGCCACTATCCAAACGCACTCCCAAAAGCTTATCACCTCTTTCTTCCATTTCTTTTGCAACTTTAATCGCATTTGGAAGTCCAATTTTAAGCGTGTTGTATGTATCTATTAAAAGCACACAATGTTCTGGTCGTACTTTTGCGAAATCACGAAAAGCCTCTAATTCGTCCTCATAGCTTTGTATAAAGGAGTGTGCCATAGTACCCGACGATGGAATATTATAATCTTCGGCAGCTTTAACATTACTTGTACTATCAAAACCTCCAATTGCGGCAGCTCTAGAAGCATAATAACCTCCTGTGGCGTGAGCACGACGCAAGCCCATATCTAATAAAACTTCATCTTTAGCACTCCGCCGTATTCTACTCGCCTTTGTGGCTATTAATGTTTGAAAATTAAGAATATTAAGTAAAACTGTTTCTATTATTTGAGCTTCAATAATATTCGCTTCTACCTGTAATATGGGACGATTAGGAAAAACCACATCGCCTTCTTTACTAGAGCGAATATTACCTCTAAAGCGAAAATTCTTTAAATACTCCAAAAACTCGTTTTCAAAGCCTTTTTCCTTTAAATAAGAAATATCAGACGATGAAAATTTTATAGTTTCTAGAATGTCTAATACATCCTCCAGCCCAGCAAAAATGGAATACCCACTATTGAATGGATTGTTTCTATAATAATAATCGAACACCGCCCGGCCATTAGGTTTGGTTTCAAAATAGACTTGAGCCATTGTAATTTGATAGAGATCGGTATATGCAGCGGTAATATTCATATAATTCTAAATTTTAAACCACAAGGTATTTAAATTATAAAAGATTTCTTATATCAAAAGCAAAAGAAATTAACTGAAAAAAAAATAATGCATTCATTTCTTATAATTTCATTCATGAATTATACATACAATCTCTTAAAGGCATCAAAAAACATGTAAAAAAAACACAGCCTTACTATTTCATTTTAAAACACTTAACGATTATAATTAAAATTAAACGAATCAATTTACTTATGTAACAATTGTAGCGGGACAATATTTAAGTTGCCTATATCTTTACATAAAAAACCACCACCATGTCCAAAATAGTGATTTTAGGAGCCGGAATTTCCGGCCATGTAGCAGCAACACATTTACGTAGAAAACTATCAAAAAAGCACGAGGTTGTTGTTGTATCACCTAACAGTAATTACCAATGGATTCCTTCTAACATTTGGGTAGGAATAGGTAGAATGAAATCTGAAAAAATATTATTTCCTTTAGCCCCTTTATATAAAAGGAAAGGTATTCAATATAAACAAGCCAAAGCTGTTTCTTTTTTTCCAGAGGGAGACAAAATAGAAGAAAAGCCATATGTTTTATCGGAATATGTAGCTGGTAATAATAAAGGAAAACAAGAAAAAGTAACTTACGATTATTTAATTAATGCTACAGGGCCTAAATTAAATTTTGAAGCTACAGATGGTCTTATACCTGGAAAAAACAAAACATTTTCTGTTTGTACCTACACACATGCCGATCATGCTTGGGAAGGCTTAAATGAAGTAATTAAGCAAATGAAAGCTGGTAAAAAAGCTAAAATTTTAATTGGTACGGGTCATGCAAAATCAACTTGCCAAGGTGCCGCTTTTGAGTATATATTAAATGTAGAACAAGAATTACACAAACATAACGTGCGTGATATGGCTGAAGTTACCTGGATTTCTAATGAATACCAGCTGGGAGATTTTGGCATGGATGGCATGTTATTAAGCTATGGAAGTATGACTATGAAATCTCATGAAATGGTTGAAATGATTTTTGAAGATAGAGACATTAAATGGATTCTTGGAGCAGGTGTTAATAAAATTGAAGATGGTTTAGCATATTACGAAAACCTAGAAGGTGAGCATAAAACAGAAAGTTACGATTTTGCCATGCTAATCCCTTCATTTTCTGGTCATGGTTTTAAAGCTTATGATAGAAATGAAAATGATATCACCGAAAAACTTTTTAAAGGTTTTATGATTGTTGATGCCGATTATACCCCTAAACCATACGAACAATGGTCTGTTAAAGATTGGCCAGAAACCTATCAAAACCCAAGTTACAAAAACATATTTGCTCCAGGAATTGCATTTGCCCCACCGCACGCCATTTCTAAACCAAGAACAAGTAAAAACGGAACAGTTATCTCTCCTGCCCCACCAAGAACTGGAATGCCTTCTGGTATAACCGCAAAATTAGTAGCAGATAACATTATAGATTCTATAAAAAATGGCAAAGAATCGCTTAATCATAAAGGAAGTTTGGGAAATATGGGAGCAGCATGTATTGCTTCTGCTGGTTATGGATTTACCAAAGGTAGTGGTGTTAGCATTACAACTTTCCCTATAGTTCCGGATTATGAGAAGTACCCAAAAACACAAGGACGAAAATTAGGTAAAACTTTTGGAGAAATTGGGTTAGCTGGGCATTGGTTAAAATTAGCGTTGCACTATGCTTTTATTTACAAAGCTAAAATGAAACCATTTTGGTGGTTAATTCCTGAATAAATACAGAAACTTTTTTGGATCTAAACCGCTTATCATTTAAGCCCCAATAATTTTAAAGACTTTATAAAAATTTTACAAGAATTTAATAACTATTATAATGACACAAAGAATATCAAAATATCAAAGATTTAAAATGATGAATCCTATCATTCAGTTCTTCAAATTCATTTATTTAAGTATAAAAATAATGGTTGTAGTAGCTGGAGGACATGGAGGCACTAGAAAAGTTGACTGATGTGATTATCGGTTTTTTGGTTGGTTAGTAAAAGGGCACTTATAATAATTATAAGTGTCTTTTATTTTTGAAAAAAAGCTAATTTCCTTTTACCCGTTTCCATAATTCTACTAATAGTTTTTTACCATCACGATTATCTTTAGGCTCTTCGGTAAATACAACATGTCCTGAAGTATCCACATCCATTCTATACTTAAAAACGAAATTTTCTGCCTTCGGAGTTAAACTCATTAGTCCAAATCGTAAATCATTAAAATAAAGTATATCATCTTTTTTATTAATGGTGTACCAGCCTTCGGAAATAGCAATCATACGTTTTACACTTTCATCTTCTGCAAGTTCACCTAGTAATTCATGATTTTTAGAATAGCTTTCAAAGGTTATATCTTGCTTATCAAAAAATGAATAATTACCTAATAAATAAGCGCTTTCTACATCTATATTGGCACTCCAAAGTATGGTGTTTAATGGTGAAGGCCTAGTGTCAATTTCTTTATAGTCTATATTTTGTGTGTTTAGCGCTAATTCAAATTGATTAAATGCCATCCATTTCAAAAAAAAAGTTAACACTAGGTAAGACGAACTTAGTACCAGCCCAATACTATTATAACTTTGGCGCTTTTTGGTAGTCCGCTTTTGTAGCATCGCTAAAATTAAAAACACCAAAAAAGGCAATGTATAAAGCGGATCGATTACAAAAATAGTCTTAAACGCCAAACGGAGATCAAAAGGCCAAAATAATTGAGTTCCCCAAGTGGTATGTGCATCTAAAACAGGATGCGTTATAAATGCCCAAAAGAATAACCAAGACCATCCCTTAAAATTTTTATATTTTTCATAACGAGAAACAAGCCACCCAAAAATAGGCGCAAATAAAATAGAAAATACAATAGAGTGTGTAAATCCAAGATGTACAGCGAGTGCTGTAACGGTATCTGTAAAATAAGATGCAAATACATCCAAATCGGGTATTGTACCAGCAATAGCTCCATAAAACATAGCTTTATTGCCAACTTTTTTTCCTAAAACAGCTTCTCCTACAGCTGCTCCCAATACTATTTGTGTTAATGAATCCATATGTTTTACAAAAGTAAGTTAAGTATAGCTAAACACATAGTAATCTCTAATATTCCCAATTTCTCCGCTAGGTAACTAATGTTACTTCCACCAGAGTTGATCCACTGTACCTTTGTACTATAAATTAATAATTAATGAAAAAGCACTTTTATATACCTCTATTATTTTTTGCTTTCGGCTTTGGCATGAATGCTCAAGAAATACTACCAATTACAAAATCTGATGTTTTGTTTAAAGTTTCAGAAAACAATACAAGCATTAAGATTTCGGAAGAAGAATTTAAGCAGGCACGAGCAGATTATCGCCAAACCAATGCGGTTTTTTTACCAAATATTACAGCTAGCCATTCTGCAATTGCTACCACTAACCCATTAATGGCTTTTGGTTCCAAATTAAATCAGGAAATTTTAACTTCAGATGATTTTAATCCGGCCTTGTTGAATGATCCTTCACAAATTCAAAATTTTGCAACTAAATTAGAAATTCAGCAACCATTAATCAACTTAGATGGTATGTTCCAACGTAAAGCAGCTAAATCTAAAATGGAAGCAATGTCTTTAAAAACAGAGCGTACCCAAGATTATTTAGCCTTTGAGGTAGATAAAGCTTACATGCAATTACAATTGGCCTATAAAGCGGTTGATGTTTTGGAAAAAGCATTAGAAGCAGCAAATGCCAATAAAAAATTAGCTGATGATAGTTTTAAACAAGGTTATTTGCAACGTGCAGATGTATTGAATGTTGAAGTGCGAGTTACAGAAGTACAAAACCAATTGCAAATGGCAAAAAGTAATGTACAAAACGCATCAAATTATTTATCCTTTTTAATGAATGATGAAAGTTATGTAGTTTACTCACCAACTGATGAATTAATGGTTTCAAATTTAACTTTGGGAGATAAATCCATATCAGAAAATCGTTCAGACATTAAAGCCATGCAATTAGCATCAAACGCTTTTAAAGCTATGAATAAAGCCGACAAAATGGCTTTTTTACCAAGATTGAATGCTTTTGGTAGTTACGAGCTATATGACGACCAAATATTTCAAGGTGATGCTAATGGGTATTTATTCGGTGCTCAATTAAGTTGGGATATATTTCAAGGCTCTAAACGTTTTGGAAAAGCGCAAAAAAGTAAATCCGAATTCGAAAAGTCTAAATTAGAATACACACAATATGTGTCTCAATCTAATTTAGAATTAAACAAAGCAAAACGTGCCTTTTTAGATGCTGAAAATAAACTAAAGTTAACCACTTTAGCCTTAGAACAATCGGAAGAATCGTTAAGAATAAGAACCAATAGATTTAAAGAAGGTTTAGAAAAAACATCAGATTTATTAATTGCAGAAACCCAATACGCACAAAAGCAATTAGAATATTATCAAACCATTTTCGAATACAATTACACGCAAGCCTACGTACAATTTTTAACTAAAGAATAATTTTTAAAATGAAAAAACTATATACAACCCTAACACTTTCTGTAGCACTATTTGTAGCAAGTTGTGGTAGCGAAGACAAAAAAGCAGTAGCGGATAACTCGCCAGTAATTGCTGTTAAAGTAAATCAAATAGAAGCGAATGGAAACAGTCCGTTTTTATCGGTTAGCGGAAAAATTCAAGCCACAAATAGTGCAGATTTAAGTACCAGAATGATGGGTTACGTCAATAAAGTACATGTAAATGTTGGTGATAAAGTACGTAAAGGACAATTATTAATATCTATTAACAACACCGATTTACAAGCCCAAAAAGCACAAGTAAATGCTGGTATAACAGAAGCTACTGCTGCTTTTACTAACGCACAAAAAGATTACAACCGTTTTAAAAATTTATTTGCTGATAATAGCGCGTCTCAAAAAGAGATGGATGATATGACTGCCAATTTTGAAATGGCTAAAGCGCGTTTAGAAGCTGCAAATCAAATGAAAAACGGAATTAATGCACAATTTGCTTACAGTAACATTAGTGCACCTTTTAGTGGCATTGTAACAAGTAAAAATGTAGAAGCCGGTAATATGGCAAACCCTGGAGTCCCTTTAATTAGCATTGAAACACCTGGTAATTTTGAAGTCATGGCCATGGTGCCAGAAACTGAAATTTCGGATATTAAATCAGGAAGCACAGTGGATGTTGTAGTAAAATCCATTAATAAAACGTTGAAAGGAAAAGTAAAAGAAGTAAGTACATCTGCCAAAAATACTGGAGGACAATATCTAGTAAAAATAGATTTAGATAAAACGGATGCCAATATTTTATCAGGTATGTTTACTACAGTCCAATTTCCCGTAGAAAGAAAGGCCAAGACATCAATGGTGTTAATTCCAAATGAGGCTATTGTAACAAACGGACAACTATCCGGAGTATATACAGTAAGCTCAAGTAACACAGCCATGTTACGTTGGTTACGCTTAGGTAGAACATTTGGTGATCAGGTAGAAGTATTATCTGGTTTAAATACAGATGAAGCTTACATAGTTTCTGCGGAAGGCAAACTATTTAATGGAGCAAAAATTTCAATTCAATAACTAAAAAGTTGCGTTAAGGATAGAAGTGGAAATCCTTTTTTTGCTACCATATATGGCAAAAAAAGATTGTAACGGATAGCCTGTTAAAACGCCCAAATAAATATACAATAATGAAAGAAGGAATCGCAGGTAAAATTGCCAAAGTCTTTATGCAATCAAAGCTTACAGTGCTTTTAATGATTGTTTTTATGGTAGTTGGTGTGTACAGTTCGTTTTTAATTCCGCGTGAAGAAGAGCCGCAAATTGATGTGCCTATGGCAGATATTTTTGTGGGCTATCCTGGTGCAAGCCCTACTGAAGTAGAATCGCGAGTGATTAAGCCTTTAGAACAATTAATTTCGAATATTAAAGGTGTGGAGTACGTCTATTCTACTTCTATGAAAGAGCAAGGTATGGTTATCGTGCAATTTTATGTTGGAGAAGATATTGAACGCTCGTTCGTGAAATTATATAACGAAATTAACAAACATATGGACCAAATGCCAGCTGGTGTAACGTTTCCGTTGGTAAAAACTAGAGCGATTGATGATGTACCGATGCTAGGTCTAACACTGTGGAGTGAAAACTACAACGATTACCAATTAAGCCAAATGGCTTTGGAATTGGAGGCTGAAATTAAGAAAGTAAATGATGTATCTACAACGCATAAAATTGGAGGAAGAAACCGCCAATTACGTGTAGTTCTAGATAAGGACAAATTAGCCGCAAGTGGACTAGATTTTCTATCCGTGTCGGAAATGATAAAGGCGAATAATAGCCAATTGAATTCAGGAAGTTTTGATAAAAACGATACTGAATTCTTAATAAATACAGGGAAATTTTTAGCATCGGTTACAGATGTGGAAAACTTAGTGGTTGGTGTACAACAAAATCAACCTATCTATTTAAAACAGATTGCTAAAATTATTGATGGACCTGAAATACCGCAAAATTATGTGAGTTTAGGCTTTGGAAAAGGAAGTGAAAAAGTATCGGATTATAAATCGGAATATCCAGCGGTTACCCTTTCTGTAGCAAAAAGAAAAGGTGCCGATGCTATGAAACTTTCTGAGATTATTATAGACAAAGTAAATCATTTACGTAGCACTTTAATACCTGATGATGTTCATGTTGAAATTACCAGAAATTATGGTGAAACAGCATCACATAAAGTATCGGAGTTACTATGGCACCTTATAGGGTCTATCTTTGCCGTAACTATTGTAGTAATGCTAGCCATGGGTTGGAGAGGCGGATTGGTTGTGTTTTTGTCGGTGCCAATTACCTTTGCTTTAACGTTATTGAGTTACTACATGATGGATTACACTCTAAACCGTATTACCTTATTCGCTTTAGTATTTGTTACCGGAATTGTAGTCGACGACTCGATTATTATTGCCGAAAACATGCATAGGCATTTTAAAATGAAGCGCTTACCTTTTAAGCAAGCTGCTTTATACGCTATTAACGAAGTTGGAAACCCAACCATTTTAGCAACATTTACAGTAATAGCGTCTGTTTTACCAATGGCTTTTGTATCAGGATTAATGGGGCCATATATGGCGCCAATGCCAATTGGAGCTTCTATTGCGATGATTTTATCTCTATTCGTAGCTTTAACAATAACACCATATTTAGGATATATTTTTCTAAAAGAAAAAGATAAAAAAGGAGCTGAAGAGAAAGTAGAAAAACCAGTTGAAGAGACCCTTATATATAGAGTTTACAACAAATTTGAACACCCTTTGTTGGAAAGTAAAGGAAAACGTTGGATGTTTTTAGGATTAACTTTTTTAGTGCTAATGGGAACCATGGTGTTGTTTTTCACCAAGTCGGTTGCTGTTAAAATGTTGCCTTTTGATAACAAAAATGAATTTCAAGTGGTTATTGATATGCCTGAAGGTACAACGTTAGAACGCACTGGTGTTGTAGCACAAGAGATATCACAGTATTTATCTACACGACCAGAAGTGGTAAATTACCAAAACTATGTTGGTACCTCTGCCCCAATAACATTTAATGGTTTGGTACGTCATTATGATTTACGTGGTGGAAGTAACATGGCAGATATTCAAGTGAATTTATTAGATAAAGAAGAACGTTCTGCTCAAAGTCATGATATCGCTAAATTATTACGTCCAGATATTCAAAAAATAGCTTCAAAATATAATGCCAATGTAAAACTAGTTGAAGTGCCACCAGGACCTCCTGTTCTATCTACTATTGTTGCAGAAGTTTATGGACCAGATTACAATGAGCAAATTAAAATAGCCAATAGTGTTCAAAACATCTTAAAAAACACGGATGATGTAGTAGATATAGATTGGATGGTTGAAGCTGACCAAACAGAATATCAATTTGATATCAACAAAGAAAAAGCAATGCTTTATGGTGTTGCACCGCAGCAAATAGCGTACACCATGAATATGGCATTGTCTAACAGAGCCATTACAAATTTATATGATGAAGATGCTGTTAACCAAATTGGACTAGTATTGTCTTTAGATGAAAAAGAAAAATCTACTATTACAGATATTTCGCAATTACAAGTAAAATCTAAACAAGGGAATTTAGTTCCAATCGCCGATTTAGTGACTATTACAGAGAATACAGCTGCAAAAAGTATTTATCGTAAAAACCAAAAACGAGTGGTTTATGTTATGGCAGATATGGCTGGAGATTTAGAAAGTCCAGCGTATGCAATTCTTGGTATGGAAGAAAAATTAAAAGAAATATCATTACCAAAAGGTTACGAGCTAAACGAAATGTATTTAGGCCAGCCAGATTTTGAAGACAATTACACTGTAAAATGGGATGGAGAATGGCAAATTACTTTAGAAGTTTTTAGAGATTTAGGAATAGCCTTTTTAGGTGCTATCATTCTAATTTACATTTTAATTGTAGGATGGTTCCAGAACTTTAAAGCACCAATTGTCATGATGGTAGCTATACCATTATCTTTAATAGGAATTATTCTTGGTCATTGGATTATGGGAGCCTTTTTTACAGCAACTTCTTTTATAGGTATGATTGCCTTAGCGGGAATTATGGTACGAAATTCGGTGTTATTGATTGATTTTATCAACTTAAGAACTGAGGAAGGTGTGTCGCTTAAACAAGCTTGTATAGAGGCTGGAGCAGTGCGTACAACACCAATTTTATTAACAGCAGGAACGGTTGTTATCGGCGCATTTGTGATACTATTCGATCCAATTTTTCAAGGATTAGCCATCTCATTAATGGGCGGAACTATAGTATCTACAGTGTTGACTTTATTGGTAGTGCCGTTAGTGTATTATATGATAGAAAAAAAGAATTATAAATAAAAGCAAACAAGATGAAATTAGTAATAGTTACAGCAGTTGAGCAATTTCAGAAAGATGTTTTGAAATTATTTAAGCAAGCAAATATTGAAAACTTGAGCAGTTCAGACATTGATGGATATAAAAACAATTCGTCTTTACTGATGGGGTCTAGCTGGTTTTCAGGAGAAAAAGGAGGAAATGAATCGAGCTTATTTTTCTCTTTCGCTGAAGATGAAAATATTGAAAACCTGTTTAAATTTATAAAAGAATTCAATACAAATTTAGAAACTAATAACCCGCTAAAAGCGGTTGTAGTTCCAATAGAAAAATTTATATAAACTAAAAAAAAGAATAAAATGTTAAATACATATTTTAGAGTTATAGTTGGTTTTATGGTGCTTTTAAGCGTTGTATTAACTGTTTTTGTTAGTCCGAATTGGATGTGGTTTACCGTATTTATTGGTGTAAACATGATTCAATCAGCATTCACAAAATGGTGCTTATTAGAAACTATTTTAATGAAACTAGGAGTGAAAAAAGAAGGAGAGATGAACTGTACTATTAAAAACTAATTGGCGTTGCAATTTTTCATTTATAATCTAGTATGGACTTAAACTATGATGTCCGTTTTAAAGAAACACATCTTTAATAAAAAAAGCTCAACGTTAGAACGTTGAGCTTTTTACTTAAAAGTTAATAGCTTAATTTAAAAGTAATTAAGCGTATTACATCGCTCCCCATTCTTTTAGAGATGCTGTATTCATTTTTACGTAGCCATCATTCCCTGCTTCTTTTGCATAAGTTAAAGATTGTTTAGCCGCTTTTATAGCCCCTGCTTTATCTCCATTTGCCGCATGAATTAGTGCTTGTCTGCGTAAATACCAAAAACGAGGTTTATCCTTTGTCATATCAACCGCTTTGTCGATCCATTCTGTAGCTTTCTTCATATCTTTACCTTCAGATAAGTAATATGCTGCCGCAGCGTAATAATCAGCTTCACCGGGGCCATTCATAATTTTATTAATACCTGCTAAAACCGTTTTTTCTGTAGGAACAGTAAACGGTAAAACAGCATAAGAACTATCCCAGATTAGCTCTAAATTAGCACCATTGTTAGATATATTATTAATATCAATAGTTAATGTTTCCACAACAAAAGGAATAGCCTCAACAGCTACTTTTGCAGATGCGGCAACTTTACTATCATCCCAATTTTGAGGTGTTCCCCAATTACTAGTATCGGTATAAAACATAAACTCCCACTCTGTTGCAGAAATCAATTTTGTAAATAACGCATAAGAACCAGCTTTCAATGTTTGTCCGGCAACCATAACATCGTCACTAAACGTAATTTTTGTATTCTCATTAGCTCCAGTTCTCCAGATAGTTCCAAAACTTTCTAAATCACCAAAAATTTTACGCCCTTTTACTCCTGGTCTAGAATACTCGATAGTAACATCGGTTAATCCCACTTTTTGCTCAAACTTAGCTTTTGGGCTTGGTTGTGGTGTTTCAATCTGTGCGTTTACGCTGTAAGACGCTGCAAATGCCAATAAAATTAATAGTAGTTTTTTCATTTTAGTTATAATTATTTTTTAAGCTATAAAATTACACATCCAAAGACCGATAAATGTTAACAAAAACTTAAAAAGTAAGTTAAGTTAAAACACGTTAAATAATACCTAAATACACCTTTTAAAATAAAGAAATAGCATTGTATTTTTTTCAAAATAACTCCAGAAACGACTTAAAAAGACATCGATAACCCTCTCAATCATTAAAATTTAGCTAAAAATCTGCTTTAAAATCAAGAAATTTATAATATTTTATTATATTGTCGAATTGTGAATAACACACAACGTGTTTTATTCAAAAAAAATACTAGAAAAACGATTATTATATATGGAACTAATTGAAAAAGCGGTTGAATTTGAACAACGCAAACATACTTTTAAAACTACCAGTGAACGCATAGAGGCTTCGAGAGAGGTAAAAGATCTTATTTTAAGCCTAAACGATGTATATAAAGTAGACAAGGACCAAGAAATTATGGACTTAATGAAGCGATTGACTGCGGTAAAGCAAAAAATTGAAAAAAGATTAAAAGGTAGACCTTAATAACGAAGTCTTGTTAGCATTTTAACATGTGAACAATAAATAAGTATTAATTTACTTTATAAAAAAAACAGTATTTCATAAATTTATGAAATACTGTTTTTTTTATTTCAATAAAATTTCACATTACGCATTCGACGTAGTTTTTTTTCTTTTATCATAACGCCCATATAAGAAAGTTATAAAAGGAAGTATTATTGAGCCCAAAGCCCATTTTGGTTCTTTCAAAAACAACTCCTTTACATCACTAACAAAACTAAACGGATCAACAATAATTTTAAAATTATATTTTCTAGAAAACACATCATCTAATTCTCCATTAGGCTTAAAAATTTTAACTTTCAAAATTAATTGCTGATTTTCCTTAGAACTCATTGGCCTAATTTGCCAATGCCACCCCTCCATCTTACTAGAAACAAACTGCTTATCCTGTTCATGTACTTTCTCTATATCAAAATCTTGATTTAGTACTTCATCAAAACTTAATTCGATTATATTGTAATACTTAATTTCTTTAATTAAAAAATCATCATTATTCAGGCTATCTTCGCTCAGACCTCCATTGATTTCTTTTACATTATCAATGAGCATTTCTCTTACTTTGTTATCAGAAATGACATCAGCAATTAAACCATAAGCATTGTATATTTTTTTATGTGTTAATGTTTTAGGGCAATAAAAAGCAATTTTACCATAAGATATGCTATAATTGGAAGTTTTAAAATTATCAACAATATCTTGTAGAGAATCTTGTTTTATTTCATCTTGTCGCTCTTGAGATTCGTGATAATCATTAGTAGAGAAATAAGCTACAGGAAGACCCGAGACGTCTTCTACAGTTCCGTAAGTTACTGGAGCAACTTCTAACACAGGATATTTTGGGGCTACCCCAACGTAATGCGATTCCGTATTTTCAACTTTCAAAAGTTGTTCTTGTAATCTTAAGTTCCTACTTTTTAAAAAGCTATTTTGTTCATTTAAACGACTAATATATAATTGCTTTTCTGAAGCACTTTCATTACAGTTTTTATACAAATAACTAATTTCTGCTAATGCCTTTTTACTTCTACAACTTTGAAAATTAAGAACTACAATAGTTGTTAAAACTAAGGTCAATATTTTTTTCAATCTAAACATAATATATAGTGCTTAAACAAGTTAAATATATTGTCCTGAAAAAAACCAGAACAACCACTATTATAAAAGTTTAGAGAATGTCTAAATATAATAAAAAAACTTTAATCAATTGATTTTTAACGCGTTGAATTAATTACTTTTTATAATACTTCACGTGGCCACGATAAGCGAAAGCACCTAAAACAGCAACAATAACACAAGCAATAACAATAAACTTAACACTTACTATTTGATCACCACTTGCATAACTATGCAATCCTGCGAGGTAGAAGTTTACCCCAAAATACGTCATTAATATACTAGCAAAAGCTATTATAGACCAAAGGTTGAAGAACCAACGCCCTCTTAATCCTGGCACCAAGCGCATGTGTATAACAAAGGCATAAATCATGATACTAATAAGTGCCCAAGTTTCTTTTGGATCCCAACCCCAGTAACGCCCCCAACTTTCGTTAGCCCACATACCTCCTAAAAAATTTCCTATGGTAAGCATAACCAAACCTACGGTTAAAGCCATTTCGTTTATTACGGTTAGCTCCTTAATATTAAGCAGCATTTTATCTTTATTTTCTTTATTTGTAAAAATCATCAGGAATAATGACACAACACCTAAAATCATTCCTAATGTAAATGGTCCATAACTTGCAACTATTACTGCCACGTGTATCATTAACCAATAACTATTTAAAACAGGCTGTAAATTTGCTATAGCTGGATCCATCCAATTCCAATGTGCAATCATTAAAATCATTGCTGTTACAAATGCAGTAGATGCCATGGTTAAATCACTCTTTCGCCCAAAAAGCAACCCAAATAACATAGTAGCCCAAGCCACATAAATCATAGACTCATAAGCATCACTCCAAGGTGCATGACCTGATAAATACCAACGAACAATTAAACCTGCCGTATGTAATACAAATAAACCTATCACTATAAATTTGAATACTTTAATAGAGGTATTTAAACCTTTGCTATGCGACTTAAATATTTGAAAAATTAACAACACAAACATTAAAGTACCAGCATACATATACCAGCTGAATAACTTTTTGAAAATATCGTATTTATTATAAAGCACTTCGGTTTTTACTTTTTGATCGCTAAGCATTACCGATCCACCATACCTGTGTTGCGTATCTTTAAATGCTCTTAAAAGTTTTGAAGCCTCAGAAAAATCACCTGATTTTTTAGCAGAATTTAAGGTATATAGGTATGCTAAAAATCCGCTTTTTACAAAATTATTATAAAGTGAATCTTTTATAACCGTAGGGTTTTCCTTGAATTCAAAATTAGAAATCCATTTGTTGTTATCATCATTAGGAATTGGGAAAATTTTTAATGAACGTCCTTCAACAGTATTAAACAATAAATTAACGCGCTGATCGGCTTCTTTAAATTCCTTTTGAAAACCATTTGGCACTTGCGCTTTATAAGCTTCATCTAAATAAGGCGCTAAAATATATTCTCCTCTTTCTGTGAAGAAATCGGCTAGTGTGGCATATTGTTCATCTAAATCCACACCAATCATATGGCGAATAGAATCAGCCTTTTTAGTTTTTAAGTAAATTATAGGCACATTGTACCATAATTGCGGACTTTCTTGAATAGATAGAAATACTTGGTTCGCATCAAAATCGCCATAAGTATCACTTTTACTAAGCTTTCTTAACATTTCGGAAGCATACGTATTCACAGGCATCATACGGCCACTTAAATCCTGAATGACCAAATTACCAAATTCTCCTGCATGTTCTTTTGGAGTAATATTTGCTTTTAAAACAGAATCTATTTGAGCTTTAGTTGGCTTATTACTGTGGTTATGCCCATCGTTTGCAGAATGCTCTTGAGCAAAACCTTGCAATCCAAAACATAAGATAATAACAGCTAAAGTCTTAGATTTTTTAGCTTTTAATTTTTCTAACTGTTTTTTTAAGTCTCCAAAACGAGAATGTTTAGAAAACAAAATAGCCATCATACCGAAATAAAGCATAAAGTACCCTATGTAGGTTATTAAAGACCCCCAATAATCATGATTAACAGAAAGTATGGTTCCCTTTTCATCTGGGTCGAAACCTGATTGAAAAAAGCGATAACCGCCATGATCTAAAATATTATTCATAAATATTTTATAATCATAATCACCTTCTTGCTCATCTAAAACCGTTACTTCACTAGAGTATGCAGAGTAACCTCTTTCGGTTCCTGGGTAACGCTCTGCTTCAAAATCATTCAATTTAATTGAAAATGGAAGTTCTAATTGTTTAGATCCATATTTAAAAGCAAAATCTAACCCTCCAACTTCTATTTGTTTAAAACTACTGCTTGTCCCCTTGCCCCCAAGTAAACCAACACTTTTTGTTTCTCCGTTGGCTGTTACTTTTAACACCAAACCATCTTCATCATTTTTAAGAAAAGTTGCTTTTTTAACTACATCAAAAACACCTTTGATAACGGGCTTCGGAAATACAAGTTGCATGTTACCAATAACATAACGTGAACGTAAAATTAAAGGTTGTATACTATCTTTTACTAACAAGCCTTGTGCACGGGTTGCCATAGTCATGTATTCACCTTCAAATGGTGAATTAATGGTAAGCTCGTCGTTTTCAAATGTAATATTTATAGCGCCGTCGGTTGGTTTATTTAATGCAAATAACACATTATGCACACTAGATACTTGACCCACTTTTAAGAAATGATTGTGCGGACCACTAGCCCCAGCTTCTACTATTTTTAAATAAGATTCGCCATTTTCGTCAGGAATAATATCCTCTTCTGCCCCTACAATAAATTTATCTAACTCAATACTTATAGGTGAATTATTGTATTCACTATTAATACTAAAATGGTTATCAAGACGTCCAGAAAAATCAACTTCGTTTTCTAAAACACGACGTTGGGCTACACCATCAATTTCAAAATCCCCATCAACATAAGTTGTTACGTATGTTTTTTGAGAAAGAAAAGAATTTTGTGTTTCTCCTTCTCTTATAGCCATCATCCCTTCAAAACTAGCATAACGAGTAATAAAAGCTCCTAAAAGAATAAATATAAACGCTAAATGCAGAATAAAAGTCGCCCATTTTTCTTTTTTGTATAATCTAAAACGGAAAATATTACCTACAAAGTTAATTACGAAAAACACCATAATACCCTCGAACCACCAAGTATTGTAAATTAAATTACGCGTGTATGGCGTTGGAGACATATCTTGTCCGGCATCTAAGAATGTACCGGTTGCCATAGCCGCAGCAAAAGCAAGAAATAGAAATGACGTTAAACGCGTTGAAAAAAGAATATTGGCTAGTTTTTTTTGCATGGTAAAGGCCTTTTTAAGGTCGTGCAAATTTAAGGATTTAAGTTTATTCGGAAGTGTTAAAAGTGTTATAAAATATTGTATTGAAGTTGATAAAATCTACTTTAATTTTTATACTACACTTTATAATTATTGAAATAAAAACTAAAGGTAAAAAACACAAAGCACTACCCCATTCTGGCTTCAAATATTTTTAAATATAAAAATGAGCCCATTTTACGGGCCTTAAATTTTGCGTTTTGCGCAAAATCACCTTCAAAAAGTTCGTCGATAGTTTCTAACCATAGGTTCAACCAAAGCCCAAAATGTTGCTCGGTTATGGTGTTTTTATTATCAGTATCAACTTTTATATGTGTTTCTAGTGGATTTCCTGTGTATTTTGTTTTTAAAAATAAACTGGCCTCCCAAAAGGTTGTTAAACGTTCGAGGTGTGCGTCCCAATCTTTTATAACGTCGTTAAAAAAAGGCGCTAAAACTTCATCTTTTCTTACTTTTTTGTAAAATGATGATACCAGTAAATATACATCGTCCCGATTTTCTAAGTCTTTTTTCATAGCTCAAATTTAAGGCTTATTTTAATATTAACTTGGTGCTGATTAGGTTATTCGGTTGGCCTGATTCATTTTTTTTCAACTTGAAAAATCCAGCCAAAACCATGTTAATGAAACAAATAGATAAACCTCTGTTTTGTATTAGCCAAAAACTTAAGGGATATAGGCGTGAGGGATTGAACGGCATGTTTGAGCTCCCCGACCTTAGGAGGGAGCAAGTAGTGAAAGCCCGACCCTTGGGGCACGCGCAAATTATTTTGATTTATTAATTTGAAATTGGTAATTGCTTAGTATTTTTGTAAAATGATTTCAGTAGTAATTTTAGGGGCTGGCAATGTAGCTAGCCATTTGTATAGAGGTTTTCGTGAGGCAGAGAATGTAACTGTTTCTCAATGGTATAATAGGAGTTTAGATTCGATTTCGGAACATGCTCATGAGGTTGATATTACGGACGACTTAGAGAATTTGAAGCTCGCTGATGTATATATTTTAGCGGTTAGTGATGATGCTATTGCAGGTTTATCTGAACAACTTCCGTTTGAAGATCGTGTGGTTGTGCATACTTCTGGTGGTGTTGGCGTTTATGATTTAGATAAAAAACACAGACGCGGCGTTCTCTACCCGCTACAGAGTTTTACAAAAGGTGCCGAACTAGATTTTGCAAATGTACCAATGTGTATTGAAACTATTTATAAAGATAGTTTTCCGATGTTAAAGGAATTAGCCTTAAGTTTAGGTGGCCCGATACAAAAGGTAAACAGCGACCAAAGACGTGTACTGCATTTAGCGGCTGTTTTTGTTAATAATTTTACGAATCAGTTATATCGAATTGGTCATGAAATTACAGAAAGTGAAGGTGCTGAATTTGATATTTTAAAACCTTTAATTTTAGAAACAGCGAAAAAAATAGAGCATTTATCGCCATTTAGAGCGCAAACAGGCCCTGCAAAACGCCACGATAAAAAAACGATTAAAAAACATTTAAAGATATTGGATAACAATATTGAACATAAAAAGATTTACGAACTGCTAACCGCATCAATACAGAAAACACATGGAAGAAAAAAGCTATAAAGAGTATTTGGAACACATTACAACTTTTGTTTTTGATGTAGATGGTGTGCTTACTGATGGTACGGTTTCGGTTTTAACAAATGGTGAAATGTTACGCACCATGAATGTAAAAGATGGGTATGCTATTAGAGCTGCTGTTGATAAAGGGTACAATATGTGCATTATTTCTGGTGGAAAAAATGAAGGTGTACGCATACGTTTAGAAGGTTTAGGGATTGAGCATATCTATTTGGGAGCGAAGAATAAAATTGAACAATTGGATGATTATTTGTCAGAGAATGACATTAAATCTGAAAATGTACTTTTTATGGGAGACGATATTCCAGATTACCCAGTAATGAAGGGAATTGGCTTGCCTTGTTGTCCTCAGGACGCTGTTCCGGAAATTAAAAGTATTTCTAAGTATATTTCGCATAAAAAAGGTGGTAAAGGTGCCGTTAGAGATGTTATTGAACAAGTTCTTAAAGTACAAGGAAAATGGAGCGGTTTTTATAGCGCGCAGTTTGACTAGTTTCGAGCATTGCTTACTATAATTTTGGTTTTTACTTTTTTCTTATTTTATATTCTATTTGATAAATGCTTAACGTTTTAAATATTATTCGATGGAAGAATTTAGTAATGATTGTCTTGACGCAATTATTGGTTAAATATGCCCTTCTGGAGCCTTTTGGAGTTGCTATAAGTTTAGATGGTGCTGGCATTTCGCTCTTAATTTTTGCTACCATTTGCATTGCTGCTGCCGGAAATGTTATTAATGATATTTATGATGTTGAAACGGATTTTGTAAACAAACCCGACAAACTTATTGTTGGTGAAAGTATCTCGGAGAAAACTGCTTACAACCTCTTCATTATTTTAAATTTTGTAGGCGTTGGTGTTGGTTTCTATATATCACATCGAGTTGGTAAAAGTGCTTTTTTTTCGCTTTTTGTTATTATATCGGCTTTGCTTTATGTGTATGCAACCTACTTAAAACGAACCCTCTTAATTGGTAATATTGTTATTTCTATACTTGTTGCTCTAAGTATTTTAATTGTTGGTGTTTTTGAATTACTACCCGCACTTACTCTAGAAAACAGAGCGATACAACTTACCTTTTTTAAAATTATTTTTGATTATGCCATTTTTGCTTTTCTGCTAAATTTAATACGAGAAATCGCAAAAGATATAGAAGATATTGATGGAGATTACAAAGCAGGGATGAACACTCTACCTATTGCTATTGGTAGAGATAGAACCAATTATATCCTGTTTGTTTTATCACTAATTCCGGTTTTAGCTATTATATACTATATTGTAAATTCGCTCTATAAAGATATCCTTGCTGTTGGTTATTTTACTTTTTTTATCGTAGGTCCGCTTATATTTATTAACATTAAAGTGTTTAACGCTAAATCCAAAAAGGATTATCATTTTATCAGTAATTTGATAAAATTGGTTATGCTTTTTGGAGTGTTTTCTTTGTTAATTTACTATTTTAACTTAAAAAACTGAGTTATTCCGCATAGTTCTCGGAAAGCGCTAGCACAATAGCAAATAAATACAATCTATTAAAGCCAATACACCTCAGTAGACCTTGATGTAACATTTTAAACATATGCTTAAAGAAAAACTAAAAAACCATAATATTATTCTTGCTTCGGGATCGCCGCGTAGACAGCAATTTTTTAGAGACTTAGGTTTAGATTTTGAAATTAGACTAAAGCCTGTAAAAGAAGAATACCCTAATAGATTAACTCATTTTGAAATAAGCGATTATTTGGCACAACTAAAAGCCATTCCTTTTAAAGATGAATTACTAAAAAATGATATTTTAATAACTAGCGACACCATAGTTTGGCATAATAATACTGCTTTAGGCAAGCCAACAGATGAAGCAGATGCTTTTAATATTTTAAAATCTTTAAGTAATAATACACACGAGGTAATTACATCGGTTTGTTTTACAACAAAAACATTAGAAAAAACGCTACACTCTATTACAAAAGTAAGTTTTAAAGCCTTTACAGACGAAGAGATTCTTTATTATATAAAAACGGCAAAACCCTTTGATAAAGCTGGCGCATATGGCATTCAAGAATGGATTGGACAAATTGGTGTTACCAAACTAGAAGGCTCATACTTTAATGTTATGGGCTTACCAACACATTTGGTTTATCAAACTTTAAATAGCCTTGCCGATAGGCCTATTTAAAAATAAACAAAAGCAATCATTACTTTCCTTTCTAGAGTATATTTGCTGCAAATTAAAAACCATAAAGCATGCAGTTTTTTGAAACTTTTAAAAATGAATTAATTTCAACAGCTGTTGTAGTTGTTGTTCTGTTAATTATTAGGTATTTAATACATTTTGCAATTACCAAAATTGGGCATACAAGCGGGATAAACGATGCTAGAATTCGATTAATTAGACGCTATATTACCGTAACTATAGTTTTACTAGCCGTTCTAATAGAATCCTTTATATTCGGAGCTCAAGTACATGATTTAGCGGTTGTTTTTTCTTCCGTTTTTGCTGTTATCGGTATTGCACTATTTGCTATTTGGTCTATTTTAAGCAACATTACTTCCGGAATTATTATGTTTTTCAACTTCCCTTATAAAGTGGGTGATAAAATTGAAATCCATGATAAAGATTTTCCTATTATGGCTATTATTGAAGATATTAGAGCTTTTCAAATACATTTAAGATTAGATAACGGAAACTTAGTAACTTACCCTAATAACCTAATGCTACAAAAAGCCGTTACTCTAATACAAAAAGATGCCATTGACGAGCCCATTGATGACGGCGTTGACGCTATTTAAATTATTTATATCTTTATCTAATACTATTCCAAATGGCTAAAGCGAGAAAACATAATTATAAGAAAAAGGCAGGACAAGTACCTGGAACAGCCATTTATACAGGTTCCAAATCTTCAGAAAAACTCTTTATTGAAGTCTTTGATTATAACGAAAAGGGATTTACAGAAAACCACTTAACCGATGTTTCGGAAACCTTTAAATTTAAAGGAAGTGACTCCATTACTTGGATAAACTTAAATGGGCTAAACCATGTTAAAGAAATTGAGAAACTAGCAGCACATTTCGATTTTCACCCTCTAGTTTTAGAAGATATTGTAAATATTTCTCAACGCCCGAAAATTGATGAATATGACGATTATTTGTTTGTTGTTTTAAAAATGCTGTATTACGATAAGGATGAAAAAATAATATCGGAACAAGTAAGTTTTATTTTAGGTAAAAACCATGTGCTATCTTTCCAAGAATCTGAAGGTGATGTTTTTGACGCCGTAAGAGAACGTATTAGAACTGCAAAAGGACGAGTTAGAACCATGGATTCTGATTATTTACTCTATGTTTTAATAGATGCGGTTGTAGATTATTACTTTAATATTATTGAAATTTTAGGTGATAAAATTGAAGATTTTGAAACCGACATTTTTAACGGAAACGCCACTGATGATGTTAGCCAGAGTATTCAAAATTTAAAACGTGAAATTTTAAAAGTACGCCGTGCTATTTTCCCGCTGCGCGATGTAATAAATAGAATTGAAAAAAGTGATAATGCCCTTATTTCTAAAAACACATTAAACTATTATCGCGATGTTTACGACCACTTAATTCAAGTTTCTGAAAACATTGACATTTACCGCGAAATGATTTGGAGTTTAATGGATATGTACATGACCACCATTAGTAATAAAATGAACGAGGTCATGAAAGTGCTCACCATTATGGCTTCCATTTTTATACCACTAACTTTCATAGCAGGAATTTATGGTATGAATTTCGATAATATACCAGAATTACACTACCAACATTCCTATTTTATTCTTTGGGGTGTAATGATTGCGATTTTTATAGGCATGCTAATCTATTTCAAAAGAAAAAAGTGGTTATAATGTTAAATAACGTGTTTAAAAACTATGCGCTGTTTCTAATAAAAAAACATAAAGTTAAAGAAACATTAAAACCACCCTATACCCTTTCAATCTTTGTTATATTTGGAGCTTAGCTAACTACCTTTTTTTATGCAAAGCACTAAGTATTATTTTATATTACTAGTTTTTACTGTTTCATTTTTACAAGCACAAAAGCCAAAAACACCTGCATCTACAGAGATTTACGAATCTATAGAAAAACTTAATTTTTTGGGGTCAGTATTGTATGTTGCAGCTCATCCTGATGATGAAAACACACGATTAATCTCATACCTTTCTAACGAGGTAAAAGCACGTACAGCCTACCTTTCTTTAACTAGAGGCGACGGCGGACAAAACCTAATTGGTCCAGAAATAAGAGAATTATTAGGAGTTATTAGAACCCAAGAATTACTTGCCGCTAGAGGCGTTGATGGCGGAGAACAGCGTTTTTCTAGAGCCAACGATTTTGGTTATTCAAAAGATCCTGAAGAAACTTTACACATTTGGAATGAGGACCAGGTTTTAAGTGATGTTGTGTTAGCAATACGCCAGTATAAACCAGATGTTATTATTAATAGGTTCGACCATAGAACACCGGGTACCACGCATGGCCACCATACGAGTTCTGCTATTTTAAGCTTAGAAGCTTTTGACTTAGCAAATAAAAGTACAGCTTATCCAAATCAATTAAACCAAACCGATTTATGGCAACCCAAACGTATTTTTTACAATACAAGCTGGTGGGCATACGGTAGTGAAGAAAAGTTTAACAAAGTCGATAAAAGTAACATGCTAACTTTCGATATTGGTGTTTATTACCCATTAAAAGGGTTGTCTAATAACGAAGTTGCAGCACAAGCAAGAAGTCAGCATTTATGCCAAGGTTTTGGGCGCACATTAGAGCGTGGATCTCAAACAGAGTATATTGAGTTTTTAAAAGGCGATCCCTTGGGAGAAAACAAAAATATTTTTGAAGGTATCGATACCTCATGGAATCGTATAAAAGGCGGTAAAGCTATTGGAGATATTTTATATGAAGTTGAAAAGAATTTCAACTTTAAAACACCTTCGCAACACATTCCGCAACTTGTTGAAGCCTATAAATTGCTTCAAAACATAGAAAATGAGCATTGGAAAATTAAAAAAACTGAAGAATTAAAATCGGTTATAGAAATGTGTGCTGGCTTATACCTAGAAGCTTCGGCAGAAACGCCTTGGGCCACTCAAAACGAAACAGTAACCTTAAATCTTGAAGTTTTAAACCGGAGCAATCAAAATATTACGTTAGAAAGCCTTAAAAACGCAAATCTTATAACTATTGCTAAGCGTATTGAACTAAAAGAAAACACCAAATTCAACTTCAAAGAAACCTTCAAAGTAGGTAGCCATCAAAACCCGACTACACCTTATTGGCTTACTAAAAAAGGAACTTTGGGTATGTATCAAGTAGACGATAAAAACTTGATAGGTTTACCAGAAACACCTCGAACCTATAAAGTAGATTTCAATCTTCTAATAAATAATACGCCTATTACATTTACTAAAAATGTAGTGTATCGCTATTCTAAACCAGACAAAGGTGAATTATATCGTCCGTTTGAAATTATTCCGGAAGTATCAGCAAAAATAACAGAAAAGGTAATTATTCTAAATTCTGATGCACAGCACGATATTACAGTTATTGTTAAAGCTGGACGAGATAACTTAGAGGGTTCTGTAGAAGTTTGCCATCCAAAAGATTGGAGTATCTTTCCTAAAAACCAAAAAATTTCAATTAAAAACAAAGGTGAAGAGCAAACCTTAGTCTTTACTGTAATTCCTCCAAAAAATCAAAGTGAGGGCATTATTAGCCCTATAGTGCATATTGGTGATAAAGATTATACTAAAGAGCTAATTGAAATTGATTACGATCATATTCCGTTTCAAACCGTTTTATTGCCTAGCGAAAGTAAAATTGTACGTTTAGATATAAAAAAGAAAGGAGAAAACATAGCCTACATTCAAGGTGCTGGAGATGTAGTTCCCGAAAGTTTGCAACAAATTGGATACCATGTTCGTATTTTAAACCCAGACGAAATTAATGCGGCAATATTAAATAATTTTGATGCTGTAGTTGTTGGAATTAGAGCCTATAATACGGTTGAAACATTAAAATTTAAACAAGAATTACTTTTCGATTTTGTCGCTCAAGGCGGAAATATGATTGTGCAATACAACACCAACCATCGCTTAAAAGTTGATAATTTAGCGCCCTTTGATATCACACTTTCTCGTGATAGAGTTACCGATGAAACAGCCGAAGTTACATTTTTAAACCCTGAACATCCCGTATTAAATTACCCAAACAAAATTACACAACACGACTTTGAAGGCTGGACGCAAGAACGTGGGTTATATTTCCCAAGTAATTGGGCACCTGCCTTTACTCCTATTTTATCTATGCATGATAAAGGTGAAACCGATAAAAAAGGAAGTTTACTTGTTGCAAAACACGGTAATGGCTACTTTATTTATACAGGTTTAAGCTTTTTTAGAGAATTCCCTGCTGGTGTTTCTGGTGCTTATAGATTGTTTGCAAACATGCTTTCTATTGGTAAAGAAGATTTAAAACAAGAAGCAAAACTAAACGATTAATTATGGAAGAAAAACAACCGAAAAAGCAAGTTTGGCTAAAATTATATTCTGTGGTTTTAATTGCAAATGCTATTTATTTTATTCTGTTTTATTTAATTACAAAAGCCTTTTAATTTATGGATACTTTAAATTGGGTGGATTGGGCCGTACTTTGCTTTACACTAATTGCCATAGTAGCCTACGGAACATACCAAACACGAGGCAGCCGCAATGTACAAGATTATTTAAAAGGCGGAAACACCTCTAAATGGTGGACTATTGGCTTATCAGTAATGGCTACACAAGCAAGTGCCATCACCTTTCTATCAACACCTGGGCAAGCTTTTAACGATGGCATGGGCTTTGTTCAATTTTACTTTGGCTTACCAATAGCCATGGTAGTTATTTGTATGGTTTTCATACCATTATACCATAGATTAAAAGTATATACAGCATACGAATTTCTAGAAAATAGATTCGATTTAAAAACAAGAACCTTAACAGCTATTCTATTTTTAATTCAGCGTGGTTTAGCAGCAGGAATTACCATTTTTGCTCCAGCCATTATACTCTCTGTTGTTCTTAAATGGGATTTACTCACCCTAAATATTGTTATTGGTTTACTCGTTATTATCTACACTGTTTCTGGTGGTACACGCGCGGTAAACGTCACGCAAAAACATCAAATGGTTATTATTTTTATTGGTATGTTGGTGGCTTTCTTTTTAATTGTAAGCAAACTGCCGCAAGACATTACCTTTAGCAAAGCGCTTGATATTGCCGGAGCTAGTGGAAAAATGGAAGTTTTAGATTTTTCATTCAATTTAAATAATCGTTATACATTTTGGAGTGGTATTATTGGTGGTACATTTTTAATGTTATCTTATTTTGGTACCGATCAAAGCCAAGTACAGCGCTACCTTTCGGGGAAATCGGTTAAAGAAATGCAATTGGGCTTAATTTTTAACGGACTTTTAAAAATACCGATGCAGTTCTTTATTTTATTTGTGGGTATTATGGTTTTCGTGTTTTATCAATTTAATGAAGCACCTGTAAACTTTAACCCAACTGCTACGGAGGTTGTGTTACAATCTAAATATGCCGATGAATACAAAACGCTTCAGGCAGAACAAACAGCTATTTTTAACGACAAGCAAAATATTATTAAATCGTTCTTAAATTCTGATAATCCCGATGCTTCAAAATACATTGCTTTAGCAAATGAAGCCAATGATGACCTAAGAAAAGAAGCTAGAGATTTAATTGATAAAGCTTCGGAAAGTGAAAACATAAAAATAGAAAGCAATGATAAAGATTATGTATTTATCCATTTTATTCTAAACAATTTACCTCGTGGATTAATCGGTTTACTATTAGCTGTAATTTTAAGTGCAGCCATGTCTAGTACCGCGAGTGAATTAAATGCTTTAGGCTCTACAACAACCATAGATTTATACAAACGAAATACCAGTGAAAAAACAGAAGAAGAGATGGTAAAAGCATCTCGATGGTTTACTTTTGCTTGGGGAATAATAGCTATAGGCGTAGCTTGTGTTGCTAATTTGGCTGAAAATTTAATTCAGTTAGTAAACATTATTGGTTCTATATTTTATGGTAATGTTCTCGGTGTTTTTCTTCTAGCATTTTTCTTTAAATTTGTAAAAGGTAACGCCGTATTTATCGGTGCATTATTAACACAAGTTATTGTAATTGCACTATATCTATTAGATTTAAACGAAGTGATTAATCTACCATTTCTATGGTTAAATTTTGTGGGTTGCGCTATTGTAATTTCAATTTCATGTATCATCCAAATACTTATTCCAAATGACAAATCAATCAGAAGTTAAAACTATAAACTGGGGCATTATTGGCTTAGGAAATATTGCGAATAAATTTGCATCAGATCTATTAACCATTCCAAATACCAAACTTTACGCTGTAGCTTCGCGTTCACAGGAAAAAGCAGATGTTTTTGCAGATAAATATCAGGCTACACATGCTTATGACAGCTATGAAGCTTTAGTAAAAGACAAAAATATAGATGCAGTATACATAGCAACTCCACATGCTTTGCACAAAGAAAACACCCTACTATGCCTAGAACATGGAATAGCTGTTTTATGTGAAAAACCTTTTGCTATGAATGCAAAAGAGGTAAATAACATGATTGAGAAAGCTAAAGAAAAGAACGTGTTGTTGATGGAGGCACTTTGGACTTACTTTTTACCGCATTATCAATTTGTTTTAAAGGAATTAAAAAATGAAACCTACGGTAAACTGCTTAAGATGGAAGCCGATTTTGGTTTTCATCGCGATTTTGATACGTCATCTAGATTATTCAATAAATCTTTAGGTGGCGGAAGTTTATTAGATATTGGTATTTACCCGATTTTTGCAGCATTGTCTACTCTAGAACTTCCTGAGGCTGTGGAAGCCGATGCCACTTTTTTTGAAAACGGAGCGGATTCTGAGTGCAGGATGACTTTCACTTACACGAATGGTGAAACTGCGAAACTAAAAAGTACACTTTTGGAAGCTACACCAACCGAAGCTATTTTCTATTGTGAAAAAGGGACTATAAAGATCAACACCATGTTTCATATGCCTACAACGGTTACCGTAAGTGCTAATGGCGAAGAAAAAACTTTAGATTTTGGTTATAAAACTATTGGCTATAATTACGAGGCTATTCATTTTAATGAATTAATTCGTGCAGGAAAAACTGAAAGTGATATTATGAATTTCGAATTTAGTGAGAAGCTTATAAATACTTTAGATACTGTTAGAAACCTAATTAAGCTAGATTATTAGCCATAGCTTAACAAGAAGAGTTTTGATAAAATATCTCAAAAGATAAAGAGGCCATCACTTCTAGTGAAGCAATAACCTCTTGTAGTATTTTTCAATTAATGCAACGCTGCCAAAACAGGAATGCCTTCATTTATTTTTTTAAGTCTTAACAAAGCTTCTACATAATAGTAATCGGCATAAACAATAGAGTAATCTATTTCTGATCCAGCTGGTGCATGCCCTGTTGAATGTAATAAACAAGCCGTATTTTTATCTTTACTTTGGTAGTTTTTAGAAAGCTCTATTAACATATCCTCTCCTCTTTCTTTATATTCTTTAGCTAATGTTTTATCGTTAGTAAGTGTAGATAGTTCTAGCAAAGCAGATGCTACCACAGCAGCAGCTGAGGCATCTCTAGTGGTGTTAGGAATATCTGGAGCATCGAAGTCCCAGTATGGTATTAAATCTTCTGGTAAACGATCTAAATACACCTGAGTTACTTTTTGCGCAAAATCTAAATATTTTGGATCTTTGGTTTCTCTATAGACCATAGTGTATCCATAAATAGCCCACGATTGCCCTCGTGCCCACATACTACTATCACTATACCCTTGATGTGTTACTCCTTTAATTTTTTCTCCCGTATCCTTATCATAAACTACAACATGATATGAGGTGTAATCAGGTCTAAAATGATTTTCCATGGTAACATCGGCATGACTGACAGCCATATCATACAACGTTTTATTACCGCCATTTTTTGAAGCCCAAAATAAAAGCTCTAAATTAATCATGTTATCCATAATGGTATTGTGCTGCGGCCATTCCATATTTGGCACATCGCGTGGCCACGATAAAATAGTACCAACATTTGGATTAAACAATGTAGCCAAAGTATCGGCTGTTTTTAAAATAACCTCTTTATAATCCGGATTTCGTGTTAATCGATAACCGTTTCCAAAACTATTATAAACCTGAAAACCTAAATCGTGATCCAAAGCAGGCGTTACAGATAATGGTTTTAGGTATTCCGTAAATTTATCGGCAGATACTTCCCAGGCCTTCTCATTATTAAACTCGTATAGATACCAAAGTTCACCTGGCCAAAATCCGCTAGTCCAATCTTTATAATCCACATAGCGCCAATCTTTACTATCTGGAGCTATATTTCTAGGAATATCTCCCTCGCCCGGAACTAACTTTAAAGCATGAGACGCTTGCTCAACACAATATGCTAATTGCGCATCAACATCAAAACTTGTTTCTGCGGCAACATCACTTTTCTTCTTGCCACAATTTACCATTAGAAGTGTTACAAAAAATGCGCCTAAAATTTGTAATTTCATATTCCTCATATTTAATATCTATAATCTTTTCTTACTGTATTATTTAAGCTTTAATGATTAAATTATTGTAATTAATTTACAATTAAGAATCACTTACTTATTCAATTCAATATTAATAAGAAATAATATTTAACATCATAAATTATAGCGCAATTAGTATAAATTATAGTCATATTTAGGCGGAAAGCACTGCCAATACTACAATTATTAAAATACCTACGCTAAAAACTACTTTTTAAAATGACTTGATAAGGAAATTTTTTTTATATAAAAACAACTATGCTGTACAACATTTTATAGCTATTAAATGAAAGCAGTTTAGCCAGGAAACTAAACACAAAAAAATCCTCTAATTTTACTTAGAGGATTCTTTATACTTTAAACTAAATAACAACACTTCAAATTGTTATTAATTACCTGTTTAATTTATTATGGCTATTAATTAGTAAAATAAATAGGTATTATTTAAGTAACATTATTACTTTATTTTTTTATAAATATGTTTGTGTAGTACCATCTACCTTCAGCATTTTGTTCTGCCGAAATATCAAAGTTTGTAAAATCACCTTCAATATTCTTACGGTGTCCATCACTTGCCAACCATGCTTTTACTAGAGTTTTAGCAGAACTGTAACCATAGGCTACATTTTCTGAAACTCTCGCCGCTCCCGTATTAGACTTTAAATATTCGCTTCTTTTAAAAAAGTTATCATGAGATATCTCATTGTTTTCTAACATATAATCGGTGTGACTATAGGCTACAGACTTTACAATGTTCATATCACCTAAAGCATTTAAACCTTGAGATAATCTATAATCATTAATTAGCTCTAAAGCTTCTAGTTCAATTGATTTAGCTTCAATAGTCACTTGATTAATTTCGATTTGTTCAGCGCTTTCATCCATACTTTCAGTAGAACAAGAAAAAGAAAACATAGCTATTAAAGCTATTAGCGGAAGTTTTAGAAGTGATTTCATAAGTAGGTTTTTTTTGAATTATTACTTTGGGTTTAACAAAGATATTCGCCTACTTGTAAGAAAATGTTAAGGAAATGTTAAAATCGACGAAAGACGTGTATTTCATCGATTTTAAATGCTTTTTATCGTTGAAATACACGTTTTAAAACTACAAAAGTGTATTTCAGCGTTATTTTATGACGATAATCGGTTAATCAACCAGTTATAATCTTCTTGAAGTTGATATCTAATTCTATCGTGTAATCTATTCGGGCGACCTTGCCAAAATTCTATTTCAACAGGTTTTACAATATATCCTCCCCAGTACTTAGGTCTTAAAATTGGTTTACCTTGGTACTCCTTTTCTAATTGAGAGAGTTTACCCTCAAGATAAGCCCGATCTGGAATAACTTCGCTTTGGTTAGATACTAACGCTCCTAACTGACTCCCAATAGGTCGAGATTCAAAATAACCATCGCTCATATTCTCAGCGATTTTTTCTGCGCTTCCTTTTATAATTATTTGTCGCTCTGCTCCATGCCAAAAAAAGGATAGGCACACATTTGGGTTGGCCGCTATAGCTTTACCTTTTTCGCTTTCATAATTTGTATAAAAAATAAATCCTTCGTAGGTGTAACGCTTTAAGAGCACTACTCTATTTTTTGGATAACCATCTAATCCTAAAGTTGAAACTGTCATGGCATTTGTTTCATCCTCAGCAAAATGTAAATCAACCTCGTGAAACCATTTTTGAAACAGTTCCATTGGGTTTTCTGGTACTTCTTCTAAAAGCAATTCGCCCTTATCATAAGATTTTCTATAACTACTTAAATCCTTTTCCATAAATACAAATTAACAAAAAAAAATGATTCTATAAATTTTTATTAAGTGAGAATTTTCATATATTTAAATAGTAAAAACAGCAACAAATGCAATTTAAAGATTCCAAATACTTTAGTAGCTTGAGTCATAAGGAAATAGACCTTCCATTCGGGAAATACTATTTTTGCACCAAAATTGTAATTTCAGAATTAAATGAAGGTGTACATTTTGATTGGGAAAAATGCCATATGATAATTGGTAAAATTTTAGAATTCTATGGAGAAAATGCACAAATTGGTTTTATATCAAATAGAATTAACAATTACTCTGTAGATCCAAATAATTGGGTGCGCGCTCATACGGAATATGATTTCATGATAGCTAGTGCTATTGTAACCTACCAAAACTCGAGTTATAAAGTAGCTACGCTCGAAAAGTACTTTTCTCAAAAAAAGTTAAAACGCTGCTTTTCTATAAACGAAGCTATTGAATGGTTAACAAAACAAAAAAAATTACAAGAATAATGGTTTACAAGGCTATAATTAACTAAAATCGAAAACCTTACCGTCTCCACTAAGTTCTACATTATCGAAAACTTCTTTAGCTTCGGTTTTAAAATCTTCTAAGCCACCGTAGCGGGTAGAAAAATGCCCGAGCACCAAAGTGCCAACATCAGCTTGTTTAGCAATTCTGGCTGCCTCTTTAGCTGTTGAGTGTTTTGTTTTTGGACCTAAATGCGCATGTTTCTCCAAAAATGTCGATTCGTGATACAATACATCTACATTTTTAATAATAGGTACAATATCTTCCTTATACACCGTATCACTGCAAAACGCATAACTTTTAGGCTTGTCGGCATCACTAGTAACGCTTTCGTTTCTAATTAAAACACCATCTTCATTTTCAACATCAAAACCTTGTTTTAATTTTCTGTAGTAAGCTACATTTATATTAGCTTCCTCAGCTAAGTGAACATCCAATTTACGTTCCCCTACCTTTTCCTTAAATAAATAGCCATTAGTATATATACGATGCTCTAACGGAATGGTGTGTACCTCAACCACATCATCTTCATAGATTAACTCTGATTCTTTTGACGTTAACTCATGAAAATACAGGTTATAATTAGTCCAAGAATCGGCCAATTTCATTTGTAGTGTTACAATTTCTTTGATACCTTTTGGACCATAAACATGTAGATCGGCTTCTCTTTTCAACAATCTAAAGGTTGAAATTAAACCTACCAATCCAAAAAAGTGATCGCCATGTAAATGCGAAATAAACACATGCTTAATTCTATTGAATTTAATTTTATGCTTACGTAAATGTACTTGTGTGCCCTCACCACAATCTATTAGAAACATATGATTGTTAATTTCTAAAACCTGTGATGTTGTATTTGTTAAAGCTCTTGGAGTTGCGCTGTAACAGCCTAATATGGTGAGCTTCATAAATTTTAATTTAGTGTTTTATATTGCAAAGCATCGGCTGCCGTAAATTTACTTTTAAATGAAAAAGCATAGGGTGTCTCGCCGTGTGCGTTTAAATAATCTAATCTATCTTTAGCATCCTGAAACGTTGGCACATAGCCTTTGGGCACATACCAAAAAGCAAGATGCATCATTTTAATTTTGCTAAACCACTCTTTTTTACGCTTAAAAACCTCAATATGATTGGAGTTGTAAGTGTAATTAAAAAGCGTTTCTCGACTTTCCCAAACCGATATATTTATAATTAGTGAATCATCTTTAAAAACAAGTACAGCTTTATCCTTATCCTCATCTTTTAAACGCCACACAAAGCCCTCACTTCTATCAGCAATGGCATTCATTTTATCCACATTATTTATAAAACCTTGCATAATGGGGTCGTTAAGTGGCGCTAAGCATTTAGCTATATTAACTTGAGCTAAAGAATATTCACCCATAATTAAAAACCTAAATCTCGTTCCATAACCTCCATTTCAATAAGGTCGTGAGCTTCTTGTAAGGTTGGTACAATGGCAAGTACCTCTGGTGCTTTGTCAATATCTATTTTGCTAGAAACAATAACGAATGAGTGCTTAGCGGCGCGATGTGTTTTAGAAATCTGTAAAAACTCCACAACCTCTTCTGTACTTATAGTATCTAAAGATGTTAAAGCTACAATAATATTATTGTTTTTAAATTTAGGATATAAAGCTTGTATTTTTTTTACCAATTCAACACTCGTTGCTTTTTGCTGAGTAATAATCGATGTATTTTCTTTTTGATCAATAATCATAACTATTGTTTTATTTTAGATGCCAATAAATAAATTACAGCCATACGCACGGCAACACCGTTTTGAACCTGATCTAGAATTATAGCCTGATCAGAATCGGCAACATCGCTCGTAATCTCTACGCCACGGTTTATTGGTCCGGGATGCATAATGGTAATTTCTTTATCTAGCGAATTTAGCAAATCTTTAGTAACCCCAAATTGTTGCGTATATTCTCTTGTTGACGGAAAATAACTAATATCCATACGTTCGTTTTGTACACGTAGCATATTAGCTACATCGCACCAATTTAAAGCTTTTCTTAAATCGGTTTCTACCTTCACCCCTAATTTATCAATATATTTTGGTAATAAGGTTTTTGGTCCGCAAACCATAACCTCGGCACCTTGTAATTGCAATGCAAATATGTTAGACAGCGCTACTCTACTATGCAAAATATCGCCAACAATAACAACTTTCTTACCTTTTACACCACCCAGTTTCTCTCGTATAGAATACGAATCTAGCAAAGCTTGTGTAGGGTGTTCATGTGCTCCATCGCCTGCATTAATAATACTTGCTTTTACGTGCTTAGATAAAAATACACCTGCTCCTGGGTTAGGGTGGCGCATAACTACCATATCCACTTTCATCGATAGTATATTGTTTACCGTATCAATTAAAGTCTCTCCTTTTTTAACAGACGACTGTGCCGAAGAAAAATTTAAAACATCGGCCGATAAACGTTTTTCTGCCAACTCGAACGATAATTTTGTTCGGGTAGAGTTTTCGAAAAATAAATTAGCAATGGTAATATCACGTAACGAAGGCACTTTTTTAATCGGTCGGTTTATCACTTCCTTAAAGTGGTCTGCCGTTTCAAAAATAAGTTGAATATCCTGTTTGTTCAGGTATTTAATACCTAATAAGTGATTTACACTTAATTCGCTCATGATTATAATATTCAGTTGGCCCCAATAGTTGCCAGTTGTTCAAATTGTATTTTATCTAGCTTCTTTTAACACTAAAAAAACTATTTTTCAATTAAATAAACCGCATCTTCACCATCTTGCTCCGTCCAGTTTACTTTCACTTTTTCGTTATTAATAACATCTACTTGCCTACCACGATAATCCGGTTGTATTGGTAAATGTCTACTAAAACGTCTATCTATAAGTGCTAAAAGTTCAATCTCTTTTGGTCGGCCAAACGACTGTATAGCTGTTAAAGCCGAACGAATACTTCGCCCTGTGTATAAAACATCGTCCACAAAAACTACATTTTTATCTTCAACCAAAAAATTAATTTTAGTAGCATTGGCCTCTAGCGGTTTATCACTACGTCTAAAATCGTCGCGGTAAAAAGTAATATCCAATTGGCCCAATTTAATATCTTTAATTTTATAATCTTCGGTTAAAATTTTAGCCAATCGGCTCGCTAAAAACACACCTCGTGGTTGCAAACCAATTAAAACGGTATTCGAAAAATCGTGATGTCGTTCAATAAGTTGGCAAGCCAATCTGTGAAGAATGATGTTAATGGCTTTAGCGTTAAGTAAAACTTTTTGACTCATATGGTGTTCCAAACGTATTTGGTAAACAAAGGTAATGCAAAAAAAGATAAGTAGAAACCCTAGTGAATAACTTTATTTTGGGCGCAACCCCAAAGGGTCGGGCTATACGTTACAAGTCCTCTTAAACCCGATTCACATCGGGATTACTGTGGGCTTTACACTGCTATCCCTTGCGCATAGCTCGCAGCGCCAATTCTTTTAAGCAAAGTACTTTGTATACTGCTAAAACTTGTTACTGTAAACTATAATCCGAATATTTTTGCATCTACAAAAAATGTAGAGTTAACATCAATATTATGGTTTTCAGAAATTAACTCATCTATTACTGCTTCTACTCTTAGCGTATAAGTATCGCTTTTAATGTAAACCTTTAAATCTTCACTTGTGGTATCTAGCAGTAAACTATTGTCTGTTGTTTCAGGAACCTCATCTATCCATGCAATTAAAATTTCTTCTTCATCTTCTGCAGAAATATAAATATTAATAGAATTCAAAAAATTAAAATTGCCTTCCTCTGGTGAGGTCAACTCCAATTCCATATCGGTAAGATTAATAGCTTCTATTAAATCTTTTTTGGTGTTGTTATTCTCAAAAGTAGACTCAGAATTAGTTGTTACCTCAGGAGTTTCCATAACAAATGGAATATCGACTAACGTAGTCGATTGTATTACAACAGACTCCGTATAATTAATTTCAAATTTAGTTAATTCATCTAGCGCATCACAGCTTACAATAAAGGTTAACAGTAACGCACTTGCAATTAGTTTAATGGTTTTCATTGATTATTTTTTGGGGTTTACTATTTATTTCAGTTTTCAAATATAAGACAAAACGACAAATAAATCGGTTTAAATGCAATAACAGTTCTATGTAAAGCAAAAAAAACTCAAGTTTAAAAAACTTGAGTTTCAGCTATTAAGTGTTAATTAATGAGTCTATTTAAGCCTAAACTCAGAGCTTGATACTAAATCTTTATCGTTATAAACATTAACTACGTAACGTCCTTTTTCAAATTTTTCTTTGCCTTCCGATGCTACAAACTCGCAAACGTTTAGGCTAGTATTTTCGTAATTAAATTTACTAATCATACTATAGTTTAAGATAGTTTCACCAAACTGTACTTGCTCATTCAAACCTAATGTACGGTTTAAAGGATCTATAACTTGCACATACAATTCTTGATCTCCACTTTGTACTAGAGCATTTTTAGCAACCGTAAAACACACTCTAATTTTATCGGTACGGCTAGCACGTTCTGTAGGGATTAATTTTCCTGAGGCACGCTCTATAACACCAAACCCTTTTAAACCTACAGCTCCCAAAACAGATGCATTATTAACCACTTCGGCCAATGCTGTATTTTGTATCAATAAAGAATCTGTAAAAATAGTACGCTCTTCTAATCGCACTCTTGTGCTATCTAAAGATGTTGCTAAATATGAGTTTTGCACACGTAAAGAATCGTTTTGTGCTAATAAAACATCCATTTCCTTTTGTAACGACGCATATTTTTGTTTGTATCTCCACAAACTTTTAACGTTAGTTTCCGAAATTTGTAATGAATCTATTAAGCCTTGAATTCTACCTCGAGCATCAATTAAATTTTTGTTCGAAATTTGATTTTCACTTATCGCTTCATCATATTGTTTAGCCATAGTGTTAAGGTCGTTCATTACTAAACGTTTTTGTTCGGTTAGCTCCTGCTCTACCTCATTACTTTTCTTATTTAGGTTCATAGCGTAAAAGCCAGTTGCCAAAAATAAAACCAACGCAATTCCCAAAGCAACTTTAAGCCCAGTACTATTATTAGTATTTTCCATATGTTTTTAAAATTTAAGTTTAATTGTAATGCTAATGTGCTGTCGACATTTGTTCTATATACGCAACACTTATTATTTTGGATGTAATGCAATTGTTAAAAAAAATATAACGTAAATTAGTTTGCTCTATTTTATTTAAAGACTAATAAATAATTATGACGGTAGAATTAATTCCTTTTGAACAAAAATACGCAACAGATTTTTATAGCCTAAATATTGAGTGGCTTAAATCACTTTTTTATGTTGAACCTTATGATGAGATGGTACTAAAGAACTGCCAAGCATATATTATTGACCAAGGCGGACATATATTTTTTGCAAAGCTTAATAATACTATCGTGGGTACTGTGGCTTTAATGAAAATGAAAGGTTCGAATAATTTTGAATTAACAAAAATGGCTGTATCACCAGTACATCGTGGGTTTAAAATTGGGCAAAAGCTTATGCATCATGTTATTGACTTTGCTAAGACCAAGCAAATACCTAAACTTATTATTTACTCTAACCGCAAACTAGAAAATGCCATTTACGTTTATAAAAAATATGGCTTTATTGAAATCCCCTTGGAAGAAACTAACCATTACGAACGCGCGGATATTAAAATGGAATTAGCATTTTAATAGAGTTAACTATAAATTATTTTTTACATTTGATAACACCTTAAAAACTTACTCATGAAAATTAAAACCTTATTCCTTTTTGTTACCGGTTTACTTGCTTTTAACACCTCTATTTCTGCTCAAGAAAGCACCTCTAGCTTATTGAATAAAGCCCAGATTGAGGCAACAAAAGAAGGAAAAACTATATTTATAAAGTTTGAAGCTTCTTGGTGCGGCTGGTGTAAAAAAATGACGAAAGACATGAAAGCCATCGGAACTAAAGATTTTTTTGATGCCAATTATGTTACCGTTCCGGTTGTTGTAAAAGAATCTAAAGGGAAAGAACATTTAGAAAACCCCGGATCTACCGAGTTATTAAAAAAATATAACGGCGAAAAAGCAGGTTTACCATTTTGGGTTATTCTAGATGCTGATTTAAATGTAATTACAGATTCTTACAATGCTAAAGGCCAGAATTTAGGCGCTCCAGGAACTAAAGAAGAAACAGATATTTTTATTGAAAAAATAAAGAAATCGGCTAAAAAAGTAACAGAAAATGATGTTGCGAGTATTAAAAACCAGTTTGTACTAAAAAGTTAGATTACATATTACAAAACAAAAAAACTCAAGATTTAAATCTTGAGCTTTTTTGTTTTGTATAAACTAGTAAACACCACAGTGCTTATGATTCTAATGGTAAGTCTGGTAATTTATTTTTAAAACTTGGCGCATTCTCTCTGTACGATACCTTTTTCTTTTTAGAAACAACAAGTAATAAGTCTTCTTCTAAAGTAAATAACGTTCCGCCTCTAAAGGAATTTGTTAGTAATTCTTCTATTTCGGCAATAGCTTCAGGTAAAGAAAATTGCTTGTATAACTCCTCTTCTGTATGGCGGTATTTAAATTGAAAGACTGTTTTTCCATCAACTACAAACAAACGCACATATACATTTACTAAGCCTTCGCTTTTTCTTAAAGGTCTGCTTAAGGTTAGTTTTACAAACTCATCATCGATTACGCTTTGTTGTAATCTTTCAAAAAAATCTTTAAATTCACTCATGCTGCAAAGATAGAAAATGCCTTTATAAAGTAATTGTTTTTAGCCTATTTCTATTTATGTTTTTAGATTATCTTAAAATGAAATAAGTACTTAATAGTATGGCCTGCCTAAGCGTTAGGGATTGATGCGGCATCCTTTTTACAAAAATAAATAAAACAACCAATTGTCTAAAACCTAACACTGAGTAAGCAACCCTACTAAATAGAATAAGAAGTTGCCATTTAAAAAGATATAGCGGAAAGCCCGACCCTTTTCGGGTAACGCCTAAAAAAAAAATCGATTGACAAACTTTAAAGTTTATCAATCGATTATAACAGTTTTATATGGTTATGTTTTTATCCTTTTAACCAAGCTTCACGTAATACTTTTTGAGCTTCGGTAGCATCTGTTTTTTCGAAGATACCACTACCCATTGTGTAAGATTTTGTTGTTTTTGTATTGATTTCTATATCTTTCCCTTGGCGTTGTAAGGTGATACTAATATCGGTGCCTGGTACCCAGGCAAACATTTTTTGTAATAAATCGTTTGCGTTTTGCATAGTAAATAGTTCGCCATCCACTGCTTTTAAAACATCGTTTGGTTGCACACCTTGTTCGTTCCAGAAACTATTTTTAGCAACTTCTTCTGTAAAGAAAATTTCTCCTTTTTGCGGGTTTGCGCCAAATAGCAACGTTCCAGCATTATGCACATAGCTAGTTTCTATTTTGCCTTCGGTAATTTCTAAACCTACTTTGCTTAAAAATTGGTTGTAGTTAATTGGAATATCTCCAATAACGTGGTTGTCGAAAAAGTCGCGTAACGATGGGTAAGTCATGCTTACAATTTCGTCTATAAGTTTATCATCTTCAAACGGTTTATTTTTTCCGTACTTGTTGGATAGTTCTTTCATTAAAGATAAAATACCACGTTGACCGTTGCTTTCTTCACGTAACATAATATCTATGCACATACCTATTAGTGCTCCTTTTTGATACACATTTGCATATTGATCTTTGTAAGGTTCTTTTAGTACATTTTCACTCATTATGGTAAAGCTCATCGCATCATTCATGTCTTGAGAAGCTTGTACTTTATACATTATTTTATTAAAAAACTCATCTTCCGATACTAAATCTTCACTAACTTGAAATAAAGTTGCAAAATATTCGGTTACACCTTCATACATCCATAAATGTTTAGAAAACGTAGGGTTGTTGTAATCGAAATAGTGTACATCTTCTGAGTGCACGCTCAATGGTGTTACAATATGGAAAAACTCGTGCGATACAACATCTGTCATGCTGCTAGCTAAGGTTGCTTCGTCCATATCTTCTTGTAACACTACAACCGTAGATGTGTGGTGCTCTAATGCTCCAAAACCTTTTGGCGAATCGTCTGCACCATCAGATAAATACAAATAAATATCGTAACGTGGTGTTGAGTTAATATCACCTAAAAATACTTTTTGTGCTTGCATCATTTTAAAAATAGTCTCTTTTAATGAAGCTGCGGTATGTACCTTATTTGGAGAATATACGCTTAATACAATTTTAATATCGCCAACCATAAACTCTTCAACATCTAGCTTACCGTACATCATTGGGTTATCGGTAATATCGAAATAACGTGGTGCAAAATAGCTAGTGGTTATACTTTTACCATCTTCGCTAGTCTTAGAATCTACAGTTTGTAATGCCGACGTACGAACAAAATCTGCCGGGCCTGTAACATCGACCTTGTATTGGTTATTTTTTAAAGTATCAAAATACCCAATAAAACCGTGTAAATTAAGCACATAATTTTCTGGCTCTATATTGGTTCCAGATGGTGAAAATGGCTCTTCGCCACCTATACCGCCTTCGGTTTCAATATCGAAAGTATCGTTTACCAAATATGTTATTTTATCTAGTTGTTTTGCATTAGCAATAGTCCAAGTATTAACATCGACCTTAACTACTGGCATGCTTTCTCCTTTATAGTTAATGGCTTTAAAATCGTCTACATATTTACCAAAATCGCTTACCGAATAAGTACCTTGTACAACTCGTGGTAATCTATAAGTGACGCTAGATACAGTAAAACGCCCCGGATTAATAACTATAGGAGCTTTGTCGTTAGCGACATTATTTAGATTAATAGAAGTTTCTATTGGTGTACTTACGGCTAAATCGTTTTTTAAGTTTTTTGTTGAACTACAACTTGCTAATAAAAGCCCCATCATAACAGATGCGGAAAGGAACTTGGTATTCATATTTTACTTTTAATTTAATTAATGGCTGTGCATGAATTTGGTCTGGCACAACCTCGTTATATAATTACTCTATTTTAAAGAAACGCATAGAACTTTTAGCAGATTCTTACAGCCTACTTAAGGATAAATAATTGACATCGAAATTACCATTATGTTGCATATTATTCTCCTAAGGTTTTGTTAAATTCGCAACATGCAAAAACCATTAGTCAGTATTCTAATTCCATTTAAAAACACCGGAACGTATTTAAAACCGTGCCTAACATCTATTATAAACCAGAGTTATACCAATTGGGAATTGCTCATTATAGACGATGGCTCTACGGATAATAGTTTTGAAATTGTAAATTCTTTTGCGCTTAAAGATGCAAGGATACAACTTTATAAGAATATAGGAAACGGAATTATTAATGCATTGCAATTGGCTTTTTCTAAAAGTACCGGAGAACTTATAACCCGCATGGACAGCGATGATATTATGCAACCAAATAAAATAGAAGTTTTGGCTAACAACTTAATGGCTTACGGCAAACAACATGTAGCTCTTGGATTGGTTAATTATTTTGCTGAAGACGGCATAAAAGACGGTTATAAAAGTTATGAATTGTGGTTGAATGGCTTAACTAAAACAGGTGCTAATTTTACCGAAATTTATAAAGAGTGTGTAATTCCATCACCTTGTTGGATGGTTTACCGAAGCGATTTTATTGCCTGTGATGCCTTTAACCCTAACTTATATCCTGAAGATTACGATTTAGCTTTTAGGTTTTACAAGCACGAGTTTAAATGTATACCGTGTAATGAAGTTTTGCATAATTGGCGGGATTATAACACCCGAACTTCCCGTACACACGTGCATTATGCCGAAAATCATTTTATAGATATTAAGCTGAAGTATTTTTTAGAACTCGATTACAACCCTGAAAAAATCTTAGTAATTTGGGGTGCTGGAAAAAAAGGAAAAAACATTGCTAAAAAACTGATTGAAAAAAACATGGCGTTTGAGTGGATTTGCGATAACCCTAATAAAATTGGTCGCGACATCTATGGAGTAATCCTTAAACCATTTAATTATTTATCTGAAGTTGCCCAAGCACAAAGCATTATTACCGTTGCAAACAAAACAGAACAAAAAGAGATTTTAGAGTATATGAATGGCTTAAACTTAAAACCAATTACAGATTACGTTTTTTTCTGTTAAAAGCATTTTTAGTATCTAATTCGATAAAAAATATTGTGAATTCGCGACATTTTTTTTTTCATTCTCTATATTTGTATAATTATAAAAAAACATGCAGTTTAAACACCCCGAACTTCTTTACGCCTTATTTTTACTGCTTATCCCTGTAATTGTTCACTTATTTCAATTACGTAAATTTGAAAAAGTAAATTTTACGAACGTTGCTTTTTTAAAAGAAGCCAAGCTGCAAGCACGAAAAAGTGCGCAAATTAAAAAATGGCTTATTCTCTGTACGCGATTATTACTTTTAGCCTGCATTGTATTAGCTTTTGCGCAACCTTTTACGGCAAAAACAAATGCTTTTAAATCGAAAAAAGAAACAGTAATATATTTAGACAATTCGTTCAGTATGCAAGCCAAAGGTAGTCAAGGTGAGCTTTTAAAACGTGCCGTACAAGATGTTATAGAACATGTTCCTGAAAACGAAAATATAACGCTTTTAACCAACAATTTAGTTTTCAAAGACGTTAACATTAAAAGCATAAAAAACGATTTACTACAACTTGGTTATGCCGCTACGCCCCTAACTTCACAAGCCGCCTTATTAAAGAGTAACACCTTTTTTAGTAAACAAAAAAACAGTTTAAAAAATTTAATCTATATATCAGATTTCCAAGATAGTAACAACAGTTTTTCAATTAAAAAAGACTCTTTGAAAACCAATTATTTTGTTCAACTTAAACCAGTTAACAATGAGAACATTGCTATTGATAGTGCTTTTATTTCGAATAAAACAGCATCGGAAATTGAATTAAGTGTTCTTCTAAAAAACACCGGAAAATCTTTAGACAACCTACCTGTTTCAATTTTTAATAACGATACGCTAATAGCAAAAACATCAGTAAGCATCGATAAAGAAGCGAGCACAATGTTTACTCTACCAACAAATAAAATAATAAATGGTAAAATAACTATCGATGATGCGAGCTTGCAGTTTGATAATAGTTTGTTTTTTAATATTAATAATACAGAAAAAGTTAATGTTTTAACTATTAACGAAGCTGACGATGATTTTTTAAAACGTATTTATACATCTGGTGAATTTAACTATACAGCATATGCTTTAAACCAATTGAACTACAACACCTTAGAGTCGCAAAACTTAGTCGTTTTAAACGAACTTAATACTATACCAAATGCATTAATTGCTGTATTAAAACAATTTACTAGCCAAGGTGGAACACTTGTTATTATTCCTTCGAGCAATATTACTATAGACTCTTACAACGATTTACTTCAAGGTGTTCAATCTACTTTTAAAGAGTTTAATAAGATAGAAAAACGCATCACGACTATCAATTACGCGCATCCTTTATTTAACAATGGGGTATTTGAGAAGCAGGTTAATAATTTTCAATATCCAAAAGTTAAGGGATTTTATAATATAAATTCTGCAAGCCTATCTTCCGTTCTAAAATATGAAGATGGCACTCCGTTTTTATTTCAAAACAAAAGCACTTTTGTATTTACTGCTGCTCTAAATAAGGAACATTCTAACTTTAAAAATTCACCGTTAATTGTACCAACACTTTACAATATTGGTAAGTTTAGTTTCAAAATTCCTGAACTCTATTACAACGTCGGAAAAAACAATAGTTTTGAAGTAAACACACAATTACAACAGGATGCCGTACTATCGCTTGCCAGTGACACCGAACATATAATTCCTGAGCAACAACTTTTTAACAATAAAGTACTCATAAAAACCTCCGAGACACCGAATAGAGCTAGTATTTACAACATAAAAAACAAAACAGATATTATTAAAAACGTAAGTTATAATTACGATAGATCGGAAAGTAACCTAGTTTACGCTAACTTATCTACCGTAGAAAATATAAACCTGAGCAACTCGGTTGCTAAAGTTTTCGACACTATAAAAAGTGACTCAAAAGTTAATGCGCTATGGAAATGGTTTGTTATTTTTGCACTAGCGTTTTTACTTACTGAAATGTGCATATTAAAATATTTTAAATGAACATACTTATCAAATCGGCCACGATAATAGATTCTAAAAGCGAGTTTCATAACAGTACTCAGGATATATTAATTGAAAATGGCCTGATTACTTCCATTTCAAAATCCATTAAAAACACGAACAACTATCAAGAAATTCAGCTTGATAATTTACATATTTCTCAAGGTTGGTTTGATAGTAGTGTGAGTTTTGGCGAGCCTGGTTTTGAAGAACGTGATACCATAGAAAATGGATTAAAAACAGCCGCTGCATCTGGTTTTACTGCAGTAGCTATGAATGCGAATAGCAACCCGGTAATAGACTCTAACTCTAATATTACATTTGTAAATGCTAAAGCGCAAAACCATGCCGTAAGTTTATTACCAATTGGAGCATTAACTGTTGGAAGTAAAGGTGAAGATTTAGCAGAATTATTTGACATGAAATCTGCTGGAGCCGTTGCCTTTTACGATTATAAAAAGCCAATCTCTAACCCTAATTTAATGAAAATTGCTCTACAATACGCAAGTAATTTTGATGGATTAATTTGTGCTTTTCCGCAAGAAAATAAAATTGCGGGACACGGTGTAATGAACGAAAATATTACAAGTACCACGCTTGGACTAAAAGGTATACCAGCTATTGCAGAAGAACTACAAATAGCTCGCGATATATTTTTATTAGAGTACGCAGGCGGAAAATTACATATACCAACCATTTCAACTGCAAAATCGGTAGCTTTAATAAGAGAAGCTAAACAAAAAAAATTAAATATTACCTGTAGCGTAGCTATTCACAATTTATATTTTACAGATAATATATTAAACGACTTCAATACACATTATAAAGTTTTACCTCCACTACGCATGCAAAGTGATGTTGATGCTTTAATTGAAGGCATTAAAGACGGTACAATCGATATGGTAACTAGTGACCACAACCCCATAGATGTGGAACATAAAAAAATTGAATTCGACCATGCTAAATACGGCACTATTGGTTTAGAATCTGCTTTTGGAGGACTTCAAACTCTATTCACCTTAAAAAAATCTATTGATATTTTAACCAAAGGAAAAAGTAGGTTTGGCATAGAAAACACACCTATAAATGTTGGTAATAAAGCCGATTTATCATTGTTTAATCCAGATACTAAATACACCTTTTCTAAAAACAACATGATATCAAAATCTAAAAACGCCATTTTTGAAGGTGAAGCCTTAAAAGGTAAAGTTTATGGTATTATTGCTAACAATAAAGTTTCTATAAACTCATAATTTAAATGACAGCACAAGATATTGAAATAGGGCGCAAAAACGCTATAATTAGCTATTTAACCATATTTGGAACCATAATCGCATTCTATTTAAACAACGAAAATAGAAGTAACTTCGCTAGCTTTCATATTAGGCAATCTTTAGGGCTGTGGCTTACCTTTTTTGCTTTGGGTTACATTGTTGGTAGTTTTGATAGTTGGTTGGTTTCTATGGGCTTCTACATCTTTTTTGCCGTACTTTTCGTTTTTGGATTTGGAAATGCCATTGGTAAAAAAGCACAACCTATACCATTGGTTGGAGCCTTGTATCAAAAAATGTTTGCTAATCTTGGTAAATAATAAAACTGAACTCCCAAAGGACTAACATCTCAACAATCATGAATACATCACTCGCTTTAGAACATATTACGCGTAAATCAACATTAGCAGAAAATGCGCCTTTACTTATTTTACTCCATGGTTATGGCAGTGATGAAAACGATTTGTTCTCATTCGCCAATGAATTACCAGAAGAGCTTTTTATTATTTCAGTTAAAGCGCCTTATCCTATGCAACCTCATGGAAACGCCTGGTATGCCATTAATTTTGATGCTGAAAAAGGAAAATGGAGTGATAACGAACAAGCGATTTTATCACGCGACTTGATTGCAAAGTTTATAGATGAAGCTATTGAAGCTTACCCAGTAAATAAAGACAATGTATCCCTTTTAGGATTTAGCCAAGGCTGTATTTTAAGCTATGCTGTTGCGCTTACTTATCCTGAAAAAATTAAAAATATTGTGGCACTTAGTGGCTATGTAAATCCTGATATCTTTCCAAAACCAATTCAAAAAGAAGATTATGCCCATTTAGACTTTTACTGTTCTCATGGTAGTGTAGACCAAGTAATACCTGTAGATTGGGCAAGACAAAACGCACCTTATTTAAGTAAATTAAATATAAAACATAAGTATTCTGAATTTCCTGTTGGGCACGGCGTTGCTCCTCAAAATTTTTACGAATTAAAAGAATGGTTATCTGCCAGAATATAACATTGAATCTATAACCTATTTCAAATAAAATATTTAACATCCAAAAACTCTTCATAATGAAGAGTTTTTTTTGTTCCAAAATCGATAACTTAATTGTTAATTTTTAATTATATCCATAGATTAAAATAAAAATATTTAGAGCATTTGTAAAAACGGGCTTCACCATTCTTTTTGAAAGAAAAAACAACTTTTTAGAATAAAAATTTTAGTCATTTAAATGTACATTTGTGCATAAGGTTTTGCAAAAAAAACTTTAATTGATGAAATAACCAACCATAGCATAATTATTATGAAACTTACATTATCACTCCTTAAAAGCACATTATTCATTACTTTACTCGCCTGTATAACATTTACGTCTTGTGAAGATGATGATACATCGGATGACTGTTTTAAACCAAACTTCACTACAGAACACATCTCAGGAACCACTTATGAATTTTATCCAGAATTCGACATCTTAGATGGCACCGAAATTAAAGAAGGTTATGTTTTAAAGTTTTATGTTGATGGTGAATTCAAATATGAAGCCTTAGGTGATGCATGGGACGAAGGTACCTTTGTAACCACATTGAATCCTGGTAGCCACGAAGTTTGTTTTGAACTAACAACTAACGACTGCTCCGAAACGAGAAGCAGTTGTGAAACTGTGGAGGTTGAAGATTGCTTTAACCCAGATTTTACCATTTCGCTATTTTCTGAGGGTTATTACCAAGTAAAACCCGATTTTGAGTTATTAAACGGTACAAGCATCAAAGATGGTTATATTTTAAAATATTATTTAGATAACGAATACAAAGCTACAGCTTGGGGTGAAGCTTGGGATCAAGGAAACTTTTTCGTTTCACTAGAGCCAGGAACTTACGAAGTGTGCTATGGTCTAATTACAGATGCTTGTCCAGAAGAACAGTTTAGTTGCCAAACTGTAACAGTACCCTAATTAAAGTAATAACACATATAAGCCTTTATAAAAACTGATAATAAAAGCCAAACTAAAACATTTTAGTCTGGCTTTTTTGTTGAAATTAAATAGATGTATTCGGTATTATTTACTATTTATTTATGAATATTTGTAACTTTACACATGATACATTTCTGATAAAAATAAAATCTTTCAAAAGGCTAACACCCCTTGATTAAGTTACAAACTAAGTATTATTGCTATAAATTATAGCTCCATATACTAGTTTTTAAATCGATATTAAGGGAGGTACCCCTAATGTATGCCGGATTATTTTTTGAAAGTAACATTATGAAAAAACTATCTTTTACGTCAACTTTAGAAATAATTTTTCTTTCAAAAATATATTTTGATCAATAGAATTCTATTCCTAGATTAATTCATCTCAATCAAAAGCAAACGTTAAAGCTGACATCTAAAGTACTAATAAAGTCTGGAAACTTTTTTCATATTTACGTTTATCTAAGTGTACCATTATTCTCTAAACAACAATAACCTGTCTAGCTTCAAAAAACTAGACAGGTTATTGTTTGTTATATATTAATTGCTTTATTAACTGTTCACTACTAATCTAAAGCCTTCCCCATGTATGTTTAGTATTTCTACTTTTGGATCTAGTTTTAAATATTTACGCAGTTTCGCGATATAAACATCCATACTTCTAGACGTAAAATAATTATCGTCTCTCCATATTTTTGTAAGTGCCAATTCACGCGGCATTAAATCATTTTCATGCAATGCTAATAAACGTAACAATTCATTTTCTTTAGGTGATAACTTAACAGGTTCTGCTCCGTTATAACTTAAAAAACGAAGTTTAGAATTCAAATCGAAACCACCAATTTTAAACTCAAATTGTTTACTATCAGAAACTGTTTCGGTCGCTTTTCTTTGAATTATAGCTTTAATTTTCATTAGTAGTACTTCACTATCAAACGGCTTGTTTAAATAGTCGTCTGCTCCTACCTTATAACCTTTAAGCACATCTTCCTTCATAGTTTTAGCCGTAAGGAAAACAATAGGCACATCGGTATTTTTTTCGCGTATTTCTTTAGCTAAAGTAAAGCCATCTTTATACGGCATCATAACGTCTAAAATACATAAATCGAAATCATCCTTTTTAAATTTTTCAAAACCTTCCATACCATTTTTGGCATGGGTTACGTCATAATCATTCATCATTAAATAATCCTTGAGTACGGTTCCAAAATTTGGATCATCTTCTACTAATAAAATTCTTTTTTTATGCTCTTCCATAATTTACGATATTAACGGAAGCCTTACTGTAAAGGTACTTCCTTTGTCTTTTTCACTTTCTACTGTTATATAACCTTGATGGTCATCTACTATGCGTTTCACGTATGCTAATCCCAATCCATGGCCTTTAACATTATGTATATTTCCAGTATGTTCTCTATAAAATTTCTCGAACACACGCTTTACAGCAGCTTTACTCATTCCGCTACCTTGATCTTTTATTTTCAATATAATATTGGTACCAACAGTTTCCGTATACACATCTATTCTTGGGGCTTCTGGCGAATACTTAATGGCGTTATCCAAAATATTTACCACCACATTTGTAAAGTGTGTTTCATTTGCTAAAACCGATGTGCTTTCGGCATCAAGGTGGGTATGTATGTAACCTTGCCTATCTTCCACTATAAGTTCTACATGCGTTATAGCATCTTCTATTAACTCATGAAAATCTACACGTTCTTTACTAATATTAAGCTCATTTTTCTCAAGCTTAGAAATACGCAACACATTTTCTACTTGTGCATGCATACGTTTATTCTCTTCTTTAATCATATTTAGGTAACGAATTACCTTCTCTTGATCACCAATAATTTTAGGATTCTTAATAGAATCTAAAGCTAAATTTATAGTCGCAATAGGCGTTTTAAACTCATGCGTCATATTATTTATAAAATCGGTTTTTATTTCCGAAATTTTACGCTGTTTCATTAACTGATAAAGAGCTCCTGTATACGCCATAATAATGATTAACGTAAATACAATAGACAGCAAAATCATGCCAATAATAGTCGATAAAATAAACTTACCATCTTCCGGAAAGTTTACTAATAGTTTGTACGGACTTCCCGTATTCATATTAGAGAAAATTGGAACAGCATACGTTGAAGCCTTATCATACTCAAAAGATTCACTCTGTATTTTTGTTGCCAAATCGTTACTATAAATAGCAAATTCAAAATTAATGTTAATTGAATCTTCCTCCAGCTTTCGAGCAAGCATTTCTTTTATAGTTTCTCTAGAAACTCTTTGATGAATTGGTCGCCTTTGGGCAATGTCTTTATAAAGATCTTCAAATAAAATTTTATCGGTTGTAGACATTTTTTCTAAAACCAATAATTTATCATTCGAACTTATATCAAAATCCGACTCTTTATTACTATACACTCTTGTTTGGCGCTCATTATAAATGCGTTTTACATTTATAGTGTCTAAACCCATATCAAAAAGTGGTGAACTCAACTTATAATTTTCTTCTAAAATACCACTGCTATAAACCACAATTTCTTTAGAATCGGAGTCTTCCTGAATAATATTTAAGTTTCGAATTGCTGCCGTATCTACCGATACCCCTTGTAAAACTAAATTCTGAAGTTTGTAAACATACTCTGCCTCTTCCTTCGTTTCAATAGTGTTAGAAACATAATAAAGAGCCGTTTTTACACTACTTCTAAAACGCTCCTTTTCGTTCTTAACCGAGTTGTTAATATAGTAAGCCTGAATGGAGATTATCCCTATTAAAGATAAACTCATTAACAGAATTAAAACAAAAATTATGCGTTTGCTCATTATTCAAAATTAACATTTTAACATTTACTAAAATAGCTTTTAACCTTACATTAACAAAAATGTTAAAATTCTATGATTTCTGTATTTTTTTAAGAATTTGAGCGTGTACAGAAGCTACCTGTTTTTTAGTTTTATCTAGGTCTACATTTTCTATAATATAATGAGAGCGCTTAACCTTTTCGGAATCGCTCCATTGGTTATCCATAATAGCTTTAACCTTCTCTTTGGTTGTGTTGTCTCGATGTAAAACGCGTTCTATTCTAGTAGCTTCAGGAGCGGTTACAGCAATAACATAATCACATAGTTTATCTCCACCATTTTCAAACAAAATAGCCACTTCTTTTATAACATACGGCGCATTTTGCTTTACTATCCATTTTTCAAAATGCCTAGCTACTCTGGGGTGTATAATGCCGTTCATTTGGTTTAGCATATTTTTATCGTTAAAAATAATACTAGCAATAAATGGCTTATTTAAATCGTTACCAAAATAAGCTTCTTCACCAAATAGTGAAATGAGTTTACGTTTAATAATTTTAGATTTACGCATCAGTTTTTTAGCCTCCAAATCTGCAATGTATACGGGTACATCTAAAGCTGAAAACATTTTTGCAACGGTTGTTTTCCCACTACCAATACCGCCTGTAAGTCCAACTACAATCATTTTGTTATAATAAATTCTATTAATTGTTGATTTATTCTTGCGTTCTTAACCTGCTTTGGTATTTTAACCAACTCTGGTGTTAAGGTCGAGCCTTTGGTCACTTTACTATAATCGCAAACCACTTTAAAATCCTTTACAGTAACACTATTAAAGTTTTTTAAACTCACGTAATAAGATACATTAATTTCTTTAGGGAAATATTTTATTCTTAAAGAATCTGGTATATTAATGACATGAACAGGAACTTTTAACTTCCCTTCCGTAAACTTTTCAACGGTTGCTTTTAAAGTAGATGTTTTCGTTAGAAATTTTAAATCTGCCACATTAGGAAGGTCTAATTCTAAACTTTTAGTAATATCGGTTTTTATATCTATTAGGTTTACGGGTTTTGTTTCAATAAATTTAAGTTTTGAAACTATAACATCAGGCCCAATTACAGTTACCGAATCTGGTTGCATTTCATAATCTCCTGAAACGTCGTAACCTAAAGAAAAACTCACGTTCGATTTTAACTTAATAGGCACCTTTTTAACCAAGTTTACCCCATACTTAAAATAAAGCGTATCTGGTGATATGTTTAACAACTCTACTTGATTTTCAAATTGTGTATTTGCTAGATATTTAATGGATTTATGCCAAACATAAGCCGAATCTTTTCTGTACACATCTTTAGCAAAATCAATTTTAACTTTAGGTGTACTCATGTAATAATTCAACCATTTAAAACCATGCGTTTTTAAAGTAATTGCCAAAACATTATTACTATCGTTTAGTATTACATGTTCTAAAGGCACATGTTCTTTATCTATACTAAACACCAAAGTATTTGTATACTCTTTAGATAATTTATTAAATATCAAGATAATAAAAGCCGACACCAGAAAGAGTATAAAAATATTTATTTTTTTACTTTTAATAGAAGATAATAAATGAGACTTTAATTTTTTTATCATTTCGATTTAAAAAATAATTTAGGAAAGTGATTTTCAGGATCCTTATTTAAAACTGATACAGCTATTGTCGATTTCAAAAACCCATAACCATAACCGAAAAATTGAATAATTATTGCTGGTATTGCCAAAATAGAAACCACGATATTTTTGGTAGAAATTAAAGCTAATAAAAAGGCAACTCCAAAATATAATGAATAAGCCATTAAGCCAAAATTAATATTAAAAAGCAGTAATAAAACAGCAAACAAAAAGCCTAAACAAAACAACGTAGGAAACCAATATGTTATTTTTTTAGTTGAAGGATGCCAGTTATTTAAAATAGGCCTTACCGTACCAAACTTATTAACTTGTTTATAAAAGTTACTCCAAGAAATACGTCGTTTATGATAAACAAAAGCCTCGGGAATTAAAGCTGTTTTAAACCCTAAATTCCATAAACGAATAGACAGATCAGGGTCTTCACCAGGATGTATACGCCCAAAACCAGAAGAGGCTTGGAACGCTATTTTAGAAAGCCCCATATTAAAACTTCTTGGCTGAAAGGTATCTACACTGTTTTTATTCCCTCTTATACCTCCTGTGGTAATAAAAGACGTCATTGAGAAATTAATTGCTTTCTGTAAATTAGTAAATGATTGGTGTGCGGCATCTGGCCCACCAAAACAATCCACATAATTAAAATCCAAGCCTTTTTCAACTTCAGATAAATATTGCTGAGGTAAAATACAATCGGAATCTAAAATAATGAAGTAATTACCTTTTGCCCGCTGCATACCGTAGTTACGAGAATCACCTGGCCCCGAATTTTCTTTATAATAATAAGAAATATCTAACTTATTTTTAAAAGCATCTACTATAAATTTGGATGATAAAGTTGAACCGTCTTCAACAATAACAATTTCAAAATTAGTATCGGTTTTTAACCCCACAAAACTCTCTAAAAGTTCTTGGGTTTCGTCTGGTCGATTAAAAACCGGGATTATGAATGAAAACTCTAACTGCATAACACAAAAGTAATAAAAAAGCCACCCTTTTATAGGTGGCTTTCATAATATAAAATCTTTATTTTCTATTTTTCTTGAGCATCTACAAAAGCACTCATAACTTCGTCACTAACCCCCATGTTACTAAAACCTCCATCATGGAATAAATTCTGTAATGTTACACGCTTAGTTAAATCACTAAACATAGATACGGTATAGTTTGCACAATCTAAAGCTGTAGCATTACCAAGTGGCGACATTTTATCGGCATAAGCAATAAAACCATCAAAACCTTTTACACCGCTACCTGCAGTAGTTGGTGTTGGCGATTGAGAAATAGTGTTTACACGTACTTTTTTATCTCTTCCAAAGAAATAACCAAAACTACGAGCTACACTTTCTAAATACGCTTTATTATCAGCCATATCGTTATAATCAGGAAACACACGTTGCGCAGCCATATAAGTTAAAGCCACAATTGAGCCCCACTCATTCATAGCATCTGCTTTGTAAAGTGTTTGCATAACTTTATGGAAGGACATTGCAGAAACATCAGTTCCTTTTTGAGTCCAAGCATAATTTTGATCGGTGTAGTGCTTTCCTTTACGCACGTTAATAGACATACCAATAGAGTGTAAAACAAAATCAATTTTACCTCCAAGAATTTCCATAGATTGCTCCACTAAATTCTGTAAATCTTCTTCCGAAGTTGCATCTGCAGGAATAATTTGAGAACCAGTTTTTTCAGCCAATTCATTAATTTGTCCCATTCTCATGGCAACTGGTGCGTTTGTTAAAACAAAAGTTCCGCCTTCTTCATGAACACGTTCAGCTGTTTTCCAAGCAATTGAGTTTTCATCTAATGCTCCAAAAATAATTCCTCTTTTTCCTTTTAGTAAATTGTACATATTAATTGGTTTATTTCCCTAATGCAACAAAAACAATCGTTCTATTTTGTTTTGTTGTTATTGCCCCTTAAAGAGCCATAATACGGGACGTATTTTTAATTTATTGATTAATTTAACGCCGCAAAAATACTAAACTTTAAACTTTAAAACTTAAAAGCTTACGTTTTTTTAATTTAGTAACTCCTTAGCATGTGCAATGGCTGAGGACGACATTTCTATTCCTCCTAACATTTGCGCAATTTCTACAATACGCTCGTCGTGGTTTAACTTTACTAAATTAGTTCTAGTAACATCGTTCACGTCTTCCTTATAAACTTTGAAGTGAGAATGCCCTTTGGCTGCAACTTGCGGTAAATGCGTAATAGAAAACACCTGCATGGTTTTACTCATGCCTTGCATAATATCTCCCATTTTATTCGAAATTTCACCAGAAACACCAGTATCAATTTCATCGAACATAATAGTTGGTAATTGAATATAATTTGATAAAACAGACTTTATAGCCAGCATAATACGTGATAACTCACCACCAGATGCCGCTTTTTTAAGTTCATTAAATTGTCCGCCTTTATTCGCTGAAAATAAAAACGTTAGTTCGTCTTGCCCATTTACAAAAAAGGCATCTTTCAATGTCGCTTCAATTTTAAATTGAGCATTTGGCATCCCTAAGCTCGCTAAAATAGTTTCTAATTCCTTTTTTAACTGCGGAATTACAGCAACACGTGTTTTATTTATTTCTTTAGAAATTTTATTTATTTGTTTCGTTTTAGATAAAATTTCATTTTCTTTTTTCTGAATATTTTCGTCTAAATTCTCGGTTGCAGAAACCTTTTCTTCTAATATATTTTTAATTTTAATAAGCTCTGCTACATCTTCTGCAACGTGCTTTTGCATTAAGTTATGAATGGCTTTAAGCTTAGCGTCTACAACTTCTAATCTAGCCGGATCCGCATCTAATGCTTCTTGTAAAGCGTCTACTTCGCCAAAAACATCGTCCATTTCTATAAGACTGCTGTTAACGCGGTTAAACAAATCCTCGTACTTGGAAGATATGCTAGATAACTTCTGAAATACATTTTTTAAGTTTGTTAAACTCCCGAGAACGCCAATTTCTTCCTCTGAAAGTAATTGATGTGCTTCCGATAGTTTTTCTTGTATACCTTCAATATTATTTAAAGTTTCGTACTCCTCTTCCAATATTTCTACCTCACCATCGACTAAATTGGCTTCTACCAATTCACTCAATAAAAATGAGTTATAATCATGCTCTTTTATAGCTTCCGCTTGAAAAATTAAAAGTTCTTTTAATTCTTTCTGAAGTTTTTTATAGGTTTTTAATTCCGTTTTATAGTCTTGTAAAATAGCATCATTATTCGCCAAAGCATCAATAATTTGAAACTGAAAACCATTATCAGTGAGCTGCATGGTTTGGTGCTGAGAATGAATATCTATTAATCGTTCACCTAAAATTTGTAAGCTTTTTAAATTTACGGGAGAATCATTTACGAAAGCCCTTGATTTACCTGAAGGTAAAATTTCTCGACGTATAATGGTTTGCTCTTCATAATCAAAATCTTCAGCTTCGAAAAGGGCTTTCAATTTATAGTTTGAAACATTAAAAACAGCTTCAATAATACACTTTTTTGAAGTATCTTTTAAATTACTTAAATCGGCGCGTTTTCCTAAAATTAAAGATAAACCACCAAGAAGAATGGATTTTCCTGCTCCAGTTTCACCAGTAATTATAGAAAAACCATCGTTAAAATTAACCTGTAAATGATCGATTAATGCGTAATTTTTTATGGAAAGTGATGTTAGCATTTTTTGTAGTCTTTAGTTTTAGACTTTAATATTTTGATATTGGTATAAGGCGATATTCTAAAACTTAATATTATTCCATTTCGTGCTGTGCATAGGTGCAATACGCTGCAATGTTTCTTTTAAACTCGCAATGTTTACATTAGGGCCATCGCTAAAAATTTGTTCTAACTCATCAGCTTTAGCATCAAAAAAAGTTCTTAATAAAAAAGAATTAGGCCTACGACTGTTCATGTCCTTAAAGGTAGCTAGAGCCGATGCTATCTTCTCTTTTCCTTGTTTGTTATTTTCCGACATTACATCCATACCTTCTCTGTGGTAAGTATACATCACTTCACGGAACTCTTTAAATGTAGGCGACATGATATTATCGATAAGCGCAAAACGACTTTGTAACCCATCTTCTAACTTCCAACCCGATGAATTGCTTTGTTGAGAATAATTTGTTATTATTTGAGCTTGCTTAAAGTGCGGATCTCCACCTTGTCCTGCAAACGAATCGGCATCCAAACCAAGTACCATATAAACATGAAACGCTAAAACAGAAACTAAATTAGATTCATATTGTGTAGGATTATAAATTAGGTTTTGAAACTCTAAATATCTAAAATTAAAATCTTTATCATTAAAATTATAAATTGGCGAACTGTAAGATGATCCGTAAGTTGGCCGAGAAGATTGCACTTGTAAAGTGGCACTAAAAGATTCTCCACTATATTCAACAATATTTATAAACATACTGCAGTCTATTCGCTCTTGTGGTGCAAACTTTTGGTTTGTCCATTTTGTTTTATTTACAAACTCGGTAAGTTGTTTTTCTAAAGTTTTAAAAATAGGAAAATTTTCATTTCCGGTTTGTTGAGCATTAACAATGACTTTACAGTTTAACTCTTGCGAAATACCCGTAAAACTTAATACTAAGAATAAAACAATTAATATGTTACGCATGTATATTTTCAATAATTTTATTTAACAAATCTACCGCTACTTCGGCTTTTGATTTTAGGCTATTTTCAGTAATATTACCAGCTGCATCAATAAAAGTAACTTTATTCGTGTCGCCTTTAAAGCCAGCGCCTTTATCATTTAACGAATTTAAAACAATTAAATTTAAATTCTTTCTTTTTAATTTTCCTTTTGCATTTTCCAGCTCGTTATTCGTTTCTAACGCAAAACCAACTAAGTACTGGCTTGTTTTAACATCGCCTAAAGACGCTAAAATATCTTTTGTACGCCCTAACTCTAACGTTAACGTATCACTCTTCTTTTTTATTTTCTGATTAGAGACTTCTTTGGGTGTAAAATCTGCAACTGCTGCAGAAAGTACAGCAACATCCACCGTTTTAAAATGATTGTGAACTGCAAGATACATATCAGCAGCGCTAACCACAGGTATCACACTAATTAAGCTATGCGATACGCTTTGATGTGTTGGTCCGGTAATTAAAACCACTTCAGCTCCAAGATTAGCAGATGCTTTAGCTATTTCAAACCCCATTTTTCCACTAGAATGATTCCCTATAAAACGCACAGGATCTATGGCCTCATAAGTTGGCCCAGCGGTAATCAATATTTTTTTTCCTCGTAACGGTAATTTATCTAGAATATCCTGCTCTATAAACAATACAATATCTTCGGGTTCAGCCATACGTCCCTCTCCTACTAGCCCACTAGCTAATTCTCCACTTCCTGCAGGAATCATAATATTTCCAAATGACTGAAGTTTATCAAAAGACTCTACGGATGCCGGATGCTTATACATATCTAAATCCATCGCTGGGGCAAAATACACTGGGCATTTTGCAGATAAATATGTTGCTAGCAACAAATTATCGCTAGCTCCATTCATCATTTTTGATAAAGTATTTGCCGTTGCAGGAGCTATTATAAAAACATCGGCCCAAAGCCCTAAATCGACGTGATTGTTCCAAATAGCATTATCATCCTCTTCATTTGTAAATGAAGAATGGACCGGATTTTTAGAAAGTGTAGATAAAGTTAGCGGTGTAATAAAGTCTTTAGCAGCCGGCGTCATTACTACCTTCACATTTGATCCAGCTTTTACGAAAAGTCTAACTAACGAAGCTGTTTTATAAGCTGCAATACCACCTGTTACACCTAATAGTACATTTTTACCATTTAAAATACTCATAGAATAAATGCGTCTGTTTTTAATAATTACCTAATAACCAAAGAAACTCCAAGCCTATTATAATAATTGGTTTGGAGTTTAAATATTGTAAAGAAAGTTAAGAATTTACTCTTGAGTATCTTCTTCTGTATTTCTAAAATAAATCTTGTCAGTTAACCATTCTTGAACAGCCAACGAATGAGGCTTTGGTAATTTTTCGTAAAACTTAGACACCTCAATTTGCTCCTTATTTTCAAAGATTTCTTCAAGACTATCGTTATAAGTAGCAAATTCTTCTAACTTATCGATTAATTCTTTTTTGATCTCCGTATTAATTTGCTCTGCACGTCTTGATATAATTGAAATTGACTCGTAGATGTTCTCTGTTGGCTCATCTATTTGATTTCTATCATACGTAATCGTATTAACGGGAGCATTGGTTTTCTTTAAATCCATTTTGGTCTTGTTATTTAACTTTTTGTGCTATAATTTTCTAAAGCGCCGTTTAATTCTACAGCCATATCATCAACTTGTGAGATATATTCAGAATTTACATAAGCCTTTTTAAAGGTTTCGTAAAAATCTTTAGCTTGTTTTAGTCGTGCTTCTTTTTTTCGCTCTACACTATTCATTGCTAATTTATATGCAGAATCTAATCTGTAAAACAAAGCTTTTTCTCGTAAAGAAGATCCTGGAAAATCAAAGATAAAATTATTAAATGATTTTATCGATGCCTCAAAATCTGATATTTGATTATATTGCTTTGCTATACTGTATGCTTTATTTTCTAATTTATAATCTAATTCTTGAACTAAAGTGTTTGCATCTGCAACGTATTTAGATTCCGGAAACAAATTAATAAACTCTTGTAATTTCTCTATAGCTTCAACCGTTTGTTTTTGATCTTTAGAATAAATAGGAGAAAGCATTGAATAACTTTTGGCACTTAAAAAAGAAGCTTCTTCTTGTTTTTCACTATTTGGATAACTAGATGCAAAACGTTCAAACTGGTATCCTGCTACATAATAATCTCCCATTTCATAGAAAGAATTAGAATATAAATACATCAATTTTTCGGCTTGTGGCTTCCCTCTATAATTAGGTACAATTTGAGCAAACAACCTATTGGCCTTTGCAAACTTACCTTCTTTATATAACTCTTCACCCATCTTAAATTTAGCAGCAATATCTTCAGCTTTTAAAACCTTTTGATATTCGCTACAACTACTTAAAACTGTGAATACTAATAAAATGTAAAAAAAATTTTTCATAAATATAAAAGAGGATGCAAAATTAGGTTAATAATATGGATATTAAAAATATTATTTTCAATCTAAACTTTTGCTAAAATAGAGGCTTAAACCCAGCAATCATAAGGTTTAAGTAATATTTAACACTGAAAAAACAATTAATAAGCTTCTACAAAATCTTTTATTTTTTGCTTTAAAGCATCTGTTGCAGGCACTAATGGCAACCTCACAGTATCATCACATAAATTTAAAGCTTGAAAAACGGCTTTAATTCCAGATGGGTTATTTTCCTCAAAGATATAATCAATAACATTCATTAATTTAAAATGAAGTTTATATGCTGCTTTATTATCTCCTTTTAAACCTAAGCGAATCATTTCAGAGAAATCTTTTGGAAAAGCTTGCCCAATCACAGAAATAACTCCTGCTCCACCAGCTAAAACAATAGACAAAGCTAAATCGTCGTCTCCAGAAATCACTAAAAAGTCTTCTGGTTTATGCTTTAATAATTGTAAATATTGAGCAACGTTATTTCCTGCTTCTTTTACACCAACAACATTTTTAAAATCGTTTGCTAGTCTTAATGTAGTACTAACATCCATATTTTTTGAAGTTCTACCTGGCACATTATAAAGAATGATATCTACTGGCGAAGCCTTTGATATTGCTTTAAAATGTTGATAAATGCCTTCTTGTGTTGGTTTACTGTAATAAGGTGTTACCGACAGAATAGCATCAATATCACTAAAATCTGTTGCCTTTATCTCTTCTATAACTTGCATAGTATTATTTCCACCAATACCCAAAACTAATGGCACACGACCATTGTTAGCTTTAGAAATAGTTTCAATAATAGCCTTCTTTTCATCTTTAGTAATTGTTACACTCTCAGCAGTTGTACCGCTAATTACCAAATATTCTGTACCATTATCAATATTGAAGTTCACAATATTGGTTAATGCCTCATGATTTACTGTTAAATCATTATTAAAAGGCGTTACCAATGCTACTCCAGTCCCAAGAAACTTACTATTCATTCTTAATTTTATTTAATATTTTTAAGTATTTAAAAGTTTCGGTTTTAAATAAATCGAACTCTTTTAAGTTTGTTTTTATAATCAAATCGTTAATCCGCTCATCACTTTGCAAGATTCCAATCTTAAATTTCGCCTTAGATTTTGCCGTAATTAACTTCAATTCCAAAATATCTGTCTCGTAATAACTTACTAAAACATCAAATTTAGTATTTAAAAACGTTTCTAATTCTGGGTTTTTAATAGCACCTCTCCAACCAAAATCTTTGGGATTATAACAATCATCCCAAGTCTTTAAATCTTCTTTTTTACTTTGAGAAAAAGCTATGATTTTCAATTTATTAGACTTCACTTTTAAGATGTCTGCCAATGAATCAAACATTTCAAAATTATCAATTTCATCCAAATTTAGAACAACGCCTAAACTCATAACATCACTATCGGTAACCTCCAATTGACGTTCCAACAACAATTTGTTTAAGTATTTTTTATTAGATTTTTCTTTAAAACCCTTTAAAATCATTTACCTTTATCCTTTGCGCAAAGGTAGCAAAAGTACATTCAAAAAATTAGTTTAATATATGAGGATTACATATTTATTTATTTTGTTAAATATTTTTGTTTTTTCAGGATGTAAAGATCAAAAATTACATCTCACAAAAATTGAAGGCAAACAAATTACCATTACTGATTCCTTGGGAGGAAACAGCGAAATCGAAGCCTATATAAAACCCTTTAAAGATAGAATTGAAAAAGATCTAGATAGTGTTTTAGCATATGCGGCAGATACCTACACGAAAAATGATGGTGAATATAATACTGCCATTGGTAATTTTATGGCCGATGCCGTTTACAGTGAATCTAACCCTATTTTTAAAAACAGAACAGGCAAAGAAATCGATATGGTTTTACTTAATCACGGCGGTATTCGTTCTATTTTATCTAAAGGATATGTTTCTAAACGAACAGCTTTTGGTTTAATGCCTTTTGAAAATAGCATTGTTGTAGTCGCTTTAAAAGGAGAACAGGTAGATAGTATTATGCACTATTTATCTCGAGGAAAACGAGCGCATCCAGTTTCTGGAATTAAACTTAAATTAGATAAAAACGATAATATTATTGAAGCTAAAGTTAACGGTAAAAACATTGAAAAGGATAAAACCTATTATGTTGCGACCAACGACTATTTGTATAATGGAGGTGATAACATGTCTTTCTTTAAAACAAACGACAGCCTTTATGTTTTAGACTATAAAATAAGAAATGCTTTAATTGACAAGTTTATTAAACTGGATACTATTAATCCATCTATAGACGATAGATTCACTCAAATTAAATAATATGAAACGTAGAGACTTTATACAACAAGCTACAGCTGGTACTGCATTAGTTACACTTGGCAGCATGGGACTTCAATCGTTTACTACGCTTGATAAAACATCTAAAATAACAATTCTACATACTAACGATGTACATAGCCATATTGATGCTTTTGGACCAGAAGATGGTCGAAATGCGAACAAAGGTGGTGTTGCGCGTAGAGCTAGTTTGGTAGATTCCATAAGAAAGGAAAACCCTAATACTTTACTCTTAGACGCAGGTGACATTTTCCAGGGTACACCTTATTTTAATTATTATGGTGGAGAATTGGAATTTAAACTAATGAGTAAATTAAAATATGATGCTGCTACTATTGGTAATCACGATTTTGATAATAGCATAGATGGGTTGTATGCACAATTACCGCATGCTGAGTTTCCGTTTATTACAGCAAACTACGATTTCTCTAACACCATAATGGATACACATACCAAACCTTATAAAACATTTATAAAAGATGGTATTAAAATAGGTGTTTTTGGTTTAGGCATAGAGCTTAATGGCTTGGTAGACAAAAGCATGTTTAAAGAAACAAAGTATTTAGACCCTATTGAAACGAGTCAAGAAATGACTCGTATTTTAAAAGAAGACGAACACTGCGATTTAATTATTTGTCTATCTCACCTTGGGTATCATTACAAAAACAACCCAAATAAAATAGACGACTTAAAACTAGCCGCAGCAACAAAAAATATAGATTTAATTATTGGTGGGCACACACATACTTTTCTGAAGAAACCAACTGTTGTTAAAAATATTGAAGATAAAAACACACTAGTTAACCAAGTAGGCTGCTATGGCATTAACCTTGGAAAAATTGACTTTTACTTCGATTCTGATAAAAATAAATCGGCAAACGGTACTTCTATTATTGTATAATTTTATATTTATTATGAACTGATATTAAAAATGCGCTTTAAAATAGTATAACATGTTTAGACATCAAGGCAAAAGCAGAACTTTGAAGCACAACCTGCAAATTGCCACTGTTTTGTCCCTAGCTGCTGGAATAATAAATGTTACTGGTTATTTATCGTTTAAACAACTAACTACAAATGTAACAGGGCATTTTGCTCTATTTATATATGATGTTGCTAATTTTGAATTTTGGAAAGGCACTATCTATTTTCTATATATTTTTTCATTCCTCTTCGGATCTTTTACTTCAAGTTTTTTAATTGAAAAATATAGAGCTAATAAGCAACTCAATGTTTTTGTTGTCCCAACTATAATTGAATGTGCAATTTTAATTTCAATAGGGATAACAAGTAACTTTATAGTAATGAAACATCCTAATTTCTTAGTATGCTCGCTACTTTTTGCGATGGGGCTCCAAAACTCCTTTGTAACCAAAATTTCGAATGCTGTAGTAAGAACGACGCACCTTACAGGGTTGTTTACAGATCTAGGTATCGATTTATCTCATTTATTATTTCCTAAAATTTACCCTAACCAAGCAAAATTAAAAGAGGATATTAAATTGCGTATATATATTATCTCCTCTTTTTTTTCTGGTGGTTTAATAGGTGGTTTTTTTTACTCCGAACTTCATTTAAAATTAAACACATTGCTACTAGGGGCAGTAATTTTATTACTTAGCTTATTTTATGACGATTTTAAATATCAATGTATAAAAACAAAAAGAAAGTATAATCAACGAAGAAACATTAATTAAAATGCGGGTAGTTTTTATCCTCACGAGGACTTGCATTAGATAACTTTGATTGCTCGTAGAAAAAATAAAAAGCCCCCAAAACCAATGTTGTAGCCAAAAAGTTTAGTAAACTACTCTGTGAAATATAAATATTAGCTACATCTATTACTTCGGAAAAAACAAGGCATAATACACCAAAAAACAAGAAAAGTGATTTTTCATTATCACGATAAAAATAGTTTAGCAATGCTAAAGACAAAACAAACAAAATAATAATATTATAAATATTTTCTAAAAAATAAACACTATTATCGTCAATATTAGGCTCTTCAATAAAATGTAAAACATACATTAAATAGGCATCCAAAATAATTAGAACTATTAAATGAATTTTAAGGTTTTTAAAAACATATTTAAAATTTATAGAAAAACAAATCTTTAAGAATAGCATTAAATAAGCTAGAACATACAAACTATTTCCTAAATAATAACCATATTCATAATAACTAGAGTCTACTTCGGGAAAAATCACCCTGTCAAAAATCCCTAATAAATCTGAGAATGCAAAAAGCAGAAAAAACATTAAAAATAATTTGTTTTTTGGCCTAATAAAAATAACATAACGAGCAACTACAAGCGGTATAATAAGAGATTCGAAATAAAATGCTACGTCTGGGTTTCCGTTAAATTCGAAAACAACAAAAAACACATAAACGGCTGCAATTAATATTATAAATATTTTTGACTTGTACATATTTGCTTCTAAAACAGAAGCAAATATAAACAAATAGCTCAATTTGACAGAGTTAAATTGCTTTTAATCGATTTTAGTTATTCAAAATCCAGCTTTTGCAAGAATTCAGCCTCGCTAATTAATTCAATATTTAGCTTTTCTGCCTTCTCTTTTTTGCTAGGCCCCATTTTATCACCAGCCACTATAAAACTTGTTTTAGATGAAATAGAACTACTAACTTTCCCTCCATTATCTTCAATAAGTTTTTTTAAATCATTCCTAGAAATAGTTTCAAAAACACCAGTAACAACAATAGATTGGCCAGTAAGTAGACTTGTTTTCCCAACTAACTCCTCTGCAGACATTTCTAACTGAACACCAAATAATTTTAATCGGTTTATAATATTATTATTTTCTTCGGAAGCAAAAAACAAACACACGCTCTCTGCTATCTTTATGCCAATCTCATCGACATTGACAAGTGCCTCTTGTGACGCCTCCCTTACTGCATCGATACTTTTATAATGCCTAGCTAACTTTTTTGCTACTGTTTCTCCAACATAGCGAATTCCTAAAGCAAAAAGAACACGTTCGAAAGGAATATTTTTAGATTGCTCGATACCTTGAATTAATTTTTCTGCACTTTTTTCCGCCATACGCTCCAAAGGAATAACTTGTTCCTTAGTCAATTCATATAAATCGGAATAATTAGTAATTAAACCTTGATTCACTAAAAGCGCTACCGTTTCGCCGCCTAAGCCATCGATATCCATAGCTTTTCGAGAAATATAATGCTGAATTCTTCCAATAATTTGCGGATTACAACCATTATAATTTGAGCAATAATGTTGTGCCTCTCCAAGCTTGCGTTCTAAAGGCGTATCACACTCCGGACAATGTGTTATATAAATAGTAGGCTCAGAATTTGCTGGTCTTTTATCCAAATCTACTCCTAAAATTTTAGGAATTATCTCCCCCCCTTTTTCAACATAAACCATATCGTTAACTCGAATATCAAGTTTTTCTATTTGATCGGCATTATGCAATGAGGCGCGCTTTACCGTAGTCCCTGCAAGCTCTACGGGTTCTAGGTTAGCAACAGGCGTTATAGCTCCCGTTCTACCAACTTGATAAGAAATACTATTTAATCGAGTAGAAACCTGCTCAGCTTTAAACTTATAAGCCATTGCCCAACGCGGTGCTTTAGATGTAAAACCAAGCTCTTCTTGCTGCTGCAAACTATTTACTTTTACAACAACGCCATCGGTTTCAAAAGGAAGGTCGTGACGATGTACATCCCAATAATTTATAAACTCCAAAACATCGTCTATAGAATGTGCTAATTTTGCCACTTCAGGAACTTTAAACCCCCAATTGCGCGCTTTCTCTAGGCTTTCAAACTGATTAGAAACACCTAAATTACCACCTGTTAAATTATATAATAAACACTCTAGAGGTCGCTTAGCAACTTCAGCACTATCTTGAAGTTTCAAACTACCAGAAGCCGTATTTCTCGGATTTCTATAAGGCTCTTCTCCTATTTCAATCCGGTCTTCATTCATTTTATTAAAACCATCAAAAGGCAAAACAATTTCTCCCCGAATATCAAATATTGAAGGAAAATCACCTTTTAATTTTAAGGGTACAGACTTTATTGTTTTTACATTGGCCGTAACATTATCTCCTTGAAAACCATCACCACGGGTTACCGCCTTTTCTAATACTCCATTAACGTAAGTTAAACTTATAGACGCACCATCGTATTTTAATTCGCAGGTATATTGAACATCACCATCGACTAATTTCTTAATTCGAGTTTCCCAATCTAGCAAATCTTCTTTAGAATAAGAATTCTCTAAAGAATACATACGTTGCGCATGCTTTATCGTTTCAAAATTTTTAGTAACAGCACCGCCAACACGTTGCGTTGGTGAATTAGCATCTGTAAACTCAGGGTATTTAGCTTCTAATTCTTGAAGTTGTTTTAATTTTATATCGAAATCGTAATCGGAAATTGTGGCATTATCCAGCACATAATAATTATGATTGTGCATACGTAATTCATCACTTAAATCCTGAATTTGCTTTTTAATGTTGCTCATTTATATGGGTATACTTGGCTTAAATTTATGTTCAATGGAAATAATTCAGCACGCTTTAATTTTATGTTTCAAATTTAGCAAATACTATCTGAATAGAAAACTGCTAAAAACGTTCCTTATCTCATTAAGAGATTATTTTTTGAGTAAAAACACCATTTATCATCCTATCTTTCCTAAACATATCTTGTTTTAAATATATATCCTTAAAATGATTTTGTTTTAATAATTGAATCATTTCATTTCCAAGATATTCATTTATTTCAAAAAATAGTCTTCCGTTTTCATTAAGGTTGTGCGTGGAAAACTCGGTAATGGCTTTATAAAACTGTAAAGGATTTTCATCGTCTACAAATAAGGCCAAATGCGGTTCGTTTTCTAAAACATTGGTATGCATTAACTTTTTCTCCAAATGCCTTACATAAGGCGGATTGGAAACAATAATATCAAACTTTATATCTTTTAATAATTTAGAGTCTTCAATTAACAAAATATCCTGATTTATAAACGAAACAACAACTTCATTTAATTCAGCATTCTCAATTGCTACTTTCAAAGCTGCATTACTAATATCTAAAGAAAACACATTGGCCTTTGGTAAGTTTTTTGCAATCGAAATTGCTATACAACCACTGCCTGTACCTATATCTAAAACATTTACAGTTTCATCTTCTGGAATCGATTTTAAAACCCAACTTACCAACTCTTCAGTTTCTGGTCTTGGTATTAAAGTATTTTCATTCACCTTAAACGTTAACCCATAAAACTCGGTTTCTCCTAAAATATACTGAATTGGTTTTTGTTGCTCCAATAAATCCAACGCCTCCAAAATAACTGTCTCATTTTGTATTCCTAACTCGCGATCCATTGCTAGTTGCAATCGGGTTATCTTGTAATAAGCTTCTATTAAAATATAAAAGAAACTATCCACCTCTTCTAATTGAAAAAACGGATCTAGCTTGTCGTGAAATAATTTTTGAATGTCTTTTAACTTCATTTTTTCAATAATTAGAAATACTTAGTGCTTTTTCTACTTTTAACTTTGATTCAAACTAAAAAACTATAAATCTTTTAGCATCCAAACCCCACAAGAAAAATGCCCAGTATTGCCCAAAGCCTTATCTAGATGTTTAAAACCATGTGTTTCATAAATATGTATAGCCGCTTTTAATTGTGTCGACGATTCAATATAACATTGTTTATAACCCAAAGATTTGGCAGCTTCTAGGCATTTAGAAAATAAAAGCTTTCCATAACCATTACCTCTAATTTTAGCTGAAAAATACATTTTCTGAATTTCACAAACCGTAGTTTCAAAACCGCTTAATGGCTTTAAACCACCACCTCCTAAAATTTCATCATCTGCCTCAACAACAAAGTAAACATCATTTGTGTTTTGATAAGCCTGAAAAATTTGTTTAGTTTCCGGATCGGTATAAGCCGTACCCTCTAAAGGAATATTAAACTCATGAAAACATGCTCTAATAACTTGCTCTATTCCTGCGTTATCATTAGGCCTAATTTCTCGAATAACTATATTATCTTTGCTCACTATAAAACTTTGCTTTTTGTCTGGTGAAGATACAGTAAATCCGAAAAAAACGTAATGAAGAAACTCATAATTTTATCAACACTACTTATCACTTTTCTAAGTTGTACTGTAACCGAGAAACCAACTTTTATTGGTGTACAAAACATTGAAATTCTTGAATCTACCTCTAAAAACGTAACGTTTACAGCCGATGCTCTGTTTTTAAACCCTAACGATATTGGAGGCGAATTGCAAACCGATGCCATTAAAATATTTGTAAATGATAACGAGATGGGACATATATCGGCAGAACATTTTGATGTTCCTGCAAAAAAGGAATTTACAATTCCGTTAAAAGCTCAAATTCCAACAGATAGTATTTTTAGTAATAAAAACCTAAGTGGATTATTAGGAAGCTTATTTAGCAAAAAGGTTAAAATTCAATACACAGGAGAAATCAATTATAAAACCTTTGGATTTTCGCATAGTTATGCTGTTGATGAAACCCAAAATGTTAAAATAAAATTTTAATATTGAATACACACGAAATTTATATAAAACGCTGTTTAGAAATTGGAGTAAACGGATTAGGAAGCACACGTCCAAACCCTATGGTGGGTAGCGTAATTGTTTACAATAACAAAATTATTGGAGAAGGTTACACTAGTGAATACGGTGGAAATCACGCCGAAGTAAACGCCATAAATTCTGTAAAAGACAAAATGCTTTTAAAACAAGCCACTATTTATGTTACGCTAGAACCTTGTGCGCATTATGGAAAAACACCACCTTGTAGCGACTTAATTATAGAAAACCAAATCCCAAATGTGGTTATTGGCTGTGTTGACGATTTTGAAAAAGTAGCAGGCTTAGGTATAAAACGATTAAAAGCAGCCGGATGCAACGTAATTGTTGGTGTTTTAGAAAAAGAATGCAGAGCGCACCACAAACGTTTTTTTACATTTCATAATAAAAAAAGACCTTATATTATTTTAAAGTGGGCAGAAACTAGCGATGGTTTTATTGCTCCAATAAGTAAGGATGAACAAAAACCAGTTTGGATTACCAACACCTACTCTAGGCAATTGGTGCACAAATGGCGCGCGGAAGAACAAGCTATTTTAGTTGGCACACAAACAGTATTGGCTGATAATCCATCTTTAACAACCCGTGATTTTTATGGCAACAATCCTATTAGAATTGTTTTAGACAAAACAGAACGACTCCCTGATAATTTAGCTATTTTTAATGATACCGCCCAAACTATTCGGATCACAGAAAAGAACATCAATAAAAATTCCGAAACCATAGATTGGAATTTAACAACCAACATAGCAAAACAAATAAGCACCATACTTTACAACAATAACATAAATTCTGTAATTATTGAGGGCGGCGCGCAAACACTAAAAACGTTTATAGATGAAAATCTTTGGGACGAAGTTCGAGTTTTTATTGGACAAACAACATTTAACACTGGTGTGAAAGCTCCACATATTTCAGCACAATTAGTTCATGAAGAGCACATACTTACAGATCTTTTAAAAATATATAAAAATGATTAGAACATTAATTTTCGATTTCGGAAACGTATTTATAAACCTAGATATCGAAGGCGCTGCTAAATATGCATTTGAAACTTTAGAAATTGATTCTTTTTCTGAAGAAATTACCGCTTTTAATAGTTTTTACGAACAAGGCTTAATTTCTACAGCAGAATTTTTAGATTTTTACTTAGAAAACTTTCCTAAACTCTCGGAAGAAGATTTGATTTATACATGGAACTATATGCTAAAACATTTCCCTAAACAAAGGTTAGAATTTATAAAAAGCCTTAAAGCCTCTGGGGAGTTTAAACTTATATTATTGAGTAACACCAATGAGCTTCATATAGATTCTATTAAAGAAAGTATTTCTTTTTACGACGAATTTAAAAACTGTTTCGATGCTTTTTACTTGTCTCACGAAATAAATTTAAGAAAACCAAATACAGATATCTTTGAATTTGTTTTAAATGAAAATAAATTAAATGCCGACGAATGCTTATTTATTGATGACAACCAAGATAACATTGAAACTGCAAAGACATTAAATTTTGCAACTTGGCATTTAAACCCAGAGACCGAAGACGTTTGTACTTTATTTGAAACCAAAAGCCACTTATTTTAATTTGACTGAAAAAGACACTTATAAAACTATTACCAAAGCCATAGAACCTGTTTTATTTAAAGATAAAAACAGCAAATTCTTTGGCTATACCTTTCCTGTTTTAAATGAAGATGATGTAAAACTTCATATAGAAAAATTAAAAAAAGAGCATCATTCTGCTAGACACTGGTGTTACGCCTATCAACTAGGTACAGAAACCATAAGTTACCGCGCAAATGATGATGGTGAACCAAATAATAGTGCTGGTATGCCTATTTATGGACAAATTCAATCTTTTGATGTTACAAACATCTTAATTGTAGTTGTTCGCTATTTTGGAGGCATTAAACTAGGCGTTGGTGGTTTAATAAATGCATATAAAACCACCGCGCAACTTGCGTTAGAAGCATCTAAAATTATAGAAAAAACTATAAACATAGATTACCTCATTACTTTCGATTATAAAAACATGAATAAAGTAATGCGTGTTATTAAAGAGCGTAACTTAAATATCACGAATCAAAAATTAGAATTAGACTGTCAGATTACAATTTCCGTTAGAAAAAAAGAATCTGACAGCATTTTTGAAAAATTTAATCATCTTTTCGAAATAGAAATCAAGCAAATTTAATTTCAGCCAAAAAAAAAATAAAAAAATTTTATCTCTCAAGAATATCCAAAATATATTGAGGTGCTTTAGTTGGTCGCTTCGTTTTCATGTCTACAAACACCAAAATTGTACTTGCTGTAGATAAAAGCTCTCCCTTCTCATTTGTAATTTCGTACTCAAATTCTATTTTGGCAGTGGGTGTTTTTTTGAGTTGTGTTTTTACATTAATTAGGTCGTCGTAACCTGCTGGTTTTTTATAATTTACATGTAAAGAAACCACTGGCAACATAATTCCATTTTCTTCCATTGTTTTATAAGAAATCCCTAATTTTCGCAACCACTCAATACGGCCCATCTCTAAATATAATGCATAATTTCCGTGATACACAACACCCATTTGGTCGGTTTCACCGTATCTCACTCTTATTTGTATTTCATCGGATTTCACGAGCATATTTCAATATTTTTTTGTAGTTTCGACATGTGCTTAAACTTGAGGAAAAAATTCCAATTATTCAATAGTATTTCATTTTTTTTTTAAGAATTTTGTTCACATCTTTGCCAAACACAAAATGGAGGGATATGGAAAATTCGTTTTTCATCCATAAAATTAACAAACAACAAGAGTATTAAAAATGAGTATAACTGCGCAAACGGTATGGAATAATTGTCTAGAATTCATAAAGGATAATATTCAGCCGCAAGCTTATAAAACCTGGTTTGAACCAATAATAGCAGTTAAACTAACTGATAATGCTTTAAGCATACAGGTACCTAGTAAATTCTTTTATGAATGGCTAGAAGAGCACTATGTTAAGATTTTAAAAGTATCCTTAACAAAAGAATTAGGAGAAAAGGCCAAGCTAGTTTACATTATTAAAATGGAAAACACTTATGGTAACAAACAACCTTTTACAGAAAGAATTCCGAGTTCAAACAGAAGTGGTTTAAAATCACAAGATGTTGATATCCCTTTAAATAATAAAAACCCAGAATTACGTAATCCATTTGTTATTCCAGGTATTAGAAATGTAAAAATTGAATCGCAATTAAACCCTAATTACAGTTTTGAAAACTTTTTAGAAGGTGATTCTAACCGTTTAGCTAGAAGTGCAGGATTAGCTGTAGCGGCTAAGCCTGGTGGCACATCTTTTAATCCATTATTAATTTTTGGTGGTGTTGGTTTAGGTAAAACACATTTAGCGCACGCTATTGGTGTTGATATTAAAGATAAATATCCTGAAAAAACGGTTTTATATATTTCTGCTGAAAAATTCACGCAACAATATATCGATTCTGTTAAGAAAAATAATAGAAACGATTTTATTCATTTCTATCAAATTATAGATGTTTTAATTATTGATGATGTGCAATTCCTAACAGGAAAAACGGGAACACAAGATGTTTTCTTTCACATTTTTAATCATTTACATCAAAATGGAAAACAAGTGATATTAACAAGTGATAAAGCACCTGTTGATATGCAAGATATTGAACAACGTTTATTATCTCGTTTTAAATGGGGACTTTCAGCAGAGTTACAACATCCTGATTTTGAAACACGTGTTTCTATCCTAAAGAATAAACTATATCGTGATGGTGTTGAAATGCCTGATGACATTATAGACTATGTTGCAAAAAACATAAAAACTAATGTTCGTGAATTAGAAGGCGCTATAATTTCTTTAATAGCACAATCATCTTTCAACAAAAAAGAAATCACTATTGATTTAGCGAGAACTATTGTTGAGAAGTTTGTAAAAAACACAAAACGCGAAGTTTCTATAGATTATATTCAAAAAGTAGTATCGGATTATTTCCAAATGGATATCGATACGCTACAATCTAAAACTAGAAAACGTCATATTGTACAAGCCAGACAATTAGCTATGTTCTTTGCTAAGAAATTAACAAAAGCATCGTTAGCAAGTATTGGTTCTCAAATAGGCAAACGCGATCACGCAACGGTTTTACACGCATGTAAAACTGTAGACAACTTATCTTCAACAGATAAACAATTTAAAAAATACGTTGAAGATATTTCTAAAAAACTTTCTGTTTAAAACTGTTTAAAAATGAATAAAATTCTGATGGTATGCTTGGGAAACATTTGTCGTTCTCCACTTGCCGAAGGTATTTTAAGGTCAAAATTGCCCAAAACTTTCATTGTTGATTCAGCAGGAACCGCAAACTACCATACCGGTAATGCGCCAGATCCTCGCTCTATTGCTGTCGCTAAAAAGTACGGCATAAATATTTCGAACTTAAGAGGAAGGCAGTTTTCTGTTTCTGATTTTGATAGCTTCGATATTATTTTCGTTATGGACGACTCTAACTACAACAACGTTATAAAATTGGCGAGAAACAATGAAGATATCTCTAAAGTAAACTTTATTTTAAACGAAATTTACCCAGCTCAAGATTTTAATGTACCAGATCCTTATTACGGAGGTCCTAATGGGTTTGAAAACATCTATAACATGCTAAATGAGGCATGTATAACTATTGCCCATAATTTAACTTCGGAATAAAATGACATCTGCTATTGGACAACTTTTTTTAATACCAACCACTTTAGGAGACAACAATCCGCTTGATGTTTTACCTATAACTGTAAAAAACACTATAGATAAAATTGATGTTTTTATTGTTGAAAATGAAAAAACAGCACGTCGATTTATAAAAAAAATATGTCCAGAAAAATCGCAACCGTCGTTAAAACTGTTTCTGTTAAACAAACGTACTGAAATTAGCGAGCTACCCGCATTTCTTAACCCATGTTTAACAGGTATTAATGTTGGACTTTTATCAGAGGCTGGTTGTCCTGGTGTTGCAGACCCAGGAGCCGATGTTGTAAAAATAGCACACGAAAAAAATATAAAAGTGGTCCCTCTTGTTGGTCCATCATCTATTTTAATGGCCATGATGAGTTCAGGAATGAACGGACAAAGCTTTGCCTTTAATGGCTACTTGCCTATCGATAAAGCAGAGCGAAAGTCTGAAATTAAGCGCCTTGAGCGCTTATCTTTCGAGCACAATCAATCTCAGTTATTTATTGAAACTCCGTATAGAAATAACAAAATGCTAGAAGATTTAAGTAGTATTTTGGAAAACAACACAGATATCTGTGTCGCTTGTGATATTACTTTAGATACCGAATTTATCAAAACTAAAAGCGCCATAGCATGGCAAAAAAATAGCGTTGATCTTCATAAAAGACCAACGCTGTTTATTATACATAAAAGCTAAATTTAAAACCCCTTTTAGATTGCTTTTGCTCTTCTATCTGGTTTAACAAACGATGTGTCGTAACCAGAAAACCGCTTCATGTAATACTGCACAGTAGTTCCAAAACCATCAGCAAAGTTATCTAAACCATAACTTCTTAAATACGTTTTCACACTACCAGGACCCGCTAAATGTGCAGCTGCCAAAATACCAGATTCTGTTACTAACACGCCATTAATGCGTCGTCCTACAAAGTTTTTAATGTCACGTCGCAAAATCCATTTGTTTCTTGCAGCGTTAGCAATAAATGCTTTTTCTTGTAATTTAGGGCTTTTTAAAAATTGCTCTGGGTTATTAATCCCAATCATCTTTAAAGTTTCAGTCCCAAATTGATATTTGCCTAAATAACCAAAAGTATTTACTGTTGTGTAATTACCTCTAGATTCTTTAAAGCCTATCGCTTCTTTAAATCCTACAAATGATTTTCCCAAAAATGGAGAAAACTCATTGTCCTCGTCGTTTGACAGTAAAACATCATTCTTGATGTCTTCGTCGAGGCTTACAGTATAATCTAACTCTAAACCTGCTGTTGAATATTTACTTAAATCTACAATCGAATCATTAGATGAAAACGACACACTTAACACAATTACTGTAAAAAGTACTAAGACTAAGTAACTTGCAATATTCTTTGTCATAATGTCTAAATTCTTCAGTGAAATTACAATTTAAAATCACCTGAAATTTTGAGCGTGCAAAGATACGCAATTTTATAAAACTAACAAAATTAATCGTTTAACTACACGATTCAAATGTATAATAGATGAAATACACACCCTTTTTTACCAAATTCGAGCGTTGGAAATGGAATTTTTATCATATTAAAAACACTAAAAATCGTTTTTAGAAAGGCTGAATTTGTTTTTATATGCTCTAAATCAACATCTAGACTTAAGAAGACTTGTCTATACCGTGAATCACTGATTAACAATTCGTTACTGCTATGTTTTGTACCCGATAACATCGCCTCACCACCATAACCTACAGCTATATTAAGCCATTTTGGTATTTTACTTTCCTTAAAGAATGCATGTAGATTAGCACTCAACCAATATGTTTGACCATTATAGTCCTTTAAAACCTCCTCAAGAAGTCCATTTCCGAGTTTATCAGGGTTTTGTTTAGCGTATTTTGTTTGATGAAAACTATATTTAAGTGCAATTCTTTGTTCTTTCCACAATAATTGTTGCCCAATATACAAACTTGTTCCCGATGCATTTGCTAATATATCACCCCAAGAAAAACCCCATTCTTGAGAGTATCCATCTAAAATTTCAACAGCAGAAAGAAATCCAAATCCTAATGTAGCTCCATAAAGCGATTGGTCTTTTTCACTTACGCCACTCCAGTTTAAAAGCTGAGCACCATGTTTCCCTATTTGATAGGCTGAAAAGGCATGGCCAAACTTATCTAGTTGCAACCATTCAGCATTATCGTTTATAGTATGAAACTTTGAGCGCTTGTAATCTGCATACCACAATTGATTTAAACCAATTAAAGCAATGCTACTAATCGCAACTTCACTGTAAACCACAACATTCCTACGAGCTGTATGCAAAGAATCACTAGGGATAAAAAAAGAATTAAACTCTGTTTGAGAAAATCCAAAAGCCGAAATTATAAGCAGGAATAGCGAGAACTTCGCTTTAGAAGCAACCACTACCTGTTAATTCCTTGAGCAGATAAATAACGTTGATACTCTCTGGCATTTACATTGTGCTGAGATAATGTTTTCGCGAATTTATGAAATCCGAACTTTTTAGCATTTGCTGCAAAGTATAGATATTGATGCTTTTGGAAATTTAAAACCGCATCTATAGCCGAGATATCAGGCATGGCAATTAAGCCAGGAGGTAATCCACGATTTTTGTATGTATTATAAGGAGATTCAATGTCTTTGTGCACATTTAAAACACGTTTAATTATCGTGTTTTTGTATTTAGGAAGTTGATATGCCGCAAATTTTAAAGTAGGATCGGCTTGCAGTGGCATGCCAATTCTTAACCTATTCATGTACACACCTGCAATGGTTGGTTGCTCACTAGCTTGTTTAGATTCCTCGTAAACAATAGAGGCCAATGCAATTACTTCATTAGGTTCTAAACCAATAGCTTCAGCTTTTTTTGTTCTAGTAGCATTCCAAAAACGCTTATATTCTTTTAGCATTCTATTTCTAAAACCTTCTGCATCAGTATTCCAGAAAAATTCGTAGCTATTAGGCAAGTACATCCCTAGAGCTGTTGCCTCATTAAACTTATTTTCAGCCAGAAACGTTTTATCCTTCATGGCTTTCAACAAAGACAAACTATCAGCTTCAATTTCATTAGAAATACGGCCTGCAAGTTTTTCTAAAGTAGATTGGTTATTAAAAGATACTTTTATAGCTATATTACCACTTCTTATAGAATTGATAATATCATTATTTGTCATTCCTTTTTTTATAGCAAACTTCCCTGCCCTAATATTAGAAGTGTATTTTTTTTGCTCAGCCAAATCATCAAACGACTCAATATCATCAAGTAGAGGTTCTAATTGACTTCTAACCTCGCTATAATTTGCATTACTAGATATATAAACATAAGCCATTTCATTATTAAAAGCTGTATTTGGCCTTAGCATTGCCTTGTAAACAAAGTTTGCAAAAAATGCACCCACGAGAAGTCCAATAATAGCAAGAGCAATAAGTATTTTTTTTATATACATTTAATTTTTTATAAGCTGAAATAAATATTCATTTTTATAAGAACCATTGACATAGTTCCAATCTTTTTTTAATCCAATTTGTTCAAACCCCTGATTGGTAAACAATTTGATACTCGTAGTGTTCTCTTCAGAAATATTACAATATAACTGATGAAGATCTAAATGTGTGAAACTATAGTTTATTAACAAAGCCAAAGCTTCCTTACCAGCACCTTTACTCCTATTAACTTCATCTTTAATTAAAATTCCAATACCAGCACGACCGTTTTTAAAATCGAAATCGAATAAATCGATCAGACCAATTGCTTTATTTTCATTTGTTGAAATCACTAAACGAAGTTGTTTTACATCATAAATATCACGGTGAGCTTCCTCTAAATATTGCTTAATTAAAAATTTAGAATATGGCGTTTGCGTATTACTAATTTCCCAAACAGCCTCATCGTTTTCAACAGCATGAATAAATTCTAAATCTTCAGGCTCTAAAGCGCGCAAATAAACATGTTCGCCTTTTAGAGTTATCATATCTCGCCTTTAAATACAAATTTTGCAGGACCAATAAGCCAAACATTTTTGTAAACACCATTCTCAACATCGAAGCTTACTTTCAATTTTCCGCCTTGAACGTTTAATTTAATCAAGGTTTCCGTAGTTTCCTTTATCGCATGCATGGCAATAGCAACGGCTGTTACACCTGTTCCACAAGATAAAGTTTCATCTTCAACACCACGCTCGTAAGTACGTACTCTAAAAACTTCATCATTTACCTTTTTTACAAAATTCACGTTTGTACCTTCAGTAAAATAAGGCTCACCATTTCTAATTTTAGAACCTTTCTCCTTAATATCAAAATACTCGATAGCATCCTCAAATTGTACATGGTGTGGTGATCCTGTGTTTAAAAACACATGATTATCAAACTTTTCTACAACATCAACATCCAACATTTGTAACTTCACAATATCACCTTCAATTTCAGCATGATGCAAACCATCAATAGCTTCAAAAACAGCTTTATCTTCAATTACACCCAATTGTTTCGCAAAAGCAACCAAACAGCGTCCGCCATTTCCACACATGGTACTTTCATTTCCATCGGCATTATAATACACCATTTTAAAATCTAGCGTATCATGATTTTCCAGAAGAATAAGTCCGTCTGCTCCTATTCCAAAACGTCTATCGCATAAAAAAGCAATATTTTTGGTGTCTCTTTTATTGAACGCTTGCTCACGGTTATCAACCATAACAAAATCGTTACCTGTTCCTTGATATTTATAAAAAGTCTGTTGCATAATATGTCAACAAATATATGAATAAAGAATGTAATTTTCTGCCCACTAATTCGGTAAATAATACAGAAAAACATAAAATTAACACTATAAAACCTATTAGGTTTTATTAGCTTTTTAAGCCACAAACACAGACAATAAACATTAATTATCACAACTTTAATAGGGTGTAAAAATTAAAAAGGCTATTCTCTTTCTGTGTTAAATAGGCGTTAAAGTGCAAGTTAAAAATCGTTAAAAATTAATTTTGTGTGTGGTAAATAATTAATTTTAATCTGTTCAAATAAATAGAACACAATTTTAAACACTAAAAATTATAGATCATATGAAGAAGATTTTAACCTTAGTAATGGTATCCGTATTAGGTGGTGTTATAACCCTTGGTGCATACAAAGTTTTTTTAGAAAAAGAAAACAAAGTGGTGGTTGCAGCAAATAACGAGCAACCCACCTTTTTACCAACAAATAATTTAAACATGGCGCTTAGCGCTGCCGAAAACACCGATTTTACAAATGCTGCAGATAATACGGTACATGCTGTAGTACACGTAAAAAACGTTACGATAAGTTCTGGACAAATGACACTGCAAGATTTCTTTTCAGGAAGAAGCCCTCAACGTGCACAAATGGGCACAGGCTCTGGTGTCATTATTAATGCCGACGGATACATTGTTACTAATAACCACGTTATTAAAAACGCTAGCGAACTTTCGGTAACCCTAAATAATAATAAAACGTATACTGCTGAAGTTGTTGGAACCGATCCAAAAACCGATATCGCTTTATTAAAAATTGATGCCGATGAAGATTTACCTTATGTTACTTTTGGAGATTCTGATGGTGTGCAAATTGGTGAATGGGTTTTAGCTGTTGGAAACCCGTTTAACCTAACCTCTACTGTAACGGCAGGAATAATAAGTGCAAAATCTAGAGATTTAACAGGGCAAAGCTCTCAGTCTTTTTTACAAACCGATGCCGCTGTTAACCCAGGAAACTCAGGTGGTGCACTAGTAAATACCAATGGAGAATTAATTGGTATTAACACTGCAATTTCATCTCAAACCGGTTCTTATGTCGGGTACTCTTTTGCTGTACCGAGTAATATTGCCCGTAAAGTTATTGAAGATATAATGGAATTTGGAAACGTGCAGAATGGCGTATTAGGCATACAAGGCGGAACTTTTAATAGCGCTGTAGCGGAAGAAATGGGTGTTAATTATGCTGAAGGCGTTTATGTGGCGGAAGTAATAAAAAACTCTGGAGCCGAAAAAGCAGGTATAAAAAAAGGAGATGTTATTAAGAAATTAGACAATATTGAAATCTCTAAATTTGAAGATTTAAGCGGGTACATTAAAACAAAACGTCCTAATGATGTAGTTAATGTTGAACTTTATAGAAAGGACGATTTAAAATCAGTTTCGGTAACCTTAACAAAAACTGAAATGTTTACCGTTAATTTCATGAAAATGGATTTACAAGATTTATCAGACTCTTTTAAGGAGAAATACCAAATAGATTACGGTGTAATTATTAAGAATACAGAAAACAAATGGTTGTATTCTAACTTGGGTATTACTGAAGGTTATATCATTACTGGAATTAACGATACTAAAATTGAGAGCATCGAGGATATTTCAAAATTAAAAGAAAAATATGGTGAAGATATTTTAGATAACATAAAAAAACTAGAATACATTAATACAAGAAAAGAGAAAAAAGAAGTTCTTTTTAAATAAAAATTGTTTGAATTTGTGTTAGTGAAACCTCTTTAAAGCGTAAAGTTTTAAAGAGGTTTCTTTTTTACTATGGCTTATATATTTTAACATAAAAACAAAGGAAATAATTAGATATTTTAAGCGTAAAAAAACTTTAAAAAACACGCTACGAAAACGTTTGAAATATAGTATTTTTGCAAAAAACTATAACTAAAACTATCTAAACTATGTCCTTTAACAAAACTTACGAAAAGGAATTAGCATTTCAGGCCGACAGACGTCGAGCAACTGTAGAATTTATTAAAATTATTAGTGATCTCTGGTACGATAAATCTATAGAACTCGTACTTTTTAGAAACCAGCTTATAGACCGTAATGTTAGCCAAATTTTAAATCTTCACGAATATGCTGGTAAATTTGTACAAAAACCAATTTCTATTTTCGATTCGGTAGAAATTGCACAAGCCATTAAAATGCTTAATGTTCCGCCTGCTAAACTCGACATCGGAAAATTAACTTTTGAGTTTCAAGGAGAAGACAATAAACATAACAATGCTACGGCATTTGTTTCTTCAAAATTAAAAGAAGCCCATAAAAATGGTGGTATCGATCCAAAAAACGTTGTGCTTTACGGATTTGGTAGAATTGGCCGTTTAGTAGCTCGAGAACTTATGGCCAAAACAGGTCAAGGTAGCCAAATGAGATTAAGAGCTATTGTAACTCGCGGAACCATTGATGAGCAAATTTTAGAAAAACGTGCTGCGCTTTTACGTAACGATTCTGTACATGGTGATTTTTCTGGAACCGTTTCTATCGATGTTGAAAACCAAGCTTTAATTATTAATGGCACCACTGTAAAAATTATTTCCGCCAATAATCCAGAAGATATTGATTATACTCAATTTGGTATAGATAATGCCTTGGTTATTGATAATACCGGTGCTTTTAGAGATAAAAAAGCTCTAGGTAGACATTTAAAATCTAAAGGTATTAATAAAGTTTTACTTACTGCGCCAGGGAAAGGCATACCTAACATTGTTTATGGTGTAAATCATAAAGAAAATAATCCAGATAACCATAATATTTTCTCTGCGGCATCATGCACCACCAACGCTATTACTCCTATTTTAAAAGTTATTGAAGATTCTTTCGGTATCATCAGTGGTCATTTAGAAACTATTCACGCTTATACTAACGACCAAAATTTAGTTGATAATTTTCACGGAAAATATCGCCGTGGCCGTGCTGCTGCATTAAATATGGTAATTACCGAAACTGGTGCAGGTGTCGCGGTATCTAAAGCGTTACCAAGCTTAGAAGGAAAATTAACCTCTAATGCCATTCGTGTACCTGTACCTAATGGTTCTTTGGCTATTCTAAATTTAGAGCTTCATAATAAAACATCGCTTTCGGGTATAAATACTATTTTAAAAAAATATGCTTTAGAAGGTGATTTGGTCGAACAAATAAAATATGAATTAAGCGACGAATTAGTCTCTAGCGATATTGTAGGATGCTCTGCCCCTTCTATATATGATAGCAAGGCCACCATTGTTAGAAAAGATGGTAAAAACATCATACTATATATATGGTATGATAATGAGTACGGCTATAGCCATCAAGTTATTAGGTTGGCCAAATATATTTCTAAAGTACGTAGGTTTACATATTATTAATTTCAAACATCTAAAATAAAATGTTACCCGTATATAAATTAGCCTCATTTTAATGAGGCTTTTTAACTAATTATAATCATATTTTCATAACTTCGTAAACCGATTTCAACCTATAAAAAAATTATTCTTAGAAATGAATTTTACTAAACAACTCTTCTTTATAACTTGCGCATTTTTATTAACGCTTTCGTCTTTTTCTCAAACAGATGCTACTCAAGAAGAAGACAAACTATCTTTAAACAGTGGCTCTATAGATAACCAATTCGAGTTTGTTATCCGTCGTTCTAACAGTTGGCAAGATTATAAAACCGTAAAGAAAACATGGTTATATACCCTTAAAGCACATACTTTAGATTCTTTAAAAGCGGTGCATAAAGATTTAGCCGATACGCAAGTGGTGGTTGAAACTCAAGCAAAAGAAATCTCAGATTTAAAATTAAATCTTTCTAACACAAAAATAGACTTAGAAAAAACGAATACAGAAAAAGATAACATGGCTTTATTTGGTTTGCAAATGAGTAAATCGAGCTATAATGTTCTTATGTGGTCTATTATTGGAGGCCTATTAGCTTTTCTATTATTCTTTATATATAAGTTCAATAATAGTAACTCCATTACACGTGCAGCAAAGAAAAGCTTAGCCGAAACGGAGGAAGAGTTTGAAGAACACCGAAAAACCGCACTCGAACGTGAACAAAAAGTACGTCGCCAATTGCAAGATGAAATAAATAAGCAGAAAAAAGCTTAAAAGTACAATCTATATCACTTAAACTCCGCAATTTTTATTGCGGAGTTTTTTTATACTATACTTTAAAAGTTATCGAGTAAAACTTAATTAAAAATACCAAACAATTAATTTATCTTTGCGGCAGATAAAAACAAATCATGCGTATAGATATTATTACCGTTTTACCAGAATTATTAAAAAGCCCGTTTGAAGCATCTATTTTAAAACGAGCTATTGAAGCCGGTTTGGTAGAAGTACATTTTCATAATTTACGAGATTATACTACCGATAATTACAAATCTATAGACGACACACAATTTGGTGGAGGTGCAGGCATGGTTATGATGGTAGAACCTATTGATAAGTGTATTTCTGCATTAAAAGTTCAACGTGAATACAACGAAGTTATTTACATGACGCCCGATGGCGAAACCTTGAAACAAGGTATTGCCAACCAATTATCAATGCACGAAAATATTATAATTTTATGCGGTCACTATAAAGGTGTAGACCAACGTGTACGCGATCAATTTATTACACGCGAAATTTCCATTGGAGACTATGTACTTTCTGGTGGCGAATTGGGTGCCGCTGTGCTTTGCGATGCCATTATTAGATTAATACCTGGTGTTTTGGGTAATGAAACCTCTGCCCTAACCGATTCTTTTCAAGACAATCTATTAGCGCCGCCAATTTACACAAAACCAAGAGAATATAAAGGCTGGAAAGTCCCTGAATTATTGTTTAGTGGTAATTTTCCTGAAATTGAAAAATGGAGAGAAGAACAAGCTTATGAGCGTACCAAAAAACTTCGACCAGATTTATTGGATGAATAAATAATGATTCTTTAGAAATTAAACAAACTGATACGTGTTAGATGAAAACCGAATACACAGCAATAACTACTAGAATTAAAGCTGTAATAATTGGCACCATTGCTATTATTGTTTTAATGTACGTTACTGCTGAAATTTTTAATGTTTTTGAAAATATCCCTAACTACATTAGAATATCAGTTTTTGTTAGCTTATTTATACTTTATGAACCTGTTTTAGTATCTCTATTTGGCGCTACTTTAGGGCATTTTTTTAATGATATTGTTGTAAAACAAGAAGCCAATGAAAATAAAAACCTTAGTTTTCCTTTTGCTCTCATTCGTTTTATTACAAAATCGTTACTAGGTTGGATCTCATTACTAACCATTAACGGCAACCTCAAAAAGAAAGCCATTCACGATTATGTGGCACAATCTGTTGTCCGTCCTTATAAACCAAATAAAAAAGCACCTCTTCAATAATTTTTCATCTTAAAAGTTTTCACATTTTCCCCAAACAATTCACAACCCTTTGTTTGAAAGCTAAGCTCAAATATTTTATCTTTGCTCGCTTAATACGAAAATGATTTATGAAGATTTCATACAACTGGTTAAAGCAATTTTTAAAAACAGATTGGACTCCAGAACAAACTAGCGAATTACTTACCGATTTAGGACTAGAGGTTGAAGGAATAGAAACCTATCAATCTGTAAAAGGCGGATTAGAAGGCGTTGTAGTTGGAGAAGTTTTAACTTGTATAAAACACCCAAACGCAGACAAACTAAACATTACTACAGTAGATATTGGTTTAGATGGACCGGTACAAATTGTATGTGGTGCACCAAATGTTGCCGCAGGACAAAAAGTACCTGTTGCCACTATTGGAACCACCTTATACTCGGAAGAAGGTGAAGCATGGACTATTAAAAAAGGAAAAATTAGAGGTGAGGAAAGCTTCGGGATGATTTGTGCTGAAGACGAGCTTGGTTTAGGGAAATCTCACGATGGTATTTTAGTGTTAGATGAAAATTTAAAAGTAGGTACACCTGTAGCCGATATTTTCGATATAGAAAATGATCAGGTTTTTGAAATTGGATTAACTCCAAACCGCGCAGACGCCATGAGCCATTACGGAACTGCTCGCGATTTAAAAGCTGGATTAATACAAAAAGACATAAACTTAGAACTCATTACGCCATCGGTAAGTGCTTTTCACGTAGAAAATCGCACACTTAAAATGGATATTGATGTACAAGATAAAGAATTAGCACCTCGATATTGTGGTATTACGCTCTCTGGTATAAAGGTCGAAGAATCTCCGGCGTGGTTACAACACCGTTTAAAAGCTATTGGTTTAAGCCCTATAAATAATATTGTAGATGCCACTAATTACGTTTTACACGAATTAGGACAGCCACTACATGCTTTTGATGCTGCAAAAATTACAGGCAACAAAGTTGAAGTTAAAACCTTAGCAGCAGGAACAAAATTTACAACACTTGATGGTGTAGAACGTGAATTGCACGAAGATGATTTAATGATTTGTGATGCTGAAAAACCCATGTGTATTGCTGGTGTTTTTGGTGGATTAAATTCTGGAGTTTCAGAGCACACTACAAGTATATTTTTAGAAAGCGCCTATTTTAACCCAGTAAGTGTGCGTAAAACGGCAAAAAGACACGCGTTAAATACCGATGCTTCTTTTAGATTCGAGCGAGGAATAGATCCTAATATTACAGGTTATGCATTAAAACGTGCCGCCCTATTAATCCAAGAATTAGCTGGAGGAGAAATTACTAGCGATATTATAGATTTTTACCCAAAGAAAATTCAAGATTTCGAAGTGCGTTTAAGCTTTGAAAATGCAGAGAAATTAATTGGAGAAGAAATACCAAAGGAAACCATAAAACGTATTCTTTCTTCTTTAGACATAAAAGTTAACAATGTTACCGAAACCGGATTAGGATTAACTGTACCAGCATACCGAAATGATGTGCAACGTGAAGCAGATATTATAGAAGAAATTTTACGTGTTTACGGTTACAACAATGTAAAAACTACCGAAAAACTAAATGCTTCTATTTCTACAACATCCCGTTTTGAGGATTATAAAATTCAGAATATTGTAGGAAATCAATTAGCAGCGCAAGGCTTTTTTGAAATACTATCAAACTCTTTAACAACTCCTAAATACGCCGCTCTAAGCGAGCAATTACAAGAAGAACACAACATTACCATGCTAAATCCATTGAGTAATGATTTATCTGTTATGAGACAATCCTTATTATTTTCTGGTTTAGAGGCTGTATCATTCAACATCAACAGAAAACGTGGAGATTTAAAACTTTTCGAATTCGGAAAAACCTATCATGGTTTTCAAGATAAACGTGAAGAATTTAAGCACTTAGCTATATTTTCAACAGGAAATCAATCTCAAGATAATTGGATTTCGGCTAACCAAAAGAGTGATTTCTTTTTTATGAAAGGAAGTATTATTTCTATTTTAGAACGTTTAGGAATTTCTAGATTTAGTGAAGCCCCAACAAAAAACGATTTAATAAGTGAAGGTATTAGCTTAGGTTTAGGAAAAACAACTTTAGTAGATTTTGGTTTAGTTAAAAAGCAAGTTTTAAAACATTTTGATATTAGCCAAGATGTTCTTTTTGCCGATTTTAATTGGGACGCCATTTTAGACGTTGTTAAACGCAATAAAATAACTTTTAAAGCCATTACCAAATACCCAGAAGTAAAGCGCGATTTCGCCCTGCTATTGGATGATAACGTAACATTTGATTCTATTTACAAACTAGCGAAACAAAGTGAAAAGCAATTACTAAAATCTGTAAACCTTTTTGATGTTTACCAAGGTAAAAACTTACCTTCAGGAAAAAAGAGTTATGCGGTAAGTTTTACACTTCAAGATGAAAATAAAACGCTAACCGATAAACAAATTGATAAAATAATGAATAAGCTGCAATCTAGTTTTGAAAGACAGCTGGGTGCAGAATTAAGGTAGTTAAACACCTGTTAAAAATAAAAAGTCGGCTATGGCCGGCTTTTTTTGTGTTTAAAAATGTTGTATATTTAGTAATAACATTAAACTAAATTTTATCATGACAAATTCAAACTATATAAAAGTATTTAGCGGAGATTTTATTGTTGTAAAACGTATCATTTCCGATTTAGAAAATGAAGATATTACTGCAGTAGTAAAAGATGAAACTGAATCCGGAAGATTGGCTGGTTTTGGACCATCTGTATATGGACTTCAAGAAATTTTTGTTCATAAAGATGAACTTCAACGAGCCACTTCTATAATTGAAAATACAAATTTGGAAATAGAGCCATAGTTTAACTGTTGGCGCCCACGATTAAAGTTAACTGATTTTTAACGCTTTATAACTTTTATTGCATTCTATTATTTACTATCTTGTAGGAAGAAACTTTTTAAAACAAACTAAAATGAAAAACTACACTAAAGTATTTACAGGAAATCTCAATGATGTACAGCGGGTTTATAATGATTTAGCCGAATTAAATATTTGCGCTATCATTAGAGCCAAATCGAAATTTGAACGTATTAATTATCCGGGTGATATAAACCAGACCATACAAGATATATTAGTGCATCAAGACGAAATTGAACGAGCAACACAAGTTATTGATAATTTAATGGGTAAAAATGCTTCTGCATTATCAAGAGGCAATTCTAAAGGTAAAGTAAGTCGCAATCAACATTATGCGTAATCCATAATACTTTTGGTTTTTCATCCTATTATATTTCTCTCAACTAGACACTAAAAAATATTTGGTTTTAAAGACAACATATAAAAACCATATAATTTACCACACCACAAAGGACCTTTTTTAAGGTCCTTTTTTTATGCTTTAGAGCATCCAGAAGAGGCGACTAAATTAAGTTTAAAGCAAAAAAAAAGTTTATTGAAAATGAGTTTCCAATAAACTTTTATCTCTAATTATTTAAATGAGCTAACTATATATAGAAAGCTCCTTAATACTTTTAAGCTTTTACAGTGTACATTTTATCACGTAATTCTTTAATGTTTTTATCCTGCATATACTCATCGAACGTTGTATAACGATCTATAACACCATTAGGAGTTAGTTCTACTACTCTATTGGCAACTGTTTGTGCAAACTCATGATCGTGAGTAGTAAATAAAATAGTGCCCTTAAAGTTTGTAAGTGAGTTGTTAAATGCGGTAATACTTTCTAAATCTAAATGGTTTGTAGGCTCATCTAATTGTAAAACATTAGCTCTCATCATCATCATTCTAGATAGCATACATCTTACTTTTTCACCTCCAGATAATACAGACGATTTTTTAAATGCTTCCTCACCACTAAAAATCATTTTACCAAGGAAACCACGAATATTTACTTCTTCGCGTTCTTCCTCTGTAGTTGCGTATTGACGTAACCAATCGATTAAAGTAAGTTCATTATTAAAAAAGGCATCATTATCTAATGGTAAATAAGATTGTGTTGTGGTTACACCCCACATAAATTTACCTGAATCTGCCTTTTCATTATTATTTAAAATTTCATAAAATGCTGTTGTCGCTCTAGAATCTCTAGAGAACACTACCACTTTATCGCCTTTAGCTAAATTTAGGTCAATATCTTTAAAAAGTAATTCACCTTCTAACGATGCAGTTAAACCTTCAATATTTAAAATTTGATCTCCAGCTTCTCTTTCACGTTCAAAAATAATAGCAGGATAACGACGACTAGTACGTCTAATATCTCCAATATTTAATTTCTCAATCATCTTCTTTCTACTAGTTGCTTGTTTACTTTTTGCAACGTTGGCAGAAAAACGACGAATAAATTCTTCTAATTCTTTTTTCTTCTCTTCAGCTTTCTTGTTTTGCTGTGCGTGTTGGCGTGCTGCTAATTGAGACGACTCGTACCAGAACGTATAGTTACCTGAGTAATGGTTTATTTTTCCAAAGTCAATATCAGAAATATGTGTACAAACCGCATCCAAAAAGTGTCTATCGTGCGATACAACAATCACACAATTATCATAATTAGCTAAAAAGTTTTCTAACCAAGAAATCGTTTCGTAATCCAAATCATTGGTAGGCTCATCCATAATTAGCACATCTGGACTACCAAATAAAGCTTGTGCTAGCAACACACGTACTTTTTGCTTACCATCCAAATCTGCCATTAATGTATAATGAAACTCTTCTTTTATGCCTAAATTCGAAAGCATAGAAGCGGCATTACTATCTGCATTCCAACCATCCATTTCTTCAAACTGAACCTGAAGTTCGCCAATTTTTTCAGCATTTTCATCTGTGTAATCAGCGTAAAGGGCATCAATTTGAGTTTTAATATCAAACAATGGTTTATTCCCCATTAAAATAGTTTCTAATACCGTGCTCTCGTCATACAAGTTGTGGTTTTGTTCTAAAACCGACATACGCTTACCGGCCTCTAAAGAAACATGCCCAGAGGTTGGCTCCATTTTACCCGAAATAATCTTTAAAAAAGTAGATTTTCCAGATCCGTTTGCACCAATAATACCGTAGCAATTGCCGTTATTGAATGTTGTGCTCACTTCATCAAATAGAATGCGTTTTCCGAATTGAACAGAAAGATTTGAAACTGATAACATAAAGTTGTTTATTTTTTTGCAAAAGTAGAAAAATTCATTGGTAAGAAGAAACTTCGACGCTCTATTTTTTATCCCGGTCACTTGTTTAATCTATTCTAAGTCTAAATAACTTTTAACAACGCATTAACAGCAGATTATAAAAACAAGGCATACTTTTGTTATAGAATTACTATACCTAATTAAGGATTTTTAAATGAGAGTATTATTTTCAATATTATCAATTGCACTTCTAATATCAAGCTGTAAAACCGACACTCAAAGCGGGAGTGATGATTTTGCTTATATTGGAGGCGAAATTATAAATCCGATTGAAAGCACCATTATTTTAGAAAGTAAGAATAAAACTATTGACACCATTAAACTTGATGGCCGTAATAGATTCTTTTACAAAATTGACAACTTCTACCCGGGCATTTATACCTTTAGGCATGGTAGCGAGTATCAAATGATTATGCTAGAACCTAATGACAGCTTACTATTTAGATTAAACACATTTGATTTTGATGAATCGCTAGTTTACACTGGTCGTGGTGCAAAACAAAATAATTTTTTGCTTAATGAGTTTTTGCAAAATGATAAAACAGAACGTGCTGTTCGTAGATTCAGGTCACTTAACCCACAACAATTTACCTCTAAACTCGATTCTATAAAAACATCTCAACTTGCTCAATTCAAAAAATTCAAAAAGAAAAATGATGTTAGCGATGCTTTCGAAAATCTAATTTTACAACATATTAATTATTCCTATTACGCTAGCAAAGAAACCTACCCGTTTAGAAGCGATAGAAATCAAATTGAAAAAATTTTTAAAACACTTCCTAAAGATTTTTATGCCTACAGAAAGGATATTGACTATAATAACTCTAAACTCAAAGATTTTATTGCCTATAAATGGTTCTTAAAGTCCAACGTTAGCAATCTTGCTCTAAATGAACATATGGACCATTGCAGCAAAGATGATTTTAAAAAGGGTCGTTCACTTTGTTTTAATTTAGATCGACTTAAACAAATAGATAGTTTAATATCTGATAAAAGTTTAAAAGAAGAATTGCTCTATCATTATACAGTTAAGTTTTTATCATTAAGTGATGATACTGAAGAAACCAATACTATTCTTAAAAATTATTTAGCGAAAACTGAAAATGATAAAGGCAAAAAAATGATTATCAATTTTGCGGAAGCTATTAGTAAGTTAAATACGGGTAACAGTTTACCAAACCTTGGTATTGTGGATTATAAAAATAACTCTAAAGATTTAAGTGATTTAGTTAATGGCACAACGGTAATTACGTTTTGGTCTAACACCTATTACGATCATTTTAAAAGTAGCCATCACAAATTAAACAGACTAAAATTAAAATACCCAGAAGTTACATTTGTAAGCATTAATATTGATAATTATAATGTAAACAAAGCTAAACGTGCATTGCAATCTAATGGTTTTGTAAGCGGAAATGAATACTTCTTTAAATCGCCCAAAGAAGCTTCAGAAACATTGGCAATACACCCTATGACAAAAACCTTTATTATAGGTAAAAACAAAAAGATTGTTAATGGTAACACGAATATTTTTTATGGCAAGTTTGAAGAACAACTTGTTGGATTGTTAAAAAAATAAGATATTACAATTTATAGTGGTTCATTAGCATTTTTTCGTAAACCTTATCTGGAAGAACGCGTTTTAATACGATTGAAAATTTCTGCATAAAAGCACCAACTTTATAATGTATTTTAGGGTCTTTATTATTGATAATATCAAAAACAGCCTGAGCCATTTCATTCGGGTCACTTCCGCCTTCCACATGAGAATCCATTAAACTTAAGGTATCACCATAAGGCTTTTTGTATGGTGAATTTTCTAATAATGGTGCATGATACCTGCCTGCCGCAATATTAGTTGCAAAATCTCCAGGAGCCACATTGGTCATTTTAATATTAAAATCCTTTAACTCCATCCTGAAAGCTTCAGTAATCAATTCTAAAGCGCCCTTACTCGCACTATAAACGCCACGATATGGTAACCCCATATAACCAGCAATAGAAGTTACATTAATTATTAAACCCGAATTCTGCTTTCGCATTTGTGGTAAAACAGCCTTTATAACATTTATAGGGCCAAAGAAATTAGTATCAAAATTATTTTTAATTTCTGCATCTGGAATTTCTTCAATTGGTCCAGTAATACCAGCACCTGCATTGTTAACAACAACATCTAGCCTGCTCTCTTTCTCAATAATTGTAGAAACGGTTTCTAAAATAGTTTGATTGTTTTTTACATCTAAAGCCAAAATAGGGAATTTACTCTCCTTATACTTTTCTGGACTTCTACTGGTTCCGTAAACAATAAATCCTCTTGTTTTTAAAAACTCACCAATAGATTTACCTATTCCCGAAGAACCTCCTGTAATTAACACAACTTTAGACATATTTTTTTGAATAATATTAACACTACAAAATTAACAATGAATTTTAATATACCGCTAAATTTATAAGATAGTTTTAAATTGAAGATAGGCTCTAAAACTAAAAAATCTCGATAAGCCTAAGCTTTCAAGATTTAAGTTTATTGTATAAAAAAAGGCAAGCTACCTACATCACACTGCTACAACCATTTACCTTTGCTGCGTTCCCGCCCTGGAGGATTCAACAGGAGCTAGTTGTGTAGGACTTGCCGGGTGCAAATATACAACCTTTTAAAAAATTCACAATATTTTTTTACTCTGATTTTAAATAAATATCTTGCCTAAAATTTATAGCTCAAAATGAAAACATACAAACACTTAGCAATCATATTTTTAAGCACACTTTCTGTTGCTTGTGGATCTAATAACGGACTCAAAAAAAATGATTTTGGCGTCGTAACAAACGCCGAAAAAGGCAATATTTCAGTAAATGAGACTTTAAAACTAAGTTTAGAAAACAAAAAAAGTCATAAAATAGACTCCGTTTCTTATACCTTAGATGGTAAAAAAATAGAAGAAAACACTTCCTTAAGTAATTTTAAACTTGGCAAGCAAACTATAGAAGCTATTGTTTATTTTAATGGTGAAAAACAAAATATAAATACCTCGGTTACTATTTTGAATAATGAATCACCAAAAATTTTCACCTATAAAATTATAAATGAATATCCACACGATATTACATCTTACACGCAAGGTTTAGAATTTTACAAGGACACCTTGTATGAAAGTACTGGTCAAAACAAAGAATCTAAACTTAGAAAAGTAGACTATAAAACAGGCGAAGTATTTAAAAATATTAATTTAGCCGATGAGTTTTTTGGTGAAGGCTTAACGGTACTCAATGATAAAGTATATCAATTAACATGGCAAAAAGGAACAGGTTTTGTTTACGATGTAAATACATTTGAAAAACTAAACAGCTTTAAATACGCAAATAGTAAAGAAGGTTGGGGATTAACACACAACGATACATCGATTTATAAAAGTGATGGTACCGAAAAAATATGGTTATTAAATCCTGAAACTTTAGTTGAAGAAGAATATATACAAGTATTTACCAATAAAGGAAAAATTATTGGCATCAACGAAATGGAATGGATTGATGGTAAAATTTTTGCAAACCGTTATCAAAAAGATGGTGTAGCTATTATTAACCCTAAAAACGGTGCAGTAATAGGTGTAATAGATTTTTCTCCATTAAAGAAACTTGTTACACAACACGATGGTTTAGATGTTTTAAATGGCATTGCTTACAACCCTAAAACTAAAACCATATTTGTTACTGGTAAACGTTGGGATAAATTATTTGAAATAGAAATTGTAGAAAAATAATAGCTTATTAGGATTCTACTTTTTCTTCAAATCGAAATAAAGCAAAAGCTACAGGAATAAATAACAAACCAACCACTATAAATAGCCCAAAGGCATTTTTTAAGCCAAAAGCATGGGCCAAATAACCAATTAATGGTGGACCGATAAGCATTCCCGCGATAGCGTAAGTTGTTATTATTGAAATCGCCATACCTGGTGAATATTTTTTAGAACTTCCTGCTAAAGACATGGTAAGCGGAAAAAACGCAGCTGTACCAAAACCAACTAAAAAGAAACCAAATAAAGCAGACCAGAACTTAGGTAATAATACCGCCATAGAAATGCCTATTACAATTAAAGTACTGCTAAAAACATACGTTTTTAAAACACCTATTCGGGTTACCAACCTATCTGAGAAGAAACGAGACAACGCCATGGTAGTCATAAACATTAAATACCCATAAGTAAAAACATCTTCCTTTAAAACTTCTTTAAAATATACACCACTCCAATCGAACATACCTCCTTCGCAAATGGCTGCAAAAAAGACAATAATCCCTAGGCACATAATGTAAGGATCGGGTTTACTCATTATTAATTTATTTCCAGAAGGTGCTTTATCATTTTTTAAAGTGAATTTATACGTTGCCAAAGCCACAACTATTGTAAAAATAGCTATACTCAATAAGTGCGTTCCAATAGGCACTTCAAACTTCACCATTAAAGTCGAAAATAAAACCCCAAATAGACCCCCTGTACTCCAAAGTCCGTGAAAAGCTCCTACTACCCGCTTTTCAAATTTTTTCTGTAACGTAATAGACTGAGTATTTATAGAAATATTTAAAATCCGCAAGCAAAAAGCAAAACTAGAGATAGCTAAAACCAAACCAATTGTTGTGGTTGCAAACCCTATCATAGCCAATGATATCGAAAAAAATATAAATGCGAATATTAAAGGTACTCTGCTATCAAATTTAGAAACCAGCCAACCAGAAATAGGCAAACCAATTAATGAACTTATAGGCATAGCAATAAGTATAGTACCAAGTTCAGCTTCGTTTAAATTAAAAAACGTTTTTATAGTAGGTATTCGCGACGCCCAAGAGGCAAAACAAATTCCTGATAAAAAAAAGTAAACACTTAAAGCAATACGTTGTTTTGCTCGTAATTCCATTCTCAAAATATTACATTTTTGAAGCTACAAAAGTAGTATAACATTTTAAGATATTTACAACATTTAAACCATTACTTATGCACAGCACTTTGCGTACAAGGGCAATTGCTTATACCTTGTAGAAAATCTAAACCTATGGTTATTACATGTGTCCCTGAGTTATAAGAAGATAACCCATTCATGGTAACTTGATAAGAATATCCAAAATAGAATATATTCTTTTTAAAACCTGCCATTGGCCCTATATTTAAAGGCTTCATTAATTGATCGTTAAGAAAACGGTACGAAATACCAGCCCAATAATAATCTTCATTTCTACTAAATTTCCGCATTTTGAAGTTTATATCGGTCGCAGAACGTTTATCACTTGCGAACATTTGATAAAAAATTGAAGGCTCGAATTCAATGCCACTTTTCTTTGGACCTTCAAAGGTATATCCTGAATATATTTGATAGTTTAAAAGTAAATTTGGTTCTAATGCTCTAAAATCTTCAATTTGCTTTCCTAAAACGTTATTTGCATTAAAACTTAAAAAGAAGCCATGATTACGATACAAAGCGCCAACATCGAAATTTTGATTTGATGTTTTTCTGTTATCAGTAACAAAAGGATCTATTACTGGGTTTTCGTAAGTGGTATTGAACTGATCGATATCAATTCGGAAATTATTGATATTAAAAGAAATACCAAAAGATAAATATTGCTTAGAATAATAATCTAAAATAAGATGGTGAGCAAAGGAGAATTTAGCACCCGTTTGAATGGTGTATCCGTTTCTATCATTATATAAAGACACACCAACACCCGAACGATCGGCAATTCTAAAATCTGCGTAAAGCGATTGATTATCGGGAGCATCTTTTATCCCAACCCATTGTGTTAAACCGTTAGCCCTAATTCTTAAATTATCTCCAATTCCAGCATAGGTTGGCGATATTACAAAATCGTTTTCAGCTAAATGTTGTGTAAAAACTGGCAAATTAAGTTCCTGACTATATGCGTTTGCTATAATTGTAAGGAATAGATATATAAATATTTTTTTCATTTGAATTTCTTTTGAGCTAAACTTAAATAGATTTTTATTCATTATCTATAAAGTGTAAAATGTCCAACAAACTCACGATTATTTCTACTATCATTAAGCTTTACCACATACCAGTAATCTCCAGAAGGTAGTTCTTTGCCATGATATTTTCCGTTCCATTTTTGTCCAGCTTTTAATGTAGCCACCACACGTCCGTAACGATCGAATATATCGAAAGTTAAATCGTTATAAATGGATGTACAACCTGGCCCCCACATATCTAAAACACCATCGCCATTTGGCGTGAAGTAATTGGTGATACAAACATCAACAAATTCAAAATACAATGTTGCTGTTGCCGTACAACCATTTCTATCGGTTACGGTTACCGTATAATCTCCAGATTCGTAATAAATAAAAGTGTTTGTATTTCCGAAAGATTCCCCGTTTAAAGTAAACTCATAAGGCGCTTCTCCCCCTGTTGCCGTAGCCACAATTTCATTTAAACCTCCTGTTTCTATACTTAATTGTAAAGGTGCGATATTTGCAATATCGAAAAGTGCTGTACGTTGAATACAACCATTAGTATGCCTTACATCTACATAATGATCCAAACCTGCTGGTACGTTAATAAAGATATTACTCGCTTGGTATGTCCCTCCGTTTAAAGAATAATCTAGATCACTTAAATCTGTTATGCTTTCATCTACAAAAATAGTTACCGTATTAGTAGAAGCATTGTTAGTACATCCATAGACAACCTCAGCTTCTGGATTAATTAATACAGCTTCTGGAAAGGTAATATTCCACTCAGTTTCGCAACCTAAATTATCACGAACATAAACAACATGATCGCCACCGCTTAAGTTAGTAAAATCGAACTGTGTTTGAGTTGCTCCTCCTAAAGTATATCCATCATCAATATTATCTAATACAACACTATATGGCATTTCGCCACCAACAAGATCTACACTAAACTCGCCATCCATATCACCATCACAAACTTCAGGAAATAAAGAATTTGGTACAATACTTAATATAAGCGGTGTAGCGTCTTCTACTTCAAAATCTATAATAACATAGCAACCTAATTCATCTTGAACAACAGCTTGGTAAATTCCTGGTGCTAAATTATCGAAAACAGGATCAGATTCAAACTTAAGTAATAGCGGTGAAATAGCATATTTAATAATACCCGTTCCTCCGGTAGCAGTGATATCGAGCACACCATTATTTATTCCTGGGCAGGTTACATTAGAAACCACATAACTTACATTTAAAGGATTTATAGGTCCTGTAATTGCAACTGGGATACTAGTTTCTAAACAGTCACCACTTTCAACTTCTATTAAATAATTACCTTCAGGAAGATCTGTAAATACTCCTGGACTATTTTGAACTGGAGCTGGAGCAATATCTGTTCCAGAACCATCTTGTAAAGTATAAATATAATTCCCTAAACCTCCTGATGCCAAAGCTTTAATAACACCCGTAGTATCTCCTGTACAATTTATAGTTGCGTTTGTAGTATCTAAATTAACTTGTAATGCAGGTAATGCATCTACAGTAATTTCGTTTGATGCATTTGCTGTACAGCCGTTTGCGTCTCTAACATAATAAGTATAAACTCCAGGTGCAGCATCAAAAGTAACACTAGATACAAATGTACCTATCACTGCTGAAAAATCACTAGTTTCACTATACTCATAAGGACTAGTTCCTCCTGATGCACTTAATGTTAACTCAGCACTATCAATACAAGTTGGCGATGTTGATTTTGCTAATACTGCTTCTACTGCTGTAGGTGCAGCAATTATTACATCTGTTGATGTTGCACTACAATTATAACCATCGGTGACCGTTACATTATAAGTTCCTACACCTAATCCTGAGAACGATGTTCCTGTTTGTGGACCAGATGAAGTTACCGTTGGTGAAACCATATTAAGTGTATATGTGTAGTTGCTTCCTTGTCCGCCTGAAGTACTCGTAACCGTAATAGTTGCATCACTGTCTCCAAAACAATTTAATAAAGTAACATCTGCAAAAGCTGTTAAGCTAATTGGTGTTGGGTTTACTAATAATATATCTACCGAATCCTCACAACCTGAGCTATCTTTAACAGTAACTGTATAATTTCCGGCAACTAAACCTGTGAAATTACTTTCAGCACCAAACGGTACTATAATAGATCCGCCTGTGTTTGATAACTGGTATTCATAAGCACCTGGCCAACCACCTGTAGCACTTGCCGAAATAGAACCATCGTTATTACCCGTTACACACGTAATAGCTGTATGTGTTTCTGATATAGCTAAAGCTGCTGTTGGTGCAGTAATTGTAAAGTTTTTATTTACTGTACAAAAAGGAGCATTTGATAAAGTAGCTGTAATACTATATGTTCCAGATAAAAGTCCTGAGATATTAACTGGTCCAGCGTTTATTGCTGTTCCGGTTGTAACCGAATTACCTAAATAATCGAATACCTCATAGTTAAATGCTCCTGCATTATCTACTGGAGTAGGTGTTCTATCAATAAATGTAACATCAACACTACCATCGTTAGCACTAAAACAAGTGACATTAACCACATTATCTACTGTAAGATCGAATGTATCAGGATTGCCCACATAGTGTACATCTTGTACCATACAACCCGTATCCAAATTAACAACTGTAGCTAAATAATTACCAATTGCTAAACCTGTAAAGTTTCCTGTTGTATTCACTTGGCTATAAACTCCGCCGTTTACACTACCAACAACATCTTCTAAAGTGAATTGTAAGTTTGTTGGTGTACCACCTGATGTTGTTACAGAAATTGTAACATCTTCATCATTTGTACATGTAATAGCATTATCAATAGTAATTGTTAAATCATCTAAAGAAATAAATGGATTAACCGAAGCCGAAGTAGAACCTAAACACCCTTTATCGTCATATACATTTATTGTGAATGTTCCTCCTAAAGTATTCGTTACTGTGTAAACATTACTAGAATTAGATTGAACAACAACACCATCGGCATCTCTAATAAATTCATAAGTAATAAAATTACCAGAACCACCAGACACACCTGCTACCGTTATTGTAGCGTAGTTTGATGTATTTGTATTTGCTACACAAGCAAACTCTTCAACTGTTGGTGTTGGAGCCACAATAGCAGTTGGCGTACCTACTGATACAATTTCTGTTTCGGTACAACCTCTTCCTGAAGTTACCTCAACTGTATAGTTTCCTGTTGGTAAACCTGTAAATACATTTGAGCTTTGCGCAGTTACCGTTATTGGTCCCGTAATAATAGCGTAAGTGTATAAAGGATTATCATTAGATGCATCTAAATCTACAGTAATAACACCATCGCTATCACCAAGACACGTAACACCTATTGCTGTTGCTGTAAAGCTAACCGGAGTTGCTTGATCTAAATTAACATCAACTGTATTTGTACAGTTTGTTACTGTATCTGTAATAGTTACAGTATAGTTCGTTAAGGCAGCAAGACCTGAAAATGTATTTCCTGTTTGTGTTATTCCTGCTGAAGGATTAATACTGAATGCATAAGAACCAGAACCTCCAGTACCCGATACTGTAATCTCTCCATCGTTTACGTTACAACTTGGTAATGCTTCGATAGTAGATGTAACATCTATAACATCGTAGACAGTTATTGGTGTTGCATTTGTAAATGTACAACCGTTACCATCTTTAATAGTTACAAAGTACGTTCCTGGATTGTTAACAGAGAATGTTGTACCTGCTTGAAAGCCTTCCCCTATAGAATACTCAAACGGCACAACACCTGTTGGATTGGTTACTGTAAATGAGTAAACATCCCCTGTTAAATTACATTGATTTGATGCAAAAGTTGGAACATCTACCGTTGGTAAAGCATCGGTAGTGATCACGACATCTATAGAATCTGTACAACCATTGCTATCCATAACCCAAACATCCCAATTGGTGTTTGTTGCTGGGTCTAAAGTAGCGCTTGCACTATTTGTATAATCTCCTGTACTTGGTACCACACCGTCTTCAACAAAAGCATATTGATATGGTGCTGTACCATTGGTTGCCGTTACACTTACTTGTGCACCAACATTACAATTTGCATTAATATTAGTTGCTTCTACAAGTGTTAATAAAGCAGGCTCGCTAACATTAATAGTTGCCGTACTTGTACAGTTTGTAGCCTCATCGGTAACTATTATAGTTTGGTTACCAACAGACAATCCTGTTAAATTTATAGTCGAACTTGTTTGTCCTGTTACTGCTGTACCTCCATTTATAGTATAACTATAAGTGCTTGCAAAGTTAGCTACTGTAAAATCTACAGCGCCATCGTTTCCAGATGTACAACTTACATCGTCTACTAATAATCCTGATACTGTAATATTAATAACTGGGTTTATAGTATAAGACTCTGTATAATAACATCCACTAGCATCGGTAACAGTAAATACATAATCACCAACTGCTAATCCTGGGAAAACACCAGTTCCGTTTGATGCAACACTTGCTGTAGGAGATATAATTTCAAAAGTAAATGGAGCAATACCATTTGTTACTGTTAAAGTTACCTCGCTTGTTGTAACATCGCAAGTAATAGCTGTTGCAGCAAAATCTAAATCGGTTGGAGCATCTGTTGGAGGCACCACCACATCTATTGAAGTTGCACTAATACAACCATTGGCATCTTTTACAAAAGCTGAAACTGTTCCAGAATTGTAAGTATTAAATGTATTTGTAGATGTATAATTTGCACCACCATCAAAACTGTAAGTATAAGGTGATGTACCACCGCTACCTGTAACAGTTACAATAGCTTGCTGTGTTGCGTTTCCTGCTCCACATGTTAACTCTTGTGTTAAAACTCCAGAACCTGTAACAATTGTAGGTTCTGTAATAGCAACTGAAACCGGAAGAGACTCACAATTTTTGCTATCTCTAACAACAATATCGTAAGATCCTTGGCTTAAATTACTAAATACATTTGAAGCCTGAAAAGCACCACCATCGATACTATATTCAAACGGAGCTACGCCTGCTGTTGCTGTAACAGTAATACTTCCGTCTGCACCTAGATTACAAGTTACGTTCGTTTCAACTGTAGTTAATGTTGGAATTATTGCATCTTCAACAACAATTACTCCAGATTCCGCGATACAATTTTGTGTATCCGTAACTCTAAATTGATATGCTCCACTTGTAGCTGCCGTGTAAGGCGAACCAGCTATGGCAACATAACCACCACTATTATAATCAACTTCATAAGTATAAGTTCCTGTTCCTCCAGAAGGTGTTAAATCGATAGTAGCACCGGGTGTTACTGTACAATCTATTTCTTTTGAAAGATTAGCGTCTAATAAAATTGGTGCGTTTACAACATAAGTACTTGTTGCAATACAACCATTTCCATCTTGGACACTTAAAGTATAAGTTCCCGCAGTCGTAATACTAAAATTAGGACTAGATTGGTATGCACCACCAATACTATAAGTTAAAGGTGTAATAGCTGTACTAGTACCTTCAACTAAAGTTATATTAATAGCTGTTCCATCAAAACATTGTGGAGCCACTGTATTTAATGTTGGTTCCGGATCTTTAATAATAGTTTCCTGTTCAAACTTAACACAACCGTAAGCATCTCGGACATACACATCGTAAACTCCTGCTGCTAATTTAAAGGTATTAGAAGTTCCCCAAGCTGTATCGTCTACGCTACCTCCAGTTAAAACAGTCTGATATTCGTAAGGCGATGTTCCGTCTTTAGCTATAGCTGAAATAATACCCAACTCATTACAAGTTTCGTTTTTTGTAGATGAAGCAGATATGCTTAATTCAATAGCAGATTCTGTAATGTTAAATGAATCTGTAACTACACTACAACCTGCGTTAACTCCAACAGTTTCTTCAATAACTATAATATAATTACCAAAATCTAATAGACCTAAATCTGTAACTGTTAAAGTACCATTGGCAGGTACAGTTCCTGTTCCAGATACACCTGTTGTTGTAACAGATTGAGAATTATAAATTTCATAATTAACTACGGTATCAATACCGTAAACACTGTTAATATCAAAAGAAACTGAACCATCTGCACTACCTTCACAAGTAATATTATTAGCAACGACTGCTGTTGTCGTTAATGTTGAACTTGTTGGTACTGCTGTATTCGATGTTTCATAATAATAACAACCCGTCAACTCATCAAAAACAATAAATGTATAAGTCGCACCAGGAATTAAACCTGTAAATGTTGTTTTTTCACTACCTGATGCATCTTCATCTTGCCATGGAGACGTTGTTGGTGATGTATAAGTCATTCCTGCTCCTTCGTAGATAGCAAAATGATAAGGACCATTACCTGTTAAGAGTGATCCTATTGATACCTCAGCAGTTCCTCCTGTTAAACAATCTGTGGTAGTGTTTATATTAATGTCTAAATTATCTGGAGGAGATGCTACCAGTATATTTTGTTCAATTACAGAACACCCGTTGGTATCGGTAATTATAATTTCATATAAACCAAAATCTACAACTTCAAAAACCTGACTTGTTCCTGGTTGATTAGCTATTTCTACATCATACCCATTTACACCGGTAACATGGTAAGAATAATTAGGTGTACCACCACTAACTGAATTTATAATAATTTGACCTAATGAAACACCACCTGCTGCACAAGTAATTGGATCTACATCAAAATCTAAAATAATTGGTGTTGGCTGTGCTATATTAATAGCTTCAGTATCCGTACAACCTTTAGCATCGGTTACTGTTATTAGATAATCTCCTGCTGCTAAACCTGAAGTTTGCGTTCCATAATCTGTACCTGTAGTTGTATTAGTTACATTTATTTCAAATGGTGCTAAACCAACAGATGAATCTATAGAAATATCTATTGCTGCAGTTTCTTCCGAAGCACAAGCAATATTTTGAGTTTGGTTAACATTAAGTATTACAGGGTTTGTAGCAGCTGTAACCGTAACGCTATTTGTTACAATATCACAACTGTTAGCATCTGTTATTCTAAATTGATACGTACCTGCTGTAGTTGTTGTATAAGGTGAACCTGAAATGGTAGAGTAACTACCACCACCATCATCACTTACCTCGTAAGTGTAAGTTGCATTTCCTCCTGATACCGAAATATCAATAGATGCTTCAACTGGTAAAGAACATGTAAGATCTTCTGTTAATAACACACTTGCACTAAGCGGTGCATAAACATCTGTTGTTGTTGCACTTGTTGCTATACATCCATTACCATCTTTAATTGTGATCGTGTAATTCCCTGGAGTATTTACTGTAAATGTAGGACTTGTTTGAAAAGAAGCTCCGCCATTTATACTATAAGATAATGGAGAGATTCCTGTACCAGACACCGTAAACATAAACCCTGAAGCTGCCGTACATTGGTTAGATACTGCTGGCGCCGTAACCGTTGGGCTAGTTTCTGCTATAATGGTAACTGTTGTGAATTCAGTACAACCATTAGCGTCTTTAACATACACATCCCAAATTAAATTGGCTGCCGTACTTGTATTTACTGTAATAACGTTACCACTATTATAATCTGCTGCTGCAGGTATTGCTCCTGTTAGAACTGCTGCATACGTATAACTTGGTGTTCCGTTATTTGCTGTAACCGTTATTTGCGAATTATAATTATTACAATGTACATTAGTTACAACTGCAGATAAAGATAAAGGTGTTGCTGGCTCCGTAATGTTAATAGTTTCGGTAGCAGTACAACCCGTAGCTTCATCAGTTACAACAACAGCTTGATTTCCAGCAGGTAAGCCTGTTAGTGTTATTGTAGCATTTGTTTGCGCTGTAAAGGCTGTACCTCCATTAATAGTGTAAGCATAAGTTGAAGCAAATTCCGCTACTGAAAACTGAACACTTCCAGTATTATCGCCACTACAAAGTACATCGCTTAATTTTAGACCTGTAACGGTAATATTTGTAACAGGATCGATAGTATAAGATTCTGTGTAGTAACATCCATTAGCATCTGTTACTCTAAACACATAAGTTCCTGCAGTTAGATTATTAAAAACATTAGATGTTTGTTGTGCTACAATAATTGGTGAAGGCGAAATAGTTTCATACTGTAAAACTCCTACTCCATTGGTAGCCGTAATAGTTGCTGTAGCCTCTGTTACTAAACATGTAATATCGGTCACTGAAACCGATAAATCTGTTGGAGGATTTAAAGGCTCTATAGAAATATTTTGAGCTGTTGTTAAACAGCCATTAGCATCCTTAACAACATAAGAAAATGTTTGCGTTGTTCCATTATCATTAACTGCTATTGAATTATTAGATGTAAATGTTGTACCACCATTAAAACTATACTGATAAGGAGATGTTCCTGTTGTTGGAACAGTAATAGTAATTGTAGCATCCTCTTTTGTATTAGTTGCACTACAACTAAACTCCGTTGCGCTTGCTGTCGCTATTAAAGTGGTTGGCTCTGTAATAGTAACACTTACCGTATTTGTACAGTCTTTACTATCTTTTACGTAAAAGCTATAAGTACCAGCAGCTAAACCTGTAAAGGTATTTGTTGCTGAAAACGTTACATTATCATCACTATAAGTATAACCACCAGATCCTCCAGAACCTGTTAATTGAACAGATCCGTCTGAATTACTGTTACAAGTAACATTAACTTGAGAAGCTGAAACTGTTGGAGTGGATATCGCATTTAGGTTAATAACATTAGATGCTACAACACAACCTTCAGAATCGGTTACTTCAAATTGATAATTACCAGCTGTTGCTGTACTTAAGCTGAATGTGTTTCCGGTTAAAGATACCGTTCCTGTACCTTGTAATAAAGTAACTGTATATGGAGCATAACCTTGAGAAATAGTTCCTGATATTGAAGCTTCAGGAGAGGTTGTACAATCTAATTCTTTTGTTAACTCTACTGCTACTGCTACTTGAGGCGCTATAGTTTCAGCAGGTAAAACAACTGTACATCCGTTAGCATCACGAACTGTAATCGTATAGTTACCTGGTGCTAAATCGTTAAAAGTATTACTATCTTGATAAACTCCAGAAGTAATACTATATTCATAAGGAGTCTGTCCGCCTGCAGCATCTACTACTAAAGACCCTCCACTTGTTGGGTTATAGCAAAAATTAGAACTTGTGCTTAAAGTTGCCGTTGGCGTCGTTACTCCAGATAAATTGAGCGTAGTTGTCGCTACACAATCGTTAGCATCAGTAGCTCGTATAGTATAATCTCCTGCTGAAATATTTGTTAAAATACCATTACTTGGGAAATTAGCGACTAAATTTAATGTTCCTGTTTCTAACAATTCATAAGTATAACCTGCTGTTCCACCAGTTGCTATTGTCGTTATTGTAGAACCTGTAATACAAGTTATTGGTGTTCCAGAAGCCGTAACTTCTAAAAGTGTTGGTGCTGTAATAGTTCGAGAAAAAGGAAAACTACAGGTTTCAAAACGAATTAATACATCATAAGTATCTGCCGCCAAACCTGTAATTGTGTAAGGCGAAGTCATTTGAGTGGTCCAAGTGATACCATTATCTTTTGAATACTCAAAACCTGTAGTAGCATCGAAATTTTGAGCAGCAATGCTAATACTTCCGTCTGCAGCATCATTACAACTCACGTTTTCCGATCCTGTAACACTAGCTGAAAAGGCTTTTCCTGATTCAACTACAATAGGAAATTCTACTTCAGTAATACAACTTTTTGGTAGTTGATAAACCTCTATATCATCTACAGCAAAATCAATTCCATTTTCTTGAGAAACTTCTAACCTCAAAACAAAATCTAAAGTTGTGTTATTCCCTGGATCAATCGTTCTATCAAATCTAACCCATCCATTAGTTTTTGGTATTCCACCTATTGAACTAGAAGACAATGATGTTCCTGAACTATTTTGTAATTCTACCGTTAATGAAGCATCTGGTTGTGTATTTCCTACTTTCAATAAATTGGTAGCATAAAATGTAACTAAAATAGGCTGATTAGGGATAATATCACTAATTGTTTTTCTGTAAAGAACTGCATTATTAGGTATTACACTTCCCGCATCAACAGCCATATATCTACCTGTTGAACTTCCGCTTGTATGGTCTATTGGATTATGCCATCCAGAATAAGGATTATTTTCTAAATGTTGAGTAATAGTATATTCTCCATTATTAAGTCTTCCATTATTATCACATGATGCAAAATCTTGTTTCTCCCAACAAAAAGCAGAATTAATACCCGGCGAAGATACGTCTGGTCCAGATCCAAAATCTTCCCTTAATAAGTTACTAAAGGTAGGAACATCATCTAAAGCATATTCTACAGTTACGGTATGCGATCCTTCTGATACATTTAAAAATGTTTTGAGATCGGCTGTATTTGTATTTGCTGCACCATCTAATAAATACGAATAAGTAAATGTACTAGAATCCTCATTTGTTATAGTTACTGTTGCATCGGCTGTTCCATCACAATTAAAATTTGGATCAGAAACTCCTATCGTTGGAGCTACAGGTTCTGGGTCTAAAGTGATTTCTGGCATTGCAAAAATACAATCACTAGCATCCTTTATATACAAGGTATAAGTTCCCGGAGACACATAAGCCTCATTTAAAGTTATCCAACTTGCCTGGTTATCAAAACTGTATTCATAAGGAGGTGTTCCTCCTTGTGGGTTTGTAATACGCACTTTTCCTTCTCCTGAAGGTCCGCACCCCGCTAATTCCGAAACACCAGACGATGCCGTTAAAGCGGTATCTGGTTGGTTTATTGTTATAATTTCTGGAGTTGTAAAACATTCCGATCCATCGAGTGTATATTTCAATATGGCTTCATAATCACCACCTGTTAGGTTTGAAAAAACAGGATTTGCCACATAAGTAACACCATTATCTATACTATATTCTAAGGCGTAGCCATTAGCATTAGTAACATCAAATTCAATTTCTCCAACATTATCTCCATAACATAAAATATCATTTTGGCTTGTTGTAAAAATTGGAGCGGGATTACTGTCTACTGTAATAGATGTTGTTGCTTCACAGTTGTTAGAATCAACAACTCTAATATTGAAAGTACCTGCTGCGGTAACATCTATAGTTGGAATTGTTTCAAAATCTGTCGAGCCATTAATAAAATAGAAATATGGAGCAGTTCCGCCTTCTGGGTAAACTGTAATTTCTCCATCTGTACAAGTTAAAGGGCTTGTTAATGCTGAGGTTGCTGTTAGCAATTCTGGATTAATAATTTCTATAATTTCAGAGTGTGCACAACCATCTTCCGTAGAAATATTAACGGTATAAAAACCTGGATTTAGATTCTCAAACTCATGACTACTATCATTTATTGGTCCAACACCATCAATAATGGTGACTCCACTATAAATTGAAAAATTATATTGAGCTCTTACATCGTTAGCAGCAAGAATTACGTTCCCTTTTTCACCATTACATAACGGTTGCTCTATTATAATTGAAGTTGTAAAATCGCGTTCTCGTATTTGCACATCTGGCACAGTAAATATACATGGGTTTGGCGATACATCAACCTGCTTAACATAAACGTTATAAATATCTGCTGTCCCAACCGAAAACACATTACTGTCTTGATAGTTTGTGCCATCAATACTATATTCATAACCACTCGGTACACCTCCTACAACTATTTCACCAAGCGTATCACAATATATGTCGCGAGAGGTTACTGTGGGCACCAATACGTTTTCGTAAACATTGAAGTAAAACTGACTGAAACAACCTCCGGCATAATTTAATGTTAATCGGTACTGCCCTGCTGTATCAGCATCAAAATTTGGCCCCGTTTGAACTTGATTCCACGTACAAGAATCGCTTTCGTTAGCACAATCTTGGTTAATAACCGCATCACAACTAGCTTCATTCAACTTTTCCCAAATCATTGACGATGTATCGGAAATTCCTGTTTGAATTAAAGTAGAATCGTTTGCTCCACATAAAAAGATATTTGGCAATTCTTTTCCATCATTAGGACAAATAACAACCTCATCCGCAAAAGGAATTACAGGGTTTGTAACTGTAGTACCAAAATTCACAACTCTAAAAACCTGAGTGATAGATTGACAAGGCGCTACAGCCTCGTTATAAACATAATACGTTCCTGTTTCCGAAACGGTTATAGATTGCGTATTTCCTAAAACAGGTGTTAGGGATTCGTTAGTAGACCAGGTGTAATTATTGTAACCACCTGCAGCTACAAGCTCTGTTGTAGATCCACATAAAATAACTTCTTCTTCAAAAACACAATCGTTTATGTCTGCTAAAAAGTTAGTTGCCCCTGGGTTTAATAAACATCCTGTATTCTGAGAAAAACTAGGATCGTCAGAAATTGTAAAACTCGGATTTAATGTTCCTTTATAAGTTGCAAAAGCCTGGTTATCTATTAAATTAGAACATGCATCACTTAATAAACTACACGTTGATACAACGGTTACAGCAAATCTAATTTCTTGTACCGGATCATTTTCTTTAACCACAGATTCATCTACTCTAAATACCAACTCTCTAGTTGTTGCATTATAGCTTTCAACAGAAACTCCTGATGGCAAAGAAGCAATATCACTAGGATAATCAAAAACTACATTGGTAGGTAATACATCTCTAATAAAAAGTTCGGTAGCATTATCATTACCCGTATTTTGAAAGCCTATTACATAATTTAATTGATCGCCAAGTTCTACTATTTCACCTCCAATATTAGTTCCGGTATTATCTTCAACAATTTTGGTAAGTACTATTTTAGGCTCAATAATTTCAACGGCCAATGCGAAAAAATATTGAAAATAAGTATCCTGACTACTTTCTAAACGGATAGTAGCATCGGTAGCATTATTAGCAATAACATTGTTACTTGGATTTGGTACCACCATAACTCCCGTATCAAACCCTAACGTATTTGTACTATTTGGATTTCTATTATTAACAGGTGTTGCACTTAATTGCGTTACTGTACTATTGAAAAAATTTCTTCTGTCTCTATCGGCAGCAGATAAACTGAAACCATTTAATCTTAATCTATCATTTTGAATAGCTCTATCTCCTTCTAAAGCTGCGAAAGCGAAATTAGCACGTACCGGAGCTGGGGCTGGAATAGTTCTAAAGCCAGATATAGGAATATCAACATTTACGGATGAACTAATAGCACTAAAACCATCGAAACTCGTAATAGATTTACCTGGCAGAGTTGGGTCTTCATAAACTACAAATAATGACCAACCAGCAGAATAACCTGTGCCGTTTCTTGGAGTAAACGTATTGGTTTGGCCTTCAGCGCTCGATACATTAGCGACAGTGTAAGTACCTAAATCGCCTCCTAAAGAGGTTACTATATCAGTAACATCAGCATAACAAGAATATGGTAAACTGTTACTTGCAACTAAACTTGTTGCATTAAAAATAACTGTTCCTGTAACATCTACATAACCACCTGTTGGCCCTTTAAATTTAACATCTGTAATAGACTCTGCTCCTGCCGTAACACCTCCCCAATATAAACCTGCATAAATTATTTTATAGCAATTAGGATTAGGAATAGCCAAATCGGCACTAGAAGAACTAAACGTGGAAGAATCGGTATCTATATCAATATAACGCATATCTACCGCATCGTTAGTGATAGATGTATTTGTAAAGGCATTATTATCAGGACCTAAAATATTATTACCAATTAAAACAATATCTCCTTTTAGGTCTTGATCAAATCTAGGTGTAAAAGGTTCAAAATTTTGAGCATAACTTTGCATACCTAAAAGGAATAGCAGTGCTATAAAAATTTTGTTTAGATAAGTAGTTTTTTTCATAGGGGGTTGGTTGTAGTTAATTATCTTTTTCTATAGTAAACTAATGAAACTATATATTATACTTCTTCATTAATTTTCTATTTTAACCATAGACATTTTACTGTTGTATGGTGCGTTATCTTTATTATTTAATACTCTGGATGCATATTCTATATTATCAAATTTTTGATAATAAATAAAATACTTACTACTGTTAACATCATAAAAGAAATCGATATTAGTTTGTCCTGCTGCTATCGCTTTTTCTAAGAAAGCATCTCTTTGAGCTTCATTGGCATGCACTGCAATCACCATGTAATATCCGCTTTCGGCATTTTTTACATTTTTAACAATTTGAATGTTGCTTTGAATGTCTCCAAAATCAAAATCAGCTTCCGTTAAAGGTTCTACGCTTGGGCTTGTAAATTGTTTTAGGCTTTTTAAAGTTGCCCTGTCTTTTATGTATCGATCTTGTTCGTTATCATAATTCGCCTTTTTAATTCTCCTTTTTCTTTCAATATCTGTCGCTATTTTAATAGTCTCCAACGTTGAAACTAAACTTTCTTTTGCACGTTTTGCTTCTTGCTGCTCTTTATATAAAAGTTCAATAGCGTCTAAGTAAATAACATTAACGGGGTCATTTTTACTTTTTACCTTTTTACGTCTTTCATTGTATAAATTTTCAATTTCCTTAATTTTTTCACCTCTTGTATTAATAACGGCTTCTACCTCTATTTTCAAAGATTCTAAAGCGGCATTTTCCGCAGTTACACTTTTAAATGGCTTTGGCGCGCTAACAATACCTTGATCTCTCAAATCGTTTTCTTTCTTTAATTCATTTAGATCTTTTTGTTTACTAGCCATTTTCTCATTTAATCGACGTAGTAAATCTTCTTGAATAATTTTAGATTGATCGGTTAATTTTGTTAAATCAATCATAGACTTGGTTGCTGCATCCATGGGTGCATTACCTATAGCTTCCGCAATTTCTCTCGCTCTCGATGGGCTTTCTGTTTGATTTCTATTTAATTCTGCTACTTTAGCTTCTGCTTCTTCTTTTGCTTTTGCTACTTCTACCGCTTTAGCTTCTGCTTCAGCCTCTTGTTTTGCTTTTACTACTTCTACTGCTTTAGCTTGTGCTTCAGCCTCTTGTTTTGCTTTTGCTACTTCTGCTGCTTTAGCTTGTGCTTCAGCCTCTTGTTTTGCTTTTGCTAGTTCTGCGTCTTTAGCTTGTGCTTCGGCCTCTTGTTTTGCTTTTGCTAGTTCTGCTACTTTAACTTGTGCTTCGGCCTCTTGTTTCGCTTTTGCTACTTCTACCGCTTTAGCTTGTGCTTCAGCCTCTTGTTTTGCTTTTGCTACTTCTACTGCTTTAGCTTGTGCTTCAGCCTCTTGTTTTGCTCTTGCTACTTCTGCTGCTTTAGCTTGTGCTTCAGCCTCTTGTTTTGCTTTTGCTATTTCTGCTGCCTTAGCCTGTGTTTCAGCCTCTTGTTTTGCTTTTGCTACTTCTGCTGCTTTAGCTTGTGCTTCAGCCTCTTGTTTTGCTTTTGCTACTTCTACTGCTTTAGCTTGTGCTTCAGCCTCTTGTTTTGCTTTTGCTACTTCTACTGCTTTAGCTTGTGCTTCAGCCTCTTGTTTTGCTTTTGCTACTTCTGCTGTTTTGGCTTGTGCTTCAGCTTCTTGTTTTGCTTTTGCTACTTCTGCTGCTTTGGCTTGTGCTTCAGCTTCTTGTTTTGCTTTTGCTATTTCTATCGCTTTGGCTTGTCGTTCTGTTTCATTTGTACCAGTAACATCCGCTATTGGAGCATTGACTTCCGTCAATTGTTTAGTTTCTTCTTTAGCTTTAGCGTCCGCTTCAAACTGAGCTTGTCTTTCTGCTTTCGCTTTAGCACTAGCAACTCTATTCGCTCTAAATCTTTCATTATCGCTTTCCGAAGTTTTTGTATTTGATTTTCTTCTAGAAATAGATTTTCTTCTTTTATTGGATGAAGAAAAAAGAGAACTTTCATCTTCGTCATCACTATAGTTATATCGATACTTCTTTTTAAATTTATAAGCTAGTGTTATTTCATGCGAATTTCCAAACTCCGATAATTCACCCATAGATTGTTCATAATTGTACTCAACAGCTATTTGGTTACTAATATTTAAACCTATTCCAGCCGAAACGCCATATAACGTATTATATCCAGCTTGCCCCCAAATACCTTTTGGTACAGCAAGCATCATAACACCCGAAATTACAGTTTGGTCTTTTTTAAATTCTGATCTTAATAAACTTGAAAATTTACTGTTATCAAAAAAACCACGGCTTTGCATAAAACCTGTGTACATAATATGACCTTGAATACTTTGCTCGGGATTTTCTTCGATGAGCTCGGAAGTGTTTATGTTGTATGAAACCAAATTATTGATAGCCACACCAAAATCGAAAAACATAGTACCATAATTTAAACCTGGATTTATAGTAACAACAGAACTTTTTTCGATATTATTTAAGGCTGAATCCGGAAAATTAGAAACAATTTTACCTTGGTCTATTCCACTTTGATAAAATGCTATATTTGTTCCAAAAGTTAAATTACTATCTCTATTAAAAACGGCATTGTAAGCAAAATTTAAAATGCCACCAAAGTTAGTAAACACGCCGTTACTTTGCTGAAACAGACCTACACCAGCTCCGATATTTTCGTTAAAACGCCCAGAATAGCTTACTAAATAATTTTCGGGTGCATTTTCGAACTGAGCCCATTGTCTTTTATTTGTAATACTAATATATTTGTTTTGTTCTCTAACAAAACTAAACGTTGGATTTACTACGTATTTATTAAATTTTAATGAATTTCTAACGGGTAGTGTAAACGCAACAACACCATTCTCTTGGGAATGGAGTTGTGTAATTAAACATAAAAAAACGATGATATGTAGGATGCTCTTTTTCACTATTTTATAACCGTTATTGATCCCTTTCGCTTTTCGCTAGTAGATGTTGTAATGATGTAATAATACACAGGATTTACACTTGTAAAGTTTAATTGATCTTGTGGCCAATTGTTTTGATAATCATCAGTTTTAAAAACAACCTTGCCTTGTGCGTTAAATATTACTACTTCTGTATTTGTGCCGCTCACATAATCTGTTGGAATAATCCAAGTATCATTTTCTCCATCATTGTTTGGGCTAATAATATTTGGAATTAATGCTACGTCTGGAAATAAATCGATAGCCTTATCAACTTCAAACAAAAAGGTTTTAGTTGAAACACAGCCAGATGTTTGGATCACCTCAACCTTATAATTTCCAGATTGGGTAGCTTCATAATTATCATTACCAGCCCCAACTATAAGCGCTTCATTTAGATACCATTTAAATTCCGGATCTAAGGCTGTTGTGGTTACCGTAACAAGTAAAGTTTCTTCTGGTTCAATACTATTGAACTCCGGCACATCAATACTTGCCGTAAAGTTTGTATTTATAATATCTATGGAAGCACTTGTTGAGCAATTTCCTAAATCTACATTTACAGAATATGTACCTTCTACGTTAGTAGTATACATTTGGCTCGTTGCTCCCATAATTTCCGTTCCATCTAAATACCACTGGTAAGCATTACCGTTAATGGCACTTAAAGTCGTTGGGCCATCCGTAGCGCAATATGGAATATCTATACTTGAATTTATTTCGAATGTAGCGTTGTTAGACATAATTTCGCCAACAGTAACGCGATTTGAAAATGAATTTGAAGTACAAGTACCGTAATTAGTTTCCACAAAATAAATACCTGCCGTATCTACAGCTAAAGTACTTCCAGAAGCAACAAATACGGATGTTGTTGGACTAGTTTCTCTATACCAATTGTAAGTAAGCGATGGGTATTTTAAAGGTGAATCGTTTGAGGAATCTCCAGGATTATCAATAGTTAACAAATAACTTCCGCCTGAACAATACGATCCTGTTTCAATTAAATTATTGATTGAAAATGGAGAATCTTGAATTTTATAATATGCAGCAAACGTATTAGAAGCTGTGCTTGAAGCAACTGGAGAGGTACTTTTAATTTTAATTTTATAACCTTCACCCGAAGTTGTAGTAGGCAAAGAAAACTCTAGTGTTGCGGGCGATGTGATTACACTTCCGGCATCTGAAATATAAATATTAGATGCATTTGTAAAATCGCCATTCTCATCAGAAAGTTCTATAATAAACTGGTTTGAAGCATCTATACCATTTTCAGGAGAAAACGTAAATGTAGCATGGTAGCTATTAAATGAAGGGCTTGCACAAGCTTGAGAAAAACCTAAGTTTGGTTTACTTATAACAATTTGAGCACGTACTATAGTGGTAACACTCAAAACAAAAAACACAAAAACACTTAAATTTTTCATTTTATATTACTTGTTATTATTCTTTACTACAAGAATCTTAAAAAATTAACAATTTCACATCATATTCAATCTCTCTTAATTTACTATAGCTTTAAACCTAAAATAAAAACCGACTATTTTATTAGTTCAATTTTTTATTTAGTTTGCTATATATTAGTCAGTACCAACATCATGCGATGCTATAATTTTATTAATTTGTAATCGGTAATCAGGTCTGCGTTCGTTTCTTATATCAATAAAAGTTTCGGCATTATGACTTTTAGAATAAACATTGTAAAAAGCTGAATTTCCGTACCAGTTTTCTAAATCTTCATTATTAGAATTATGCTCAACAAAAATATTTCCGTTACAATTATTGAAATACATATTGCTAAATTTAATTTTATCTAAATTTTCTTGATTAATATTAATCTTATCTTGTAAAATTACTGCTGGATTAAAACCAGAAATAACACCCTTCTCCATATTTAACGAAGCACTTTGTCCAACATATACGGCTTCACTGACTAAACCTTTTTGAATATCATTTTCTAAATTCTCACTATCATTAAGCATAGTAATATTTTGAGCGCTTACAAATGTTCCTGGTTTAGAAAAATCTACCTCAGAAATATCATCAAAACCTAATACTTGAAAACACCTAGACCCTTCACTACTAGAAATATATGGAGACCTGATGGCTAATGAATTAGACAGTTTACATTGTGCACCATAATTAAATTTAAAATCGTTACTACTCGTTCTGTATGATACTATTTTATCTAAAGCAACATTACCTCCCCATACTTCAACAGCATCACCAGCAGAATAACTTAGCATAATATTATCAAAAACCGTTTGACTACCTACACCTGCTAATAGAAGCCCATTTAAATATCCAGCTCCTTTAATACGTTTACCGGCATACTCAATACGCACAAATCTTAAAACACCAGAACAACTTTCAGTATCATCACCTCCAAAGTTTGTAAAAGCATAATCACTTTGATTTAGGTCTGAATAAAAAGTAGCTACAGAACCGTTACCAAATTTATTACTTGGCGCATCACCAAGAATGGTAATACCACCCCAGTCTCCAGCACGTTTTACACTTCTATTTGATGTAAAAACTATAGGGTCTGTTTCTAAGCCATCGGCCATGATTACAGCACCTTTAGTAATGGTAAGAGATGCTTTAGAATCGTAGTCACCAATAATTACCGTTCCTGGCTCAATAGTAAGAACTGCTTTATTGGTAACAAAAACACTCCCAACCAATAAATACGTATCTCTTTTATTTAGCGTTGTATTTTCGCTAATGTTTCCTGTTAATATTTTGTTTGGCTCTCTATAATCTGTTTGGTTTGGTTTAAACTCCGTCCAATTATCTAACCAATTATTAACACCTATAATACCTTTTTCTTGCTGCGCAAAGGCGCTTCCCATTAAAAACAAAAATAAAAGTAGTTCTAAAGTAAATTTTTTCATAATAATTAAATTTTAAGCGTGAAACAGCAAACAATGCTTCTAAACTTTCATCAAAAATACAACAATTAAACCATGAAAAGATACATTTTATCGATGAAATGCATTTTTTTACACTTTATTGACCCTGTTTTATCGACGAAATGCATCTTTAAACGCTAAAAGCCCTGATAATCAATAAATACGAAAAATTCAAAATACGCTCATATCATGTGTATTTTCATCTACTTTTTCTAAAAAAGAAATATCTACTAGCTAATTTACGAAATTCAACAAGAATTTTACTACAAATATTACAGTTTAACCTATTAATTTTATACCCATATATAGTAGGAGCACAATTCTCAATTAGAATATGTAAATTAGCACTCATATTATTAGCTAAAACACCCCATTATACTTCGAATGATACACATTCACGAAAAAACATTACAAGATTTAGAGTTTCAAACGGTTTTACAGCAAGTAAGCGAACTTTGTGTAACGCCATTAGGTAACCAAAAAGCACTAGAAATTACACCTTACAGAACGAAGGAAGATCTTCAAAATGCCTTACTACTAACAAACGAATACTTATCATCTTTCCATAATGATAATCGCATACCCAATCATGGTTTCGATACTATTATGAAAGAATTGAAATTATTACGCATAGAAAACACCTATTTAGAAGTACACGGATTAAAGAAAATTGTTTCCATGTCTATTTCTGTAAACGCGATAGTTGTTTTTTTAAAAAAGTTTCAGGAATACTATATACATTTAAACACTTTTGCATCGCATATTGAAGTTACTAAAGTATTAATTGATAAAGTCGACGCTATTGTAGACCGTTTTGGAGATATAAAAGATAATGCATCTAGCACATTACTTGGTCTGCGCCAATCTATTAACCAAATAAAAGGAAAAATAAATGCAAGCTTTAGCTCTGCACTAAATACCTATCATGGTTTAGAATATTTAGACGATATTCGAGAATCTGTAGTCGATAATAAACGTGTACTAGCAGTAAAAGCCATGTATCGCCGAAAAGTAAAAGGTGCTATTATGGGCGGCAGCAAAACAGGAAGTATAGTATATATTGAACCAGAAACCACACTGCAATACTCAAGAGAACTCAATAACTTAGAATACGAAGAACACGAAGAAGTAATTCGTATATTAAAAGAAGTTACCGATTTTATACGTCCGTTTTTACCACTTTTAGAAGATTATCAATCCTTTCTAATTGATATTGATGTCATTTCGGCCAAAGCGAAATACGCGAATTCAATGAATGCCATACTTCCAGAATTTACCGAAGACCGCAGTATGAATTTACGAGACGCATACCACCCTCTACTCTATTTAAACAACTTGGCGAAGAACGAAAAAACGTTTCCCCAAAGTATATCTTTAGAAAAAGAAAGCAGAATTATCGTTATTTCAGGCCCAAACGCCGGGGGTAAAAGTATTACTCTAAAAACGGTAGGCTTACTACAAGTAATGCTTCAAAGTGGTATGCTTATTCCTGTACACGAGAGAAGTACAGTAACATTATTTGATAGAATTTTAAGTGACATTGGAGATAACCAATCTATAGAAAACCATTTAAGCACCTACAGTTATCGCTTAAAACAAATGAATTATTTCCTGAAGAAGTGCAACAAAAACACGCTTTTTTTAATAGATGAATTTGGAACCGGAAGTGATCCAGAGCTTGGTGGCGCTCTAGCAGAAACCTTTTTAGAAGAATTTTATCATCGTGAAGCTTTTGGAATAATCACTACACACTATTCCAATTTAAAAATTTTAGCAAACGAAATGCCGCACATGTTAAACGCAAACATGTTGTTTGATGAGCGCACACTCGAACCACTTTATAAACTTGTAATCGGACAAGCAGGAAGTAGTTTTACTTTTGAAGTCGCACAGAAAAACGGTATTCCATATAGTTTAATAAATCGTGCAAAAAAGAAAATTGAGCGCAGTAAAGTCCGTTTCGATGCTACTATCGCGAAACTCCAAAAAGAACGTTCTAAACTCGAAAAAACAGGACAATCTCTAAAAGAGAATGAAAAGAAAAAGGGTGAAGAAGCCGATAAACTAGAAGAAATAAACACCAAAATACAGAAAAAGCTAGAAAGTTATCAAGAACTTTACGATAGCAACCAGCGCCTTATATACTTAGGACAAAAAGTAAACGATATTGCTGAAAAATTCTTTAACAACAAGCAGAAAAAAGAATTGATGGGCGAATTGTTTAAAGTAGTTCAAATAGAAAATTCTAAACGCAAACGCGTAACTGTTAAAGAGAAAAAGAAAGTAAAGGCGAAAGAAATTCAAGTAAAAAAAGAAGTTGAAAAGAAGGTTGAAGTGATTCGCGAGAAGAAAAAAGAAGCGAAACAAAAAGCTGTTGAAGTTCCAAAACCAAAAGCTATTATCCGTTTAGGAGATCGTGTACGTATGGAAGATGGCCGAGCTGTTGGAACTGTAGATAAAATCGAAAAAAATAAAGCCGTTGTTAATTATGGCATTTTTACAACTAATGTGAGTATTGATCAATTGGAATTAGTAGAACATATTAAGAAGTGATAATCTGTATAAAAAAGATGAACACTTATATTTTAAAGGATAAATTTTTATCACCATTATTAATAACGCTATTTTATACTTTTTTTTACATTGGCAAAAGTAAAGATTTGGTATTCTTTAGTATCTTTTTTTTAATCATTCTTACTGTAGTTTTCATTGTGCATTACTTCAAAACGGATCTTTATATTCAAAATTTTTCAATAATAAACAACACCGTAGAAATCAAATATCAAAGGAATTTCTCTAACAATAATATAAAATCGTTCTTATCAAATTCTAAAATAATTAAATCCATCTCCTTTAATTCCAAATCATTTTTAGACGTATCGCATACTATTTCCATTAAATATATAGATAAAAATGGATTACACTTAAAAAAGGTTTTTAAAACAAATAATGATAATACATTTACTCGTATTATATCTAACTTACAAAATGAAATAAAACAATCTCAATCTTTGTAGTATAATCTGTCATTGTTTTACATATATTTGTAGAGTAGACTTTAGGAGTAATTAATTATTTTAATAATTAGTTTGAGAAATATCCTTAGAACCTGATTTGGTTAATACCAACGGAGGGAAAAGTTAACAGTGTCCGCACTGCCTTTTTTCAAATTCCAATAACTTTTATTGTTTACAAAAATGGTTGACTAAACTTAATTAGTCCACACAAACTATTTTTATATGATAAGCATAAAAGTAAACAGCACACCACATCAATTTCATAAAGAGGATGCTCTCGAGCATATTCTAAAAAAGTTAGAAATCCCCACTAACGGCATTGCGCTTGCCGTAAACCAAAACATTATTTCTAAAACCGATTGGCATACTACAACGCTCAATGATGGCGACCAAGTACTAATTATAAAAGCCACTCAAGGCGGTTAGAACCAACCTCTACAGATATATTTACACGGAATTAAAACATAATTTATTAACAGTTGCAAGCTATCAAATAAATAATCATGAAGAAAAAAGACACGGCACCAAAACAAAACGGAATTACAAGACATCCATTCCCTAATTCAAAGAAAATTTACGTAAAAGGAAAAATTCATCCGCAAATTAAAGTAGCCATGCGTGAGATTTCTTTAAGCGACACTACAGATTCGATGACTAAAAATAAAACACCAAACGAACCTGTAACCGTTTACGATACCTCTGGCCCATACACCGATCCAAATAAAACTATCGATGTTCACAGTGGTATAGAACGTATTCGTGAAAATTGGATTCTAGAACGTGGTGATGTAGAGCAACTCGATGGTTTTTCTTCAAAATATTGTAATGAACGTTTAAACGATAAAAGCTTAGATCACATGAGATTTTCGCTTCTAAAAAAACCGTTACGTGCCAAAAATGGACAAAACGTAACGCAACTTCATTATGCTAAAAAAGGCATTATCACTCCAGAAATGGAATACATCGCCATTCGTGAAAACCAGCGAATCGATGAAATGACCGAGATAAGAAAACAACATAAAGGCGAGCATTTTGGAGCGTCAATTCCAGATAAAATCACTCCAGAATTTGTACGTTCTGAAGTTGCAAGAGGTCGTGCAGTAATCCCTTCTAACATTAATCATCCAGAAGCCGAACCTATGATTTTAGGTAGAAACTTCTTAGTAAAAATTAATGCCAATATTGGTAACTCTGCCACAACCTCATCTATTGAAGAAGAAGTAGAAAAAGCTGTTTGGGCTTGCCGTTGGGGAGCCGATAATATTATGGATTTATCCACAGGGCAGAACATTCATGAAACCCGCGAATGGATAGTGCGTAACTCACCAGTTCCCGTTGGTACCGTGCCAATTTATCAAGCCTTAGAAAAAGTAAATGGCGTTGCCGAAGATCTAACTTGGGAAATTTTCCGTGATACTTTAATAGAACAAGCCGAACAAGGTGTCGATTATTTCACTATACATGCTGGCGTTTTATTGCGTTACGTACCTATGACGGCAAAACGTGTTACCGGTATTGTATCTCGTGGTGGTTCCATTATGGCAAAATGGTGTTTAGCACACCATAAAGAAAGTTTCCTTTACACGCATTTCGAAGATATTTGCGAAATTTTAAAACAATACGATGTTGCCTTTTCACTTGGTGATGGTCTGCGTCCAGGCTCGGTTGCCGATGCTAACGACGAGGCGCAGTTTGCAGAATTAGAAACTCTGGGTGAGTTAACGCAAATAGCTCGCAAGCACGAAGTGCAATGTTTTATAGAAGGTCCTGGTCACGTGCCCATGCACATGATTAAAGAAAATATGGAGAAACAAATTGAAGTCTGCGACGAGGCGCCTTTCTATACTTTAGGCCCTTTAACAACAGATATTGCTCCTGGTTACGACCACATTACCTCAGGTATTGGTGCCGCTATGATTGGATGGTTCGGTTGCGCGATGCTCTGCTACGTTACACCAAAAGAACACTTAGGCCTACCAAACAAAGAAGATGTTCGCGTTGGTGTAGTAACCTATAAGTTAGCGGCGCATGCAGCCGATTTAGCAAAAGGTCATCCGGGCTCACAACACCGAGACAATGCTTTGAGCATGGCACGTTTCGAGTTTAGATGGGAAGATCAATTTAATCTAGGCCTAGATCCAGAGCGTGCTCGAGAATATCACGACGAAACGCTCCCTGCCGAAGGTGCTAAAATTGCACACTTTTGTTCGATGTGTGGTCCAAAATTTTGTTCCATGAAAATTTCACAAGAAGTTCGTGATTTTGCCGCCGAAAACGACATTGTAAATAACGAAGTTATTGCCAAAGGGTTCGAAGAAAAATCGAAAGAATTCATAGAAAAAGGATCCGAAGTGTATCTTTAACAAATAATTTGGGAGTTCCCGTGCTTTTTCGCAAAAGCACGGTCGGGCTTTCCGTTACAATCTTTTGTAAAAAAGCAAAAGGATTTTCACTGCAATCCCTAACTCGAAACAACTAATGATCGTTTTAATAGCACCAGAACAAGACATTCCAAACGAAATAAATATACTAAACCAGTTATTTAAAAATGGCTTAGAATATTATCATTTTAGAAAACCCGATAAAAACTACAAAGAACATATTACCTATTTAAACCAAATAGATACGCAATATCACAACCGTATTGTAGTCCATTATCATCATGAGTTAATTAACGAATTCAATTTAAAAGGCATTCATTTTCAAGAACAAAAGCGAATAGATCATATCGATAATCCTGGGCAATATTTTAAGAGTCTAAACATGTATGGAAAAACCATTAGTTCTTCTTTTCACGATCCAAAAACATTACAAGATTGTAATTTCGAATTCGATTATCACCTTTTAAGCCCCGTATTTACTTCTATTTCAAAAGTAGGATACGAAGGCAAAGGTTTCGACGTTAATCATATCGATAAATTTATTGTTGGTATGGGAGGCATTAATCCAGATACTGTAGCCCAAACTTTTAAACTTGGCTTTAAAGGTATAGGTGTTTTAGGCGGTGTTTGGAACTCAAAAACTCCAGTAGAAAGCTTCATAGAATTAACAACAACCTATAATACTATTATTCGATGAAAAACAGACCATATTTACTAACTATCGCGGGTTTCGACCCCTCTAGTGGTGCTGGATTAACTTCGGATATTAAAACCTTTGAGGCTTTAAAATGTTATGGATTATCGGTTTGCACGGCAAATACCATACAAAACGATATAGAGTTTACAGCCTGTCATTGGACAGCCATAGATGTAATGCTAAATCAAATCAATTTATTATTTAACCGTTTCGAAATTGATTATGTAAAAATTGGAATTGTAAAAAACTGGGAAACATTGTCCGTTTTAATAGATAGACTAATAGCACTAAACCCCGAAATTAAAATAGTTTTAGACCCTATTTTAAAATCGAGTTCCGAGTTTTGTTTTCATTCAAATAATTCGGAAAAACTAGATGTTTTACTGTCAAAAATCTATCTAATAACGCCAAATTATAACGAAATTCAATCTCTCTATCCTGAAAAAAACGTATCAGATACCATTGATCACATGGCATCTAAAACAAATGTATTTTTAAAAGGTGGCCACCGTGCGGATCACGTTGGACAAGATGTATTGTATTCTTCCAACAAAAAACAGGTTGTTTTAAACCCTAGAAGTAGTAAATGTTCAGAAAAACATGGCAGCGGTTGTGTTTTATCCTCTGCAATAACAAGCTATTTAACATTAGGGTTTTCTTTAGAAAAAGCATGTAAAAAAGCAAAACGATACACCGAAAATTTTTTAAGTTCTAACGAGTCATTGTTAGGATTTCATTAAAAAAAATAATATGATAACGAACTTACATTACATATCACAAGGCAAAACGCCACAAGAACATCTAAACAATATACATAGTGCTTGTGCTGCTGGAGCTGAATTGGTGCAATTGCGATTAAAATCAATGGATACCAAAACAGTCCTAGAAACCGCAAAAAAAGCTAGAGAAATAACCTCTCATTTTCAAACGCGCTTAATCATAAACGATTATTATAAAGTAGCAGCCGAGGTTAAAGCCGATGGTGTTCATTTAGGAAAATCGGACACATCGCCTACCATTGCTCGAAAAGCATTAGCCTCCTGGCAAATTATTGGAGGAACGGCAAATACGTTGGAAGACTGCAAAAAACTAATTGATAACAAAGTAGACTATATAGGTTTAGGCCCTTTTCGTTTTACGGAAACAAAAGGAAATTTAAGTCCTGTTTTAGGTGAAAAAGGATATGCCACGATTATTTCGGAGCTAAAAACTAAAACTCCAATTATAGCTATTGGTGGCATAACATTAAACGATGTTTTGGATATTATGATAACAGGTGTTTATGGTCTTGCAGTTTCGGGAGATATCTCTCGCGATTTTAATAAAATAGGCAAGTTTAAAGAACTTATAAACGGAAGTAAACCTCAAGAACAACGTTGGGAACCAGAAACACCAAAAAACTAAAAAACACTTTTTTAATAGCTACTTTACTATGATTGATACATTAAAAATAGCCGATAAAACATTTAACTCCAGACTGTTTACCGGCACCGGAAAATTTAGTGACTCCAAATTAATGAAGTCTGCTTTATTAGCTTCAGAGAGTGAATTGATAACCGTAGCGCTAAAACGCGTTGATGTTCACGATAAAGAAGATGATATTTTAGCACATCTCCACCACCCTAGAATTAACTTATTGCCTAATACATCTGGTGTTCGTGATGCAAAAGAAGCCGTGTTTGCTGCACAATTATCTCGAGAAGCTTTAGAAACCAATTGGATTAAATTAGAAATTCATCCTGATCCAAAATATTTATTACCAGACCCAATTGAAACCCTAAAAGCAGCCGAAGAATTAGTGAAATTAGGTTTTGTTGTGATGCCATATATACACGCAGACCCTGTACTATGTAAACGTCTCGAAGAAGTTGGTACGCAATGCGTAATGCCTTTAGGCGCGCCAATTGGCAGTAATAAAGGTTTAAAAACTCAAGATTTTCTAGAAATTATTATAGACCAAAGTAATGTACCCGTAATTGTAGATGCTGGTATTGGTGCACCATCACATGCCGCTTACGCCATGGAATTAGGAGCCGATGCTGTTTTGGTAAATACCGCTATTGCCGTTTCACAAAACCCAACAGCAATGGCTATCGCATTTAAACTAGCTGTTGAAGCAGGACGCATGGCTTATAATGCAAAACTTGCTCCTATCATCCACAAAAAGGCAGAAGCGAGTAGTCCGCTAACCAGTTTTTTAAACTAAAAATCTATGAGCAGTTTCAAAAACATATTTGATACTTACAATTGGGAGGATACCTTACAAAGCATATTTTCTAAAACAGAAAGCGATGTGCTGCGTGCTTTAGGTCATTCTAAACGAGATTTAGAAGATTTTAAAGCGTTGATTTCTCCTGCTGCAAAGCCATATTTAGAAGAAATGGCACAACTAAGCAAACAGCTAACTAAAAAACGCTTTGGCAATACCATGCAAATGTATGCGCCTATGTATTTAAGTAACGAGTGTCAAAATATTTGTACCTACTGCGGATTTAGTATGACGAATAAAATTCCGCGTAGAACTTTAACAGATAAAGAAATACTAAAGGAAGTTACTTATTTAAAATCTAAAGGATACGACCATATACTTTTGGTAACTGGAGAAGCTAACAAAACTGTTGGTGTAGATTATATTGAAAATGCTTTAAAATTAATACGTTCTCATTTTTCGAATATCACTATTGAAGTACAGCCCTTATACCAAAATGAATACGAGAAATTAATAGATAATGGTCTTTTTGCTGTACTAGTTTATCAAGAAACTTACCACCGAGAAGAATATAAAAAACATCATCCTAAAGGTAAAAAATCGAATTTTGATTTTAGATTAGACACTCCTGATCGATTAGGCAAAGCAGGCATTCATAAAATTGGTTTAGGTGCTTTATTTGGTTTGGAAGATTGGCGAGCTGATAGTTTTTTTACAGCCTTACATTTAAAATATTTACAAAAAAACTATTGGAAAACTAAGTATTCCATCTCGTTTCCAAGACTTAGGCCACATTCGGGAGGTTTAGACCCTAAAGTCGAAATGACCGATCCGGATTTGGTGCAGTTAATTTGCGCTTTTAGATTACTAGATGAAGATGTAGAATTGTCTATGTCTACCCGAGAAAGTGAAGTATTTAGGAATAATATTGTTAATCTTGGAATTACATCTATAAGCGCTGAATCTAAAACAAACCCAGGTGGTTATGCTGTGGCTCCAGAATCTTTAGAACAATTTGAAATTTCGGACGAGCGTTCTACCGAAGATGTCACCGTAATGCTTAAAAACCAAGGCTTGGAAGTAGTTTGGAAAGATTGGAGTAACAATTGGCAATAAAAAAGTTGCTTACCATTTTTAATCCCTTTGAAAGCGATTTATAAAATAGTATTTTTGCAACATGTATTTTGGAGTCCCTAAACATAAAAAACTTATTCTATTTGATGGTGTTTGCAACCTTTGCAATAGCAGCGTACAATACGTGATAAAACGTGATAGAAAGGAACAGTTTTTATTTACAGCGTTACAAAGTGAGGTCGGAAAACAAATACTTAAAGCATATAACATTGACACGACTAAAATAGATTCCATTTTACTTTACACCCCAGAACAAGGGATTGATTATAAATCTACGGCAGCCTTAAAAGTTGGTGCTTCTCTTAGTTTTCCTGAAAAATTAATGGCAGTATTTTTTATAGTTCCTGCTTTTGTTCGAAATTGGGTTTACGATTTTATTGCTAAAAATAGATATAAATGGTATGGCAAAAAAGAATCGTGTATGATACCTACTCCTGAATTAAGACGTCGGTTTTTAGATTAGATATTTGTAAAAAAACTAAACAAGAACTTAGGCATTTTTAACAGACAAACCTGGATGCTAAAATATAGCCGATCACTTTGCAGATTGTTGCGGGAGCGATAGTAGTGGCATCCTTTTTGTGAAGCTTAAAAAGACTTTAACTTCAATCTTGAAGAGTTTTTAATGAATTGAAAAAGTAATCGGGCTTGTACTCATCTGCTTTGCAAAAAGATACAGCGGATAGCGCGGTTTTTATTTTTCTTAAAAACCCGCCCATAAAAATATTGAAATTATGTATCTTCCTTTCCGATTTTGAACAGTGATTAATGGCAGATAATAAAGAATTAGAATTGGCTTGGGAATTTGTAAACAACACAAACCGGTCAATTTTTTTAACGGGAAAAGCAGGAACAGGAAAAACGACGTTTTTACACCGACTAAAAATGGATTGCTTGAAGCGTTTAGTGGTGGTAGCACCAACGGGCGTGGCGGCAATAAATGCAAAGGGCGTGACGATACATTCGTTTTTTCAGATGCCTTTTGGCCCTATTTTACCGGACACCGATTTGAATGCATCTAAGAGTTTTAATCGGAAATTTAATAAAACTAAAATTGATATTATTAGGTCTATGGACCTTTTGGTTATTGACGAAATTAGTATGGTTCGCGCCGATTTATTGGATGGTATTGATAAAACTTTACGCCGATTTAAAGATAGAAATAAAGTGTTTGGTGGTGTACAAGTACTTATGATTGGGGATTTACAGCAACTTTCGCCAGTGATTAAGGAGAGTGAATGGCATGTATTGAAACCTTATTACAAAAATGGATTCTTTTTTAGTAGCCAAGCCTATCAAGCTTGCCAAGCCGTTACTATTGAATTAAAACATATTTATCGCCAAGATAACCCGACGTTTATTAATATTTTAAATGAAATTAGAAACAACGTACTTTCGGAAGCATCGGCAGCAGAATTAAACAAACGTTTTATTCCTGATTTTACTCCAGAGCCCGATGCTGGGTATATTTCACTTACCACACATAATAACAAAGCAGAAGCCACAAATATTACAGAATTAAATAAAATTGATGGCAGAAATAGGTTTTATAAAGCCAAGGTGGAAGGGAAATTTCCCGAATATGCCTATCCAAACAACGAAGCTTTAGAGCTAAAAGTTGGTGCGCAGGTCATGTTTGTTAAAAATGATAGCAGCCCAGAGAAACGTTATTTTAATGGAAAAATTGGAAAAGTTATTCATTTAGATCAGGACGAAGTTGTAGTGCATTGTCCAGATGATGAGTTTAGTATTGTTACAAAACCTGAAGTTTGGGAAAACATAAATTACACTGTAGATGCTGATACCAAAGCTATTTCGGAGAATAAAATTGGTTCTTACACTCAAATGCCTTTGCGATTGGCATGGTCTATTACCATACACAAAAGCCAAGGTTTAACCTTTGAAAAAGCGATAATTGATGCTCAAGGTGCTTTTGCACATGGGCAAACGTATGTGGCGTTAAGCCGATGTAAATCGTTAGAAGGCTTGGTTTTAAAAAGCAAAATACACTCTAGCCAAATTATTAGTGATGCAAACGTTATTACCTTCAATAAAAATGCGGAAGAAAACGAACCCGATCAAGCCGTTTTAGAGTTGTCTCAGAAAAATTTTCAGTTAGATTTAATTGTTGAAATTTTCGATTTCTATCCGTTTTTATATCCTGCCAACAGAATTTTAGATATTTATTATAAAAATCGAGGTAGTATTGAAGGCCAGGTTGAAGCTCCCCTACTCACCATAAAAACAGCAATTACCAACTTTTTAAAAGTAAGTACAGGTTTTAATGCCCAGTTAAAAGATTTATCTAAAACGGAGCCTTTACCGGATACAAGTAATGTAATACAAGAACGCTTTAAAAAGGCAGTAGCTTATTTTAAGACTCAAATTAACCAGCATTTTGTAGAAGCATTAAAAACCTTTAGTTACACCACAGATAATAAAACCATTAATAGCGATTTAACTAAAGCAGTTGATTTATTGGAAGAATTACTGGCTGCGAAACTTTTATTTTTTAACGGTTTAACAGATGGGTTTTCGTCTAAAACCTTTTTAGAATTACGAGCGAAATCTAAATTTTTAGCCAAAGACAAACCTAAAAAAGCAAGAAAGACCGTTATTGATGGCACCGCAAATGTTGAATTATTTGAACTCTTACGCGTGCTTAGAAATGAAATTGCAGAAAAAAACGATTTAATTCATTATCAAGTTTTTAACCAGAAAACACTTTACGAAATGTGTGAAACCTTGCCTTTAAGTAAAGCTGAATTACTTGAAATAAACGGTATGGGGAAAACACGTGTGGAGAAATACGGTACCGATATTTTAAAGGTTATTAAAGGCTATTGTGATGAAAACGATATTGATACCACAGCAGATAAAATAGATTTTGCAGAAGAAAAAGTAACAGGAAAACCTAAGACACCTAAGACACCTAAGATTGATACTAAAAAAGTATCGTTAGATTTATTTAAAGCTGGCAAGTCTATAGATGAAATTGAAGATGAACGTGAACTTACGAGAACGACAATTCTTAGACACTTATCTCATTATATTGATTCGGGTGAAATAAAAATTAGCGATTTAATACCGACCGAACATTACAATGAATTAAAAAAGATAATTCCGAAGAAAAAATTTGAAAGCTTAACAGAATTGAAACAACAAGTAGACGATAAGTATAGCTACGAAGAATTACGTTTGGTATTAAGAGCTTTAAATGAGGCGTAATTAATAGCTCATTTTTAATTTTTTGTAAGGAATACGATGTTTAAAGACTAAAAACCACTCATTTCATTCTTAAAGTATTATTTTTAGTGTTTATGGATATAATTATTGCATCAAGTTTAAAGACTTTACAAAAGGCAAATTTACTACTAAATAAACTAGGCGATGCCAATTTGTGCAATGCATCGGTTGCTCCATACTACTCGAGTATTGGCTCTCATATCCGTCATATTTTAGACTTCTATAATTGTATTTTTAATATGAATGAAAGTCTTCAAGTTGATTTAACCGCGCGATGCAGAAATACAGATGTAGAAAACCAATGCCATGCGGCTAGTAACTATTTGGATACAACTGTAAAAAAATTAAAATCTTTAGATATTGATTTAGCCTCTAACATAACAGTTATTGATGATTTGGGTTTAGGTAAAACAAGCATAGCCTATACTTTTGGAGCCCTGTTATCTCAAGCAAACAGCCATACCATCCATCACTACGCTATAATAAGCTATATTATGAATGGTTTGAAAATTGAACTAGACGATTGTGAGTTTGGATACAACCCAACGACTCCAAAAGCGGTTTGAAAAAAATGTTAATTAGTTAGTCTTGTTACTTTTTAAACATGCTATTCATAATTAACCTGATGCCTTTAAAAATTAAAAACACAGCGAAAGCACATATTAAAATACCAACAGCTAGAAGCGGAATATAGAGCTTATTTTCTGGCTGACTCAAGGCCATACTCAAAATTATTGGTCCCATGAAGAGTGTTAATACTGCAAAAATCATGGTTTTTATACCTTTATAAAGTAATACTTTGTCTGTTCTATTATCGTCCATCATTATAGTTTTGAATTGCTAATCTTACGTTTTTGTATGTTTTAAGTAATGTTTCGGCTTCGGTTCTTGGAATATGAAGTTCGGCCATAATCATTTTTGTACCACGATCAAAAAGCTTATTATTACTTAATTGCATGTCGACCATTTTATTACCTTTTATATGCCCCAACTGAATCATGGTTGATGTGGTTATCATATTCAATACTAATTTCTGAGCAGTTCCTGCTTTCATTCTAGAACTACCTGTAACAAACTCTGGGCCTACTATAGGCTCTATAGGAAACTGAGCCGTTAGAGACAGTGGGCTGTTTTTATTACAAGAAATACAACCTGTAATAATATTGTTCTTATTGCACTCCTCCAATGCAGCAATAACATAAGGTGTTGTGCCCGACGCTGCAATACCAACAACCACATCTTTATCAGTAATATTATGTAGTTTTAAATCTTCCCAACCTTGGGTAAGAGAATCTTCAGCAAATTCTACAGCATGCCTAATAGCATGATCGCCACCGGCAATAAGACCGATAACTAAATCTGGAGACACTCCAAATGTAGGAGGACATTCCGAGGCATCTAAAATACCTAAACGTCCACTAGTACCAGCTCCCATATAAAATAAGCGTCCGCCTTGTTTTAATTTAGAAACAATTTGTTCGACTAACTTTTCTATTTGTGGCAGCGCTTTTTCAACCGCCAATGGTACACTTTTATCTTCCTTGTTTATACTGTTTAATAATTCAGACAGATTCATCTTTTCGAGATGATTGTAATTAGAATCCTGTTCTGTAGTTTTTGTGAATTTCATCATATTTCAAAAATATGAATTATTGAGGTCTTAATAGTAAAGAACATCCCCAACTTCCATCTTTTTATCATTTATAAAATAGTAGCGCGTAAGTTGTCTTAATATGTTATAATATTTCCAGAAATTTTCAAAAGAATTTAAATAAATACTCTTTTAATTTTTAATTAATTAAATAGAAAAAATTATTGTACAGTATAATTAAAAACAGAAACCTCTGATGCTCTAAAATACCCAAAAGGATAATTCTCAGGGTTGGTTTCGTTTACGCAATTACCGCGCACAGTTGCAGGCTGTGTTTCAAACGGATCACCTCCTTCATCATCTGTTTGCTGTAATAACACCACCATATATTCGTAGTAACGCTCAGAAATTCCGTTATTGTAAACGGATATTTCTGTTCCCGTTTCTATATCTTCATCTGTATAAAAGGCAAAAATTTCATTTCCGTCTGTAAATTCATCATCATAAACTTCTAAGCTTACACTATTTGTTTCTAGCATATCAAATTCGAATAAATAATAATTACCAAAACCTGCAGGATCGTTATAAAATGCTTTTAACTCGATTTCATCTCTAGAAAAACCACCATCGTTTTTTTGTTCTACCCTGTCAATTTCCGCAACCTCCATTAATTGCTCTGTACCTCTATAAATTTCATTTTTATAATTAATGGTTAGCGTGTAAACACCATTAATTTCAGGTATAAAAACGCTATTTCTATAGATACCAGTATCACCCTCTTCAATAAAACTAAAGGTATTATTATTTGTATCTGTGACGGTAACAATTGCTCCATTTGCAGGAGGTACTTCTAGATTATAAAAAGGCGCACTTAACGACAATTTTATAAATTGATCTTTACCATCGGTACCCTTAAACCAATTAAGTGACGCATCAATAACCAAACGGGGTTCGGCAGAGTTCAATTCTAAATCGATAACATCTTCACAAGCTGTAAAGCTTAAACTTAAAAGTATGATATATATAATTTTTTTCATGATACTAAAATTTGAAATTGTAAGAAATTGAAGGAATAATACCAAAAATAGCCAATCTACTTGCTTCATTAGCACCTGTTTCTTGATTAGAACCAAATGAAATAGAGGCTGCATTTTTTCTGTTATAAACATTATAAACTCCAAAAACCCAATAGCTTTGTAAACCAGATTTTTTTTGTGGTTTAGAGGTATAAGTAGCCGATATATCTAATCGATTGTAAACCGGAAGCCTATCGGCATTTCTATTACTGTAACTTGGTACAGTAACTCCATTATATTGATATTGCCCATTTGGGAATGTTGCCGGTTGGCCAGTTTGAAATAAAAAGTTACCGTTTAATTTCCATTTTTCATTTAAATCGTAACTTCCAGTAAGGGAAATATCATGAGTTTTATCATAAGGTGTATTGTACCAATTAGCATTATTAATTCCTATTTCATCAGCTGTTCTTCCTTTTGTTTGCTGCTCCGATTTAGACAAGGTGTAGGCTAGCCAACCTTTAAATCGCCCTTCATTTTTTTTAAATAAAACTTCCAAACCATAAGCTCTTGCTTTACCATTTAAAACCACTTGCTCAATAGCATTATTGGCTACCAAATCTGCTCCATCAATATAATCGATTCTATTTTTTATGGTTTTATAAAAACTTTCAACTTCTAAAGAATATTTACTTTCACTAAATTCTTTAAAATACCCTATCGCAAACTGATCTAGTAATTGCGGCTTAATATATTTCCCACTCGGTGTCCAAACATCTAATGGTGTTGGGGAATTTGTATTTGAAAGTAAATGCAAATACTGAGTCATTCTATTATAACTTGCCTTTACAGACGATATGGAATTGAGTTGGTAAGACACTGAGGTACGAGGTTCCAAATTAATAAAACGCTCTATAACATCGCTCCTATCAAACGTTTCAGTAGCGACAGCTTTTGCCTTTTCGTAAATTTGAAAATCTTGATTAAAAACAACTGGTTGGTCGTTTTCATAAACATTTAATTCATCTTGCCCCAAACGATGAAACGTGCTTAAACGCAATCCATAAGACAATGATAATTTATCGGAAACCTTATGTTCAGCATCTAAGTAAATAGCGTTTTCAAAAGCATATTTTTGAGTTAATCTGAATGGATTAATACCAGAACTTTCTACTGTTGGCTTGATATCTCCTGGGTTAAAAGCATAATAAATACTATTTAAACCGTATTGTAATTTAATTTTATTGGTTAAATAATGTTTGAAATCGTATTTTAAGTTGAAGTTTTGAATACCTGAATTCCAATCGAACTCAACAAAATTAAGCTTTAGTCCATAATAATAATCAGAATAAATTAACGATAGATTTGAAAATATTTTATCTGAAAATAAGTGATTCCATCTAAAGTTTAAAACTGTATTTCCGTAAGTATTTTCAAAAGTATCAGCAATGCTAAAAACATCCCGCCCAAAATATCCAGAGAAGTACACATTATTATAATCATTTAATTTATAACTTAATTTAGTGTTTAAATCGTAGAAATATGCTTTGTTATCTAAATCGAAAAGGGGTAAAAACAAATGCGCATAACTAGATCTCCCTCCTAATAAAAACGAACCCCTATCTTTTTCCAAAGGACCTTCGAGCAATAACCTACTAGATACAATACCAATACCACCATTAGCATGAAACTCTTTACTATTTCCTTCCTTTTGATAAATATCTAAAACCGACGAAACCCGCCCACCATATCTGGCAGGAATCCCTCCTTTATATAGTTTTAAATCTTTAATTGCATCAGGATTAAATACTGAGAAAAAACCAAATAAATGCGATGAGTTATAAATGGTAGCTTCATCTAAAAGAATTAAATTCTGATCGGCAGCACCGCCACGAACATTAAATCCAGAAGCTGCCTCTCCGGCAGTTGTAACACCAGGTAACAATGTAATGGCCTTAATAATATCGGCCTCACCCAAAACAACAGGTATTTCTTTTATAGTAGTAGAGCTCAATTTATTTACACTCATTTGTGGCGCCTTAATATTGAGTTTTTCTATATTTTCGGTAATTACAACTTCATCCAAGCTTTCTAAAGTATCAGTTAAACTGAAGTTTTTAACCACATCTCCAGTAAGTTCAACCGTTTCAACAATGGTATTAAAACCTAAATAACTTACCGCTAATTTATACGTACCTTCGGGTAGCGTAATAGAATAAAAACCATATTCATTAGTTGTAGTTCCTGATTGAATTTCGGGAAAAATAATATTGACGCCAATTAAGGTTTCATTACTACTTGCTTCAGAAATGGTTCCACTTATTGTAAATTTACTTTGTGCATTTAGGGAAATACTAAAAAAAGAACAAGCTATAATTAGCCATAAGAAAAGGTTTTTCATTAAGGGAATTTTTTATAAAAATAAATAAAAGCATCTAACTTCTAAGCATTTCGAACTATTATTTCGCTTTATTCAATAAAAGCAACCACATATCTTGTCTATAAGATTTATACAAAAAAACAAACACAATATTAGTAACAAAATGACTTAACAAAAGAGCAAAAGCCGCTCCAACAAGATGATATTTTGGAATTAATAAAAAGCACAACAAAGCGTTTACAGCACAACCTAAAATAAAACGATAAACGTTCCTAATTAATTTATTTTGATTTACCAAGTGCTTCTCAAAAAGCATACCTACAAAAACAAAAAGGGGTGCCCAAGCAAAAACCATCAATGGGGTTTTAGCCGTTTCAAAGCTTTTATCATATTGAGTCGATACTATATAATTTCCAAAAAAAGTATAAAACAGCCCGATAGCTATACCGAAAAACACAACTACTTTCAGCATAAATTTCAACCTCTTAACGTATAAATTTTTATCTACTAAATAGCATTCGGCTAAAGCTGGATACAGGCCATAAATAAAAGCTGCACCAATATTCCAGGTAATAAAAATTACCAAAAAATTAACCACAGAAAACACTCCATTGGCTTCATTTCCTAAATAAGTATTGATAAAAAAATCGTCTATCGCTAAGTAAAAAACTATTACAAAATTGGTGAGTAATAAAGGGAAAGCTGAAACCATTAGGTTTTTAGCTAATTTGAGAGACCAAGATAATTTGGCCAGATTTAATTCTTTAAAATACGTTATAATACCAAAATAAATAAAGGTTTGCATAGCGAATTCAAAAATTAAAACTCCTGCAAAATAAAACGCGCCAAAGTGCCGTTCCACACCATAATATTGAACTCCTAAAACAAGTATTAAGGTTATAATTTTACATATAAAAACATATTTATATTGCTTGAACGCTACAAAATAATACTCGATAACATCACTAATTCTAAACAAATAACTAAACGCAATAATTAAAACAATAGAAGTAATTTCGCTTGTATTCGTAAAATAAGTATAGCCTAACAAACAAAGTGAAAGCAAGAGAAAACTGCAAAATCTTAACACTAAAGTGGTTCCAACTATATAGTGCTTCATTTTTGGCTTAAACACTAATTCCCGAATGCAAATAGCCGATAAACCTAGGAAAAAAAATGGAGCTAATACTCCAACAATGGCTTTGGATATTTCTAACTCTCCAGAGTTATAAGCACCTAAACTATTAAAAATTTTTGGCGTGATATAAATACCCACAACCAACTGAAATATTTTTTCTAGAATATACCACTTGGTATTTGTAAAATCTTTTTTACTGAATAAACGCAACTATATTTTTTGTGCTAAATTAGAACTATATATAACAATTTCAAGAAATTTTATTAATTTAGAATTCTCAAATTCTCCCAATGACCCCAGATTTTATACGAAAATTTCATATTTATGAAATACTATCAACGACTTCCATTAATAATTGTAAGTCTAGACAAGAGATAATCAATACATTAGAAAAATTATACCTAGATTATCATTTTGGTGATAGGCTCTACCAAGGTTTATTGGTTAGTAATGAAAAAACAATAAGTCGGGATGTAAAAGATATAGAGTCCTTTTTTGGGGTAGAAATTGAACACATTAGGCATAAGGGCCATTATATGGTCAATCAATCGGTAATCAATAAAACGCATCGTACGGTTTTCGATAAAATGGAATTATTTTTAGCGAGTCACAAAGAGCGTCAGTGGTCTCCTTATATCACCACAGAAGAATCGTCTTTAAACACCGAAATCAATATTTTAGGTTTAGTTAGAGCTATAGAACGTAAAGTTTATATTAAAATTAACTATGAAGGTTGGTATGATGATGATCGTTTTACTGAAATTGAACAAGCCAAAGTGCAACCTTTACATATAAAAGAAGCTAATAAGGCATGGTATCTATTAGTTTATAATGAAACTATTGGTGTAAAAGTACTATGCTTAGATAAACGGGTTTCTAACCTAACTATTACTGACGAATTAGTCCAAAATTCTTATTCGTTCGATGAATCTTTTTATTTCAAAGATGCCTTTGGTATTTTAAATAATGATATCAAAACAGAAACCGTTAGATTAAAAGTAGCAAATCACCACTTTAAATATTTAGAATCTAAACCACTCCACCATTCCCAAATTATTTTAAGCCGTCCAGTAAAAATAAATACCGACGTTTTAGACTATACAGATCAGGATATCTTTGGTGAAATTTCGGTAACGCTAAAACCCAATTACGAGTTCCTTATTGAGCTATTTAAATTTAATATGTGGGTAAAAGTTATAGAGCCAAAGTGGTTAATAGAAACCATTGTAGAGCAACACGATTTTATTTTACAGCACTATTACCCCGATTTTATTCGTTAAACTACTTCATTTAAGTCCTCTTTATTAAATGCGTCTTTAACCGGACACGTTTTGTCCAGTTGGTGTTTTTATTTGTACATCTAACAATTAAAAATTATAGCTATGAAGAAGTTGTATAAAATTATAGCGTCATGCATTATGCTTTTTTTACTCTGTAATTGTGGTTCAAGATTTTCTGAACAAGACCAGCTTAAGGTCTACAATTACTATGTGAAAAAAGCAAATCAATACAATGCTCAAGAAGATTATAGAGCAGCCGTTAAGTATAGTGATAAAGCTATTGACATAACAGATACCCTAGCTATAGCTTATAGAATGAAAGGTATTGCTCTCTATCATTTAAATGTTATAGATGATGCTCTGTTTAATTTCAATGAAGTTATTAACTTAGAAGGAAAAACATCAGATGCTTTTAAAAATCGTGCTATCATTTATTTAAAAAATGACAAGGCCTATTTTTTAAGCGACATTCAAACCTATCTCAAACATCACCCAAACGACAATGAAGCCTTAAACATGAGAGCGACGTATTATCAAGATGCTTACAACTACGCTAATGAAATAGCCTTTAGAACTATTAAATATAATTAGAACACACACATTTTATAAAACAAAAAAAGCACCCATTTGGGTGCTTTTTTAATTATAACTTGAAAACAATTTAAATGCTCCTAGTTTAAAATAGCATTAAATGTTTTACTCGGTCTCATTGCGTTATTAATTAAATCTTCGTTAGGCTCATAATAACCACCTAAATCAACAGAAGAACCCTGAATATCAATAAGTTCTTTAACAATAACCGCTTCGTTATCTACTAATTGCTTAGCAATTGAAGTAAACTCAGCTTTTAAATCAGCGTCTTCACTTTGCCTTGCTAATTCTTGTGCCCAATACATAGCTAAATAAAAGTGACTACCTCTATTGTCCAACTCACCAACCTTTCTAGAAGGGCCTTTTCTGTTTTCTAATAATTTATCAGTCGCATTGTCAAGAGCCTCTCCTAAAACTTTAGCTTTAGGATTGTTGTTTGCTAAACTAAAATGCTCCAGCGAAACTGCTAGCGCTAAAAACTCTCCTAACGAATCCCAACGTAAGTGATTTTCTTCTAATAATTGCTGTACGTGCTTTGGTGCAGATCCACCAGCTCCAGTCTCAAACAATCCTCCACCATTCATTAATGGTACAATGGACAACATTTTAGCACTGGTTCCTACTTCTAAAATTGGGAATAAATCGGTTAAATAATCACGTAATACATTTCCTGAAACAGAAATAGTATCTTTACCATCTTTTAAACGTTCGCAAGTAAAAAGCGTAGCGTCTATTGGCGATAATATTCGTAAATCTAAACCAGTTGTATCATGATCTTTTAGGTATGTATTAACTTTTTTAATAAGTTCAGCATCATGCGCCCTATTTTCGTCTAACCAAAATACGGCAGGAGTTTCTGATGCTCTCGCACGAGTTACAGCCAATTTAACCCAGTCTTGTATTGGTGCATCTTTAGCTTGGCACATTCTCCAAATATCTCCAGCTTCAACCGTATGCTCTAATAGAGTGGCTCCAGATGCATCAATTACTTTTACAATTCCACTTGATGGTATTTCAAAAGTTTTATCGTGAGAACCATATTCTTCAGCTTTTTGAGCCATTAATCCTACATTAGGAACAGTTCCCATTGTAGTCGGATCAAAAGCACCGTGTTTTTTACAAAAATCAATAGTTGCAGTATAAATACCAGCATAACTACTATCAGGAATAACTGCTTTAGTATCCTGTAACTCTCCTGATGCATTCCACATTTGTCCAGACGTACGAATCATTGCTGGCATAGAAGCATCAATAATAACATCACTTGGTACATGTAAGTTTGTAATACCTTTATCACTATTTACCATAGCTAAATCTGCACCACTCTCAAAAGCAGCATCAATAGCAGCCTTAATTTCGGTTTGTTTTGCTTCTGGTAATTGTTGTAAACTTTCAACTAAATTTCCATATCCATTATTTACGTCAACTCCAATTTCATCAAAAGTGGCTCCGTATTTTTCAAATACATCTTTTAAATATACACGAACAGCATGCCCAAATATAATAGGGTCACTTACCTTCATCATGGTAGCTTTCATGTGTAAGGATAACAACACGCCATTCGCTTTTGCATCAGCAAATTCTGTTTCAAAAAATTTAATTAATGCTTTCTTACTTAAAACAGTAGCATCGATAATTTCACCTTTCAACAAGCCTAAATTATCTTTTAAAACGCTAACATTACCGTTAACATCAGTAAGCTCTATTTTTATGCTTGTAGCCTCTGGAAGTGTAACAGATTTCTCATTATGACAAAAATCACCAGATTCCATTGTGGCAACATGCGTTTTAGAATCACTAGACCATGCTCCCATAGAATGCGGGTTATTCTTTGCGTAATTTTTCACCGCTTTTGGTGCACGACGATCACTATTCCCTTCACGCAATACCGGATTTACAGCACTACCCTTAATTTTATCGTAACGAGATTTGGTTTCCTTCTCTACATCGGTTTTAGGTTCATCTGGATAACTTGGAATCGCGAAACCTTGGCTTTGCAATTCTGAAATAGCAGCCTTTAACTGCGGTATTGAAGCACTAATATTTGGTAATTTAATAATATTAGCCTCAGGTTGCTTTGCCAAATCTCCTAGAAAAGCTAAATCATCCGAAACTTTTTGATCTTCATTTAAGAAATCAGGAAAAATGGCTAAAATTCTTGCAGCTAACGAAATATCCTTCGTTTCAATTTTAATTCCCGCAGATTTTACAAAAGTTTGAACAATAGGTAAAAAAGAGCGCGTTGCTAAAGCCGGAGCTTCGTCCGTTTTCGTGTAAATAATTTTAGACATTCGAGTGATGTTTTGTGAGTTATTATATCAAAAAAATGGATAGTAATAAAAAGATGCCATTTTTTGCGTTGCGAATATACAAAAATTGAGTTTTAAAATAGGCCGTTTTTGATACGAAAGGAGAGAAAGTATAACAGATTTGTAACAAATTCCTCAAAATCACATATTATTCATAAATTAAAAATTATCTAAAAGAATTTTACTAATTCGATAATAAATCAATATTAAAAGTGCAAGTTTTTAAGAAAAATTAAAAACCGTTCTATCCACTGTATCCTTTTGAGCTTTTAACTGTAAACGTAAGTATTCACTCTAGTTAACTCTAATACAATTAGTAACAAACAAAATTAGTTAATCCTTCTGCTAAAAAAAATGCCGCTACTATCGCTCTTGCGAGCACCAACTTAAACCATTTTTTAATCCATAACTAGCAACTCCTTTCAATGTAAATATTACGTTATTATGTAAAAATTAAGACCATAATTTTACTTTCGAAAATTATACAAATATCTAGCTAAAATTAGTAAACCTAATCAATTCAATAAAGTACATCTTTTAAAAAAAAATATATAAATCCTAAATATTACCATACAAAAACACAAAAAAATCACTTCATCGTATTTTTATTGCGTTTTATGGATTTTTCACAAATTATTAATGTAAATTTGATGCTTACCTCAAAAATATATTTTATGAAGAAATTTTACACCTACCTATTTATCTACTTATCTACATTTTTTGTATTATCAGCCCAAACACCAGGAATTCCACAATTTGACACCAGTGGAAAAGAATACATAGAATATATACCTGGTAATTTACCTATTATTATATCTGCTCCACACGGCGGTGTAAAATTAACCGGCGGGACGGTAAACGGAGTTAGTTATCCCGACAATAGTACCACAAACTCATCATCATCTCCATATTATTTACCAACTCGATCATGTGGTACTAATGAAAGAGACGACAATACAGATGTTTTAATAAGACAAATTCAAGACGAAATATTTGCACAAACCGGTGGGTATGCACATATTATAATTAATAATTTGAACAGAAAAAAATTAGACCCTAATCGAGAAATTAATGAAGCCGCCTGTGGTAATACTAATGCCGAGTTTTTCTGGAATGCATGGCATAGTTTTATAGATCAAGCCAGTGCATCGGTAGAAGCCAATTTTGGAAAAGGAATTTATATAGATTTACACGGTCAAAGTCACAGTGTACCTAGAATTGAAGTTGGATACAATATTTCGGCAACAGAATTAAACACTTCAGATTTAAATACAAGCTCAATAATAAATGCTTCAACAATAAAAAATCTAGAATCCGACAATTTAAATAATTACAATCATGAAGAATTAGTTAGAGGTGAATTTAGCTTAGGTCAATTATTTCAGAATGCACCTGGCACATTTTACGCAAGTAATAACTATCCTGGATGCACTCGCAACGGTGAAAACGGTTATAGAGCTGTACCTAGTAATTCCGTTTACTCCACAACTAATAGCGCTTGTGATGACACTAGACCCTACAACAATTCATATTTTGATGGAGACTATTACAATAACAGAAGACACGGCTCTGGAACTGGAACTAACGATGGTGCTGGTGGTGGTGGTACTGTTGATGGTATAATGACCGAAGTAAACAGACGCGTTAGAGATCTTGGAGCGCCTTACGACAATCGCCCAAACACACTTAGCCCCTTTGCCATAGATTATGCGAATGTCCTTTTAGAGTTCATTAATGTTCACTACAACAATTTTACAGCATTCAACTATTCGTCAAATACTTACGATTTAACGGATTCAAATCCTAGCCCAACGTTAACCGGGGGTGTAACGGGAGGCCAATATACAAGCTCTTCCTCAGGATTAGTAATTAACTCTGCAACAGGAGAAATAGATTTATCAACTTCACAAATTGGAGATTACGTTATAACCTATTCTATCGGACCAATTAAATCTGGAGATACAAATAGATATTACAACACCATCTTCAACATAGAACTCACAGATTCAACGTTGTCAAACAGTAATTTAGAAACTTTTCCTTTTTCAATATATCCCAACCCAACTAATAATATTATCAATTTCAAATCTTCCAAACAAATTTCAGAAATCAAAGTATATAATACATTAGGAAAATTAGTTAAATCTTTTGATACTAAAACCAATGAAGGAAGCATAGATTTATCTCAGTTTTCAACAGGTATGTATATGACCGTATTTTATGATGAAAACCAACAAAAAGCTATAGTTAAACAAGTTATGAAAAATTAGACATAACAAGTATATACAACTCTTATTAAAACATGTTTCTAATAAGTTTAAGCCAATTATATAACTATAACGCACTGTTTTTTTTGCTAAAGAACAGTGCGTTCTCATAACTACAATAAAGTGATATAAACTTTAACCTGAAGTCCAAATTTTAAAATAACGATATTAAGATAACTATGACTCTCTCGGTAATAAATAAGATAAATTAAACTATACAAGTAATTCTGAAGACCATAATAAACTAAATTTACGATTAATTAACTTACTCTCTTTAAAACATATAACTTACAGTCACCTATTCCAGAAAGTCTAGCCACATAATAGCTAATCTCTAAATATTTACAACGCTAACTACAAGTAAGAATAAACTAAATAGTCCCTATGGCAAAGTTAGTAACCATTTTTATAAATTAGATGAATGAGTAACAAAACAAAATTGATACTTGGAAACCATGACTGTTCAATTGATTTAATAAAAATATGTCAATGTCACTTAAACAGAGATTAATAGTCTCTCAACCATTAAAACCAGTAATCACAGAACTAGACTGTCTTACGTACTTCTTCTATTAAATCACTTAAAACGAATTATTTTACGGCTCTATTCTAATACCCCCATATAAGGAATCACCTTTAATCTGACCAGCGTCATACTGCATGTCCAATGCTCAACTATTTAGCGCCGTTTAAGTATTATGGTGTGCTTTCAAAAAGTATTAAACAAAAAAAATCCTCAACAATTTCTTGTTGAGGATTAAAAAAGGCAACGACCTACTCTCCCACAAATGCAGTACCATCGGCGCTAATGGGCTTAACTTCTCTGTTCGGAATGGTAAGAGGTGAGCCCC
>NZ_JBISHH010000021.1:0-124365 GCF_045066735.1 Algibacter sp. Ld11 | reverse complement strand
CTGTAATAACAGAGAACACCGATCCAACTTGCGAAGGCGATAAGATTTACACCTTCACTTATACAGACTGTGCTAATAACGTCTCCGTTTACACCTACACCTATACGATTGATGTGTCGACATTACCTGTAGTTCCAGCAAATGCAACCAGCACTGTAGAATGTATAGCAGATGCGGTTCAACCAGCCACACCAACAGTAACGGATGTTTGCGGAAATAACATTATTCCAGTGATCACAGAGAACACCGATCCAACTTGCGAAGGTGATAAGATTTACACCTTCACTTATACAGACTGTGCTAATAACGTCTCCGTTTATACCTACACCTATACGATTGATGTGTCAACATTACCCGTGGTTCCAGCGAATGCAACCAGTACTGTAGAATGTATAGCAGATGCGGTTCAACCAGCCACACCGACAGTAACGGATGTTTGCGGTAATAATATTATCCCTGTAATAACAGAAAATGCCGATCCAACTTGCGAAGGCGATAAGATTTACACCTTCACTTATACGGACTGTGCTAACAATGTATCCGTTTACACCTACACCTATACGATTGATGTGTCGACATTACCTGTAGTTCCAGCGAATGCAACCAGCACTGTAGAATGTATAGCAGATGCGGTTCAACCAGCCACACCGACAGTAACGGATATTTGCGGTAATAACATTATTCCAGTGATCACAGAAAACACGGATCCCGTATGTGAAGGCGATAAGATTTACACTTTTACTTATACAGACTGTGCTAATAACGTCTCCGTTTATACGTACACCTATACGATTGATGTGTCGACATTACCCGTAGTTCCAGCGAATGCAACCAGTACTGTAGAATGTATCGCAGATGCGGTTCAACCAGCCACACCAACAGTAACGGATGTTTGCGGTAATAACATTATTCCTGTAATAACAGAAAACACCGATCCAACTTGCGAAGGCGATAAGATTTACACTTTCACTTATACGGACTGTGCTAACAATGTCTCCGTTTATACCTACACCTATACGATTGATGTGTCAACATTACCCGTAGTTCCAGCGAATGCAACCAGTACTGTAGAATGTATAGCAGATGCGGTTCAACCAGCCACACCAACAGTAACGGATGTTTGCGGAAATAACATTATTCCAGTGATCACAGAAAACACGGATCCCGTATGCGAAGGCGATAAGATTTACACCTTCACTTATACGGACTGTGCTAACAATGTATCCGTTTACACCTACACCTATACGATTGATGTGTCGACATTACCTGTAGTTCCAGCGAATGCAACCAGCGCTGTAGAATGTATAGCAGATGCGGTTCAACCAGCCACACCAACAGTAACGGATGTTTGCGGAAATAATATTATTCCCGTGATCACAGAAAACACGGATCCAACTTGCGAAGGCGATAAGATTTACACTTTTACTTATACGGACTGTGCTAATAATGTTTCAGTTTATACCTATACCTATACGATTGAAACTACGACTTTACCGGTGGTTCCAACGAATGATTCGAGTACAGTTATGGATGTTGCAGATGCTACAGAACCAATTGCTCCTGTGGTAATCGATGTATGTGGAAATAACATTATTCCTGTTGTTACAGAAAATGAAGATCCGTTATGTGATGGTGAAAAAATATACACATTTACTTATACAGATTGTGCTGGTAATACTTCGGTTTACACTTATACATATACCATAGATGTAACAGCAACTTTAGAGATTACGGATACCGATGTTACGGTATGTAGTGATGTTTCTATGGATTACAATTTAACTAATTTATCATCATTATCAGGAGTTACCTTTACTTGGGAAATTGCTCCTAATACAAACGTTAGTGGTGCTGCAAATGGTAGTGGAACAATTATATCAGATGCTATTACAAATACGAGTGGAGTAATTCAAAATATACTTTACAATATAACACCTTTTAATTCTGATGGGTGCGAAGGGAATACATTCGAGTTGTTAGTGTCTGTTAATCCAGAACCTTTTGTCGCTGTTTTACCTGTTGATACAACGTGCAGTAATATTGCTTTAAATCATGATTTAACAACGGATGTTGATTTAAGTGGAATAGCATTTTCATGGGTGGCCGATGAGAACAGTAATGTGAATGGTGAAACAACAACAGTTTCAACAGCAAATTCAATTACAGATAATTTAATAAATACTTCAGGAGCTGTTCAAACTATAATTTATACTATAACGCCAACATCAGCAGATGGATGTCTTGGAGATCCGTATCAATATATTGTAACCGTAAGTCCGGAAGCTGAACTTGTAGTTCGTAAATCGACATTAGCTGCTTCAGATGGAAGTTATAATACGGTTGGAGAGGTTATTCAATATGAAATTACAGTAGAAAATATTAATGAAGTTGAAGTAAGCAATGTAACACTAGCCGATGTAAATGCCGATTCAGGAAGTATTTCTCCTTTAACTTTTAATACAATTCCAGCTTTTGGAACAGTTACTTTTAACGCATCGCATACTATTACTCAAGCCGATTTAGATGCAGGCGAAGTTGTAAATAGTGCTATAGCATCTGGTTTTGATCCTTGTGGAACTGAGGTTTCAGATGTATCTGATGATCCGAGTACAACAGATTCTAATGATGCTACAGTTACAGTGTTAGAACAAACACCATCAATGTCTTTAGAAAAAGTAGTAACCTTTAATGATGAAAATGCCGATGGTATTCCTCAAGAAGGAGAAACTTTAAACTATAACTTCACAGTTTCTAATACAGGAAACGTGTCGTTAACTAATATTTCTATTAGCGATCCATTGATTACTGTTAATGGAGGACCAATAGATTTAGCTCCAACAGGTTCTGACGCTACAACGTTCTTCGGGAATTATACCATTACTCAATCTAATATTGATTCAGGAAGTATTACAAATTCGGCAACCGTAGCGGGTAATGATCCTAAAGGAAATCAAGTTCTCGATGTTTCAGATGATCCAAATAATACAGCAAACACTGATGTTAATGGCGATGGTGAGCCAGATGATGCTACTATATTCAATTTTGATGAAGTAGCGATGTTAGCTGTTTCTAAAACAGGTGTTTTTATTGATGCTAATGGAGATGGCGTAGCGCAAGTAGGAGAAACTATAGCTTATACTTTTGATGTGGCTAATACAGGGAATGTAACGCTTTACGGCGTGTCTATTTCGGATCCTTTAGTAACTGTTTCGGGAGCACCAATTACTTTAGCGCCAACCGAAATAGATAATACTACGTTTACTGCTGTTTACACCTTAACGCAAGATGATATAAATTCTGGAGATGTCTCTAACAGCGCAACGGTATCTGGAACTTCGCAAAGAGGAGCTTTCGTAAGTGCAGTTTCCGATGATCCAACAACATCAGCAAATAATGACCCTACGGTTACAACATTATTACAAGATCCTAAATTATCCTTATTAAAAACCTCTCAGTTTAATGATGAGAACGGAAATGGTTTCCCTGAAGTAGGTGAAACTGTTAGTTATTCTTTTGATGTTCGAAATATAGGAAATGTTACCATAACAAATATTGCAATAACAGATAATTTGGTTTCAGTAAATGGAGGTCCTATTGATCTTCTTCCAAACGAAAGAGACGATTCAACATTTACAGCAACCTATACGTTAACATTGGCAGATATTAATTCGGGTAGTGTTAGTAATTCGGCTTCAGTTTCAGGACAAGATCCAAATGGTAATGCTGTGACAGATACATCAGACGATCCAAATAATCCAACAAATAACGATGTGGATAGCGATGGAGATCCTGATGATGATACGGTAACGCTTTTAGCGGCTAACCCGAAAATGAGTGTGACTAAAACAGGTGTTTTTGTAGATGAAAATAATGATGGTATTTCTCAAGTAGGAGAAACTATTAGTTACACCTTCAATGTTGTAAATACAGGTAATGTTACCATTAATAATATTACTATTACAGATGCTTTGGTAACGGTTTCGGGAGGAGCAATAACTCTAAACCCAACTGAAAATGATGATAGCACATTTACTGCTGTATATACCATTACTCAAACGGATATCGACTCAGGAAGCATAAGTAATACAGCTGTAGTTAATGGTGAAGCGCCAAACGGAAGTGCAGTAACAGATGCTTCTGATGATCCAACCAATGCTACAGATTTTGATGATAACGGAGATGGCGAACCAGATGATGCTACCGTTACAACGTTACCAGTACAAGGCGGTATTAGTTTAACTAAAGCAACTTTACCAGCAACAGATGGAAGTTATGATACCGTTGGAGAACAAATAGTTTACGCATTAATAGTAACCAATACAGGTAATGTAACCTTAACTAATGTTAGTGTAACAGATGCTAATGCCGATAGCGGAAGCATTGTACCTGTCGTTATTTCGAGTATCGCGCCAGGGGTTAGTGTTTCTTTAACGGCAACACATACTATTACTCAAGATGAAATAAATTCAGGGTTGGTTAGCAATACAGCATCGGTTTCAGGTACAGATACATTCGGGAATGTGGTTACCGATGATTCGGATGATCCAAATGATGCAACAGATAATGATACCAATGCAGATGGCGAACCAGACGATGTAACTAATACAATCATTGCCCAAAACCCATCAATGCAATTAGAAAAAGTATCGGTGTTTAATGATGAAAATGGCGATGGTATACCGCAAAAAGATGAAACTTTAACATATACTTTTTCAGTAATTAATACAGGGAATGTAACGCTGACTAATATCTTGGTTACAGATCCTTTAGTTACGGTTAATGGCGGACCAATAACTTTAATGCCAACCGAAGTAAATAATGCTACATTCTATGCGGTTTATGCTATTACACAAGCCGATATCGATCTTGGTAGTATTACAAATTCTGCAACCGTAAATGGTGAAGATACCAATGGAGCTAATGTAACAGATACATCTGATGATCCGACAAATGCTACCGATTTTGATGCTAATGGTGATGGCGAACCAGATGATGCTACAGTTACAACTCTTACAAGTAATCCGGAATTAAGCGTCGCCAAAACCGGTGTGTTTATCGATGCTAATAGCGATGGCTTAGCTCAGGCAGGAGAAACCATTCAATATACTTTTGATGTCTCTAATACAGGGAATGTGACTATCTCTGGGATAACTATTTCAGATCCTTTAGTTTCAGTTTCAGGTAGTGCTATTACTTTAGTTCCAGGTGAAACGGATAGTACTACATTTACAGCAATATATGTTTTAAATCAAACTGATGTTAATACAGGTAGTGTTGAAAATATGGCTACGGCTTCGGGTACAGATCCATCAGGAAACACAATAACCGATGATTCTGATGATCCAACAACAAGTAACAATAATGATGCAACTGTTACTAGTTTATCAAGAGATCCTAAATTATCATTATATAAAATAGGAACATTTAATGATGAAAACGCTGATGGAATTCCACAGACAGGTGAAACAATATCTTATGTTTTTGATATTAGAAACACAGGAAATGTAACCATCTTCGGAATAACAATTACAGATCCAATTGTTAGTGTTGTGGGTGCTCCAATAGATTTGAATCCTGGGCAAGTAAATAATACTAATTTCTCTGCAGTTTATACTATTCAACAAAGTGATATCGATTCTGGTAATTTAACAAATACTGCTCTGGCAATAGGTCAAGATATTGATGGAAGTACTGTAACCGATGTTAGTGATTTCTCTGATGATCCGGATAACCCAACCAATGAAGACCTTAACGGTGATGGTGATCCAGATGATCCAACAGTAACAAGTTTAACTAGAAATCCAGAATTAACTTTAACTAAAACAGGCACTTTTAATGATGCCAACGGAAACGGTCTTTCCAATGTAGGTGAAACTATTAGTTATGCATTTGAAGTGATAAACTCAGGAAATGTAACAATTACCGATATTAGTATTTCAGACCCGTTAGTTGCGGTAAATGGAGCTGCTATAGATTTAATTCCTGGTCAAATAGATAATGCAACATTTACAGCTGTTTATACTATTACTCAATTTGATATCGATTCAGGCAGTATAACAAATGCCGCTGTGGTTACAGGTGAGGATCCTGATGGAAATGTTGTTTCAGATAATTCTGATGATCCAAACAACCCAACCAATGTAGATGATAATAATGATGGAAACCCAGACGATGATACTGTTACAAGTTTACCGATAGAAGGTAAAATAAGTATTCTTAAAGAAGCCTTAGCGGCTACAGATGGAAGTTACGATAGCGTTGGAGAGCAAATCGCTTACAATATTACTGTAAGCAATACGGGTAACATTACATTAACTAATATTTTAATAACAGATGCTAATGCCGATGCGGGTAGTATTTCTCCGGCTAATATTACCTTATTAGTTCCTGGTGAAAGTATTTCTGTTACGGCAACACATACATTAACACAAGAAGATTTAGATGCCGGAACGGTTTCAAATTCAGCGAATGTAAATGCAACCGATGCTTTAGGAAATGCGGTAAGCGATATTTCTGATGATCCGAATAACATGGCAGATAATGATGCTAATGCCGATGGAAATCCTGATGATGTAACAGTAACTAATATTACTCAATCACCATCAATCTCGCTTACCAAAGCAGCCGATTTAGCGCCAGATGGTCTATGGGATAGCGTAGGAGAAGTTATTACTTATGTTTTAGAAGTTGTTAATACCGGTAATGTTACGTTAACAGATATTGTAATTTCTGATATTAATGCCGATGCAGGAAGTATTTCTCCAGCTAATATCGCAACATTAGAGCCAGGAGAAAGTATGATGCTAGTTGCAAGCCATACTATTACACAAAGTGATTTAGATATAGGTTCGGTAACAAATACTGCAGTTGCAAATGCTGAAGATCCTAAGGGAGGTTTAGTTACAGACGACTCTGATGATCCTAATAATACTACAGATAGTGATGCCAATGGCGATGGAGAACCAGATGATGCAACAGTAACCGTAACGCCACAATTGGCTATTTTAGATGTAATTAAAGCTGTCGATTTTGGTTCGTATACCAATATTGGAGACGTTTTAACGTATAGTATTTCAGTTACAAACGCAGGAAATGTAACGTTATTAAATATTATTTTATCCGATGCTAACGCAACGCTTACCAGTGCGTCGACAGTGTCGTCTTTAGCACCAGGAGAAACCTTTACAGCTACTGCAGAACATTTGGTAACGGTAGATGATATTGATGCAGGTAGGGTGGTTAATACGGCATTTGTAGATGCAACAATTGTTAATTCAACAGCTTCAATCCGTGAAGATTCCGATGATCCTGATAACGCAACAAATGCTGATGTAGATAATGATGGAGATCCAGATGATGCTACAGTAAGTATCTTTAGTGGTGCTTCAGACTTAAGTATAGAGAAAGTTGTGAATGAAGCAGAACCGGTTGTTAATAACGAAGTTGTTTTTACTATTACTTTAACTAATGAAGGTTCTGTAACGGCAAATAATATTGTTGTTGAAGAATTTATTCCTAGTGGATATGAATTTATTTCTTACATAGCCACTGCCGGAACTTATTCAGAGAACGATGGTGAATGGACGGTGCCTGTGTTGAATGAAGGCGATATACAACTTTTAGAAATTACAGTTGAAGTACTAGGTACTGGGGATTATCTAAATACAGCGACTATCTTTAGTTTAGATGGTGGTATGGACACCAATTCATCTAACAATATGGCTACTGCTTTTGTTACGCCACAATGTTTAGAAGTTTATAATGAGTTTTCACCAAATAGCGATGGTGATAACGATTTGTTTTTAATTAGTTGTATTGAAAACTATCCGAATAATAAATTGGAAGTTTATAACCGTTGGGGAAATATTGTTTACCAAGCCAAAGGATATTCTAATACTTGGGATGGAACTTCTAACGGAAGGGTAACCATAAACGAGGCAAAAGAGCTGCCTGTTGGGACGTACTACTATGTTTTAGATTTAGGAAATGGTTCTAAACCAAAAACAGGTTGGATTTATATTAACAGATAATATTGGTAAGTTGTAGTACATACTATAATTTGTTGACTAATAAAACAAGTAGGTTTGCTTGTTAGCTTATACTAACATTTCTCATTTTTTTTAAGTGATGTTCTGCTTCTTTATATAAGAAAAACTCCAAACATAGAGCGCATCTAGGTTTGGAGTTTTTAAATTACTAAATGGCATATTTTACTCCAATAACGCTCATTTTACCCTCGATAATTGTTTTCCAATGTCCTGTAAATTCGGCACCGTAAGATGCGGCAATTGCCGGGCCTAATTTCTGTGCTTCATCATTATTCCATAACGGGCCTGCTAGAACATCTACTTTAAATTCGTTAGAACCTGTATGGTCTGTATTTAGTTCAACTTCTACAACACTCATTTTACCTTCTACTACGGTATTCCAAGAACCCGTAAATTTACCGCCGTGCGCTGCTGCTATTTTTGGGCCAATGGCTTGAGCTTCCTCGTTACTAAATAGTGGGCCTGCTGGAATGTTTACTTTATAACTTGACATAATTAATGGTTTTAAAAAATATTTCCTACTCTTTTTTAAGACTTTTCAGATTCCGCCTTTATAATTAAAAACTGATAGTAGCTACTCAATCGAAATTTTTGTTTTTGATTACATTACAAATGTCGGATGATATTACGAGTTTTAATAGCGTGCAAATACTTAATCTTGAAAACGGGTGTTAATACCTTATTTTCAGTGTGTTATGTTGTTTTTATTGTAAATAAATGAAAATGTTTTATTTAAAGCATTACAGTGCTTTTAATACTCCTGTAGTAAAACCGAAGTTTGATATATGGCATAAAATTGTAAAACAGTATAAAAGGAGTACAATTAAAAACTTGTGTTTTTACCTGTTATAGGCTATATAGTTTAAATAGCATCGGTCTTTAATATCTTAATTTACTCAGAGATTGAATAATTTAAAATGTCATAGTGCTCATGTAATAAATGATAGGTTAGCTTTATGTTCCAAATTTGTTCTGCGTATGTTTTAAGTTTTTTATTTGATAATATAATTTAGAGCTTAGGGTGCGTTTGTCAATAAACTAGAATCTACCTCGGGGCTTATTAAAATCTATTTTCAATCTCTAACTTTTATTTTTTATTATATAGCGAGCTATTTCTAGAATTAAAAAATAATTTACAGTGTGGAAACAGTTGTTTTTGCTAGAGAATACCACCAAAGTTAAATATTAACAAAACAAAATTTATATTAAGTGTGGTTTTCACATTTTATTTTATTAATATTGTAATATCATACTATAAATAATATCCCATGTCCAATTATATCTCTCTCAAGCTTTTTTTATTTGGTAACTAATTAGCTAGGTAATGCTATTTTTGAATATATATACAAGGGCTATGTTTCGATACAATAACTAGATTGACTGTAAAAAAAATAACGTAATTATATTATAAGAGTTGATTCAGATTTAGAGTATAGGGCTTAAAGCCTTATAGGCTTTTAATGAACAATTAAAATAAGTATCAACCAGATTTTAGAGATGAAAAAACGAACTCCTTGCACAAAACAGCCTGATTCTAATTTTAAGTGTGTTCTTAAAATAGGGCTCTTTATATTATTGATTTCTATTTCCCCATTAAATATTTTTGCTCAAACAAATCCTCAGGAAATTATTACAGTAAGTGGTACTGTTACCGAGGCGGAGTTAGGCGCTGTTATAGGTGCTAATATTCTTCAGCAGGGTACAACTAATGGTGTAATGACAGATTTTGATGGTAGGTTTACTATAGATGTACCAAAAAACGCAAAATTAATATCGAGTTATGTAGGTTTTGCTACCCAAACCATTAATGTTAACGGTCGAACAGATATTAATATTATTATGGTTGCAGAAACAGCAGCGCTTGAAGAGATTGTTATTGTTGGATATGGAAAACAGAAGAAAGAAAGTATTGTAGGTTCGATTGTGCAGGTTAAAGGAGAAGATTTATTGCAATCTGGAGGCGTTTCCACTGTAGGTCAAGCTCTTACAGGGCGTTTGCCTGGTGTTGTTACGGTGTCTTCTTCGGGGCGTCCAGGTGACGAAAGTCCTGCAATATATATCCGTGGACAAAGTAGTTGGAATGGTGACGGACAACCATTAATTCTTGTTGATGGTATAGAACGAAGTATGAATGACGTTAACTCAAACGATATTGAAAGTATTTCGGTGCTAAAAGATGCCTCTGCTACTGCTGTATTTGGTGTAAAAGGTGGTAACGGAGTAATTCTTATTACTACTAAACGCGGTAAAACAGGAAAAGCACAACTTTCGGTTACGGCAAGTTCTACTATTAAAACCCCATCAAAATTGCCACAGAAATACGATTCTTACGATGGTATATCAGCAGTTAATGAATCTATAGAGCGCACAGCAGCTTTAGGTGGTGCTTGGGATCAATATACTCCAGTCGCCATTGTTGATAGATACAGAAACCGTACAAGTGAAACAGATAGTTATATCTATCCAAATGTAGATTGGGTTGATGCTACACAGAAAGATTTTGCCATGGATCATAGAGTAAACCTTTCCGTTCGTGGTGGAACAGATGCCGTGAAATACTTTGGTGGAATCGGTTATCAGCATGTTGGGGATATCTTTGATGGCGCTTCTTTCGATAATGGAAGAGATTATGCTCCTAGTTTTGATTATGATCGTTTTAACTTTAGAAGTAATATTGATTTTGATATTTCAAAAAATACCCGTTTGTCGGTTAACCTTTCAGGACATTATGGAATACAAAATGGCAATGAAGCAGACAATCAATTACTTTATAGTAGTATTTATAATTTAGCACCTAGTTTATTTTATCCTATATATCCTGATGGAACTTATGGAAGAACTGCTGAAGAAAACTATGAACTGGCTAATCCAGCAGTACTACTTTCTGCAAAAGGAGCAACTAAAAGCCATAGAGTTCAAATCAATACCGATTTTGTACTTACGCAAAAATTAGATTTTATTACAGAAGGACTTTCTTTAAAAGCTTCTCTATCTTATGATAATAATTTTATTGGAGAAAGTGGCATTTATGAAGGTGGCCCTGATGGTGGAGATAACGTGATTTACAAGGTTTACCTTACAGATGGAACCGAACAAATTGTTACACCCGAAGGAACGAATCAATTTGATTTTGTAGTGGAGCCTTGGACAAGAGAATCTCTTGGAATAGATGATTGGGCAACAACTAGTAGATTATTCTATCAGTTCGCATTAAATTATGATAAAACATTTGCAGATAAACATACCATAGGTTTATTAGCATTAATGAATAGAGAAGAATTTCGTGATGTAGATGATTTCTTTCAACCAAGAGCGCCTAAATATAGAGAGGATTGGGTGGCTAGAATGGTTTATAATTATGATAACCGTTATTTTCTAGATGTTAATGGAGCTTATAATGGTTCGGAAAAATTCGGTTTAGGCTATAAATTCGAGCTTTTTCCTTCGGCTGCCATAGGATGGATGATTAGCAATGAGTCGTTCATGGAGGATGTGTCGTGGGTAAATAAACTTAAAATACGTGGGTCTTATGGTCTTGTTGGTGATGATCAAGCTGGTAACAGGTGGTCTTATACCTCGCAATGGGCGAACGGAGGAACGGCTTATATGAATAATGCAAATCTTTGGGGAACAAACTCACCATATACTTATTATCAAGAACTGGTTATTGGGAATTCAGATTTACGCTGGGAAACTTCTAAAAAAGCCAATATAGGTTTTGAAATGGCTATTTTGAGAAACATGTTTTCTTTAGATGTTGATTTATTCAAAGAAGATAGGTATGATATTATAATTCCTGCCGATGACAGAAGTGTACCTTCTTTTTTCGGTTTTGATCCTGCAGATGTGAATCTCGGAGAAACAACTGTGAAAGGATTAGAAGTCGCTTTAAACTTTAAACACCGCATTACTGAGAATTGGGATGTCTCAGCAAATTTTGCTTATGCAACAGCTAAAGATGAGGTGCGATATAAAGAAGACCCATTATTACAGTTAGATTATCAAAAAGAGCAAGGATTTCCTATTGGTCAAAACTATACTTCAATAAGGGGTAATATATTACAATCTTGGAATGATGTTTATGGTTCTAATCCTTTAGAAAACAATCAAGAAGCAGTAAGGCCTGGTGCTTACGATACCATAGATTATAATGGAGATGGCGTAATAAATAATGATGATGTTGTGCCTTATGGATACCCAACACGTCCACAAAATACATACAACCTAAACTTAGGGGCCGGATATAAAAATTTATCATTTATGATTCAGTTTTATGGTGTGAGTAACACAACCAAAGAATATCAAGATCGAACATTTGCAGCAAGCACACCATTGTTTTTTGAAGAGAAATCTGATTATTGGAGTGTAACTAATCCTGATGGAGTAGAAGTTCTACCTTCATATGGAGGTGTAGGTGGTGGTACGGATTCTTATAGAAATTGGTATGATGCTTCATTTGTTAGATTACAAAATGTAGAGCTAGCGTATACTTTTGGAACCGATGAAGGTAGCCAATACAGGGTTTTTGTAAATGGTAACAATTTAGCCTTTTGGTCCGATCTTCCGGATGATAGGGAGGAGAATGTTGGTAATCAATCCGAATCTAGAGGTAACTATCCTACATTTAAAAGAGTGAATTTAGGAGTAACAATTAATTTTTAAGAAAAAGACAATGAGAAATTTATATAAGTTAATAGGTCTATTATGTCTTGCTATAGTAATAGATTCTTGTGAAGACTATTTAGATAAGCCTTTAGATACCGATCTTTCCATTGATGAGGTTTTTAAAAACTTTGACAGTTCGCAAGGTTTTGTGGAAGAAATGTATGCTATGATTGTTGATTATTCTTTGTCCTTTTATTCTAATTATCCCATTTACGGTGAGGATGCCATTGGGGTAGAAACCTGGATTTTCGATTATTCAATAGATCAAGGCCGATATTGGGATTGGGAAGGGAATACTTTCAATTATTTTAGCGGAGCAAATAATACGGCTTCTGGCGTTCCTTTTGATAGAAGTTCGCTATGGCCAAGTAGTTGGGCAGGATTAAGAAAAGCAAATATCGTTATTGCTAATGCAGAAGAGTTGATGGTAGATGCTACCCAACAAGAAAAAGACGCCGTTTTAGGTCAAGCTTATTTTTTTAGAGGCTTTTTTCATCATGAAATCATGAAATTCTGGGGTGCTATGCCTTATATAGATCGTGTTTTAGAAGATGATTGGCAATTACCAAGGCCTACAGAATGGGCTGAAACTGCTCTAGAAATTGATAAGGATTTTGATAGAGCGATTGCATTGTTACCGGAAGATTGGGATGATGCCGATTGGGCACCGGGTAATGCTACTAATGGTCAAAACTTATTTAGAATAACCAAAGGTGCTGCACTGGCATTAAAAGGAAAAAACTTATTATATGCTGCAAGTCCGTTAATGCAAAATAGCAATGACACGTATGGGTACAATGTAGAACTTTGTAAACTAGCGGCAGATGCCTTTGCTGAATTGATAGAGATACCGAGATACCGATTACAAAGTTGGGATGATTATGAAGATATTTTTTATGATCCTAGTGGGCTTTACCCTGATAGCTCTGAATATGTTTTTGGTCAAGCTGGATCTGTAGGATGGTTTGGTGCATATTTAGGTAATTCATGGCAATTAGGTGCGCTTAATGGTACCAATGGAATAAACTCACCTACACATAATTATATACAGAATAATTTTGGTATGAAAGATGGATTGTCGTGCGAAGATAGTCCACTTTATGACCCAGAAGATCCTTGGGCAAATAGAGATCCTCGCTTTTATAAATGGATTGTTGTAGATGGAGATCAGATGGTCAATAATATAGGAGCTGCCACCGGAGCTGCTGAAGTAGATCGATATGCAGAATTTTACGATGGAGGTTCACATAGATATCCGGGTAAGAGTAACGGAACTCGTACAGGGTATGTAGCAAAAAAGTGGTTCCCAAGAGGATTTAATAAGTATGATAATCAAAGTCTATTTTCATGGAGACTTCACGTAAGACTTACAGATGTGTATTTAATGTATGCAGAAGCTGCAGTAATTGGTTACGGAATTAATGGAAAGCCATCAGGTTTTGATCTTTCTGCTTTAGATGCTATTAATGCCATTAGAGAGCGTGCTGAACCAGACGGTAGTTTAAATGTCAACGGAGTAAACTTAACAAGTCCAAACGTGTTTATGGACGAAATTCGCCGTGAGCGTGGCATGGAGATGTCTTGGGAAAACCATAGGTGGATGGATGTGCGAAGATGGAAACTCGGAACAGATATTAAATATAAATTAAAAACAGGAATAAGATTCGATCGAAGTTCAAATGGCAAACCTATCAATATGGTGGAAGAAGTATTAAGAACTAAAGTTTTTGAAGAAAAACACTATTGGCTGCCTATTCCTCAGGATGATACACAGCTTTATGAAGGATTCCCTCAAAACCCAGGATGGTAACATTTAATTTGTTTTTTGTACAAAAAAATAACAACCAATTTATGAAACAATTTATAAAATATAAAAAACCGCTCCTTTGTTTAGGAGGCTACATGCTATTTTCCTTTTCATTATTTGGGCAAACACCCGTAGAGAACGATTCTATTATTACCAATAGTATAGATTTGGTTGCTAAGGTGAATAAAGAGGTGACTTTGGGGTTTCAAACCGAAAAAAATAAAAATGTAGTAGGAGCTGTATCTTCAATTGTGCCTGATGAGTTTTTAAAATATGATAATACCCAATGGGTAAGAGATGCTTTAAATGGTAGAATTACCGGTCTGAAGTATAGCGAAAACATTAGAGGGTTAGGTGGAGCTATGATTGTTGTGGATGGTATTCCAGGACGGTCTATAGATTTGTTAAACATGGAGGAAATCCAAGAGATAACAGTCTTAAAGGATGCTAATGCTGCGGCATTGTACGGCTCTATGGGGAAAAATGGAGTTATTGTAGTTACAACCAAACGCGGGTCTAAAAAAACGGAGTTTAATATCAGTGCAAGTTCAGGGCTTAAGGAAGCTATTTCCATGCCTAATTATCTTAATTCTGCAGATTATATGCAGTTTTATAACGAAGCACGAATAAATGATGGTTTAAGTCAGACATTCTCAGATACTCAAATTGCAAATCAAATTAATAATACTAATCCATTTAGATATCCTGATGTAGATTTATACTCTAAAGACTATTTTAGTTCCTTAGCCTCGTTTACTAATGTTATTGGTGATTTTTCTGGTTCTATGGAAGATACTAAGTATTATATAAATTTTGGTTTTAAATCCGATCAAAGTTTGCAGGACTTTAGTGATAATGATAAAGGCACTAAGCGTTTTAATGTTAGAGGTAATATCGATTTTAGAATTAATAGCTGGATTACAAGTAGTTTAGATGCCATCGCGATTATTGAAACAAATAAAAGCTCTTTAACCAGTCTGTATGATTCTGGTCTTACTTTTAAACCAAACCTTTATGCGCCGTTGTTACCTATTGATATGATAGACACAACAAATAACCCTGGTTTAGAGGGGCTTCTTGCGGCAGCCAATAAGTACGATGGTTTTATTTTAGGAGGAAATCAATTTTTCACAGGAAATGTTCCAATAGCTGCAGGAATAGCAGGAGGAAAGCAAACCAGTATATCGCGTATAAGTCAAGTTAATAATTCAATAAATTTTGATTTAAGTGCTATAACAGAAGGCTTATCAGCTAAAACTTATTTAAGTTTCGATTTTTATAACCGTTATAATTTAACGGTAAATAATGCTTATGCCATATATCAACCAACTTGGAATGATGATGATAAAATTATTAACCTAGTTAATGTTGGTAATACAGACCTTAAAAATTTAGAAGAAGATGTTGAAACAAATATATTTACAATTAGATATGGTTTCTTTGGTCTATTAAATTATGAGAAACAACTTGATGAAAATAATTTATTAAAAGCATCTTTAGTTGGTTTTGCTAATAATACCCAAACAAAATCGGTAACCCAAGCTGATAAAAATAGCCACGTCGCTTTAAGTTTAAACTACACTTATAAAGATCGGTTTTTATTCGATTTAAATACATCGTATGTACATTCGGTTAAATTATCCGAAGGAGATAGAGATAAATTAGCACCTACTTTAGGTTTTGGTTATATTATATCAGAAGAGACCTCTCTAAAAGATGTGTCTTGGTTAAATTATCTTAAACTTCGTTCTTCTATGGGAGTTGTTTATTCGGATTTAGAAGTTCCAGGATACTTTCTTTATGATGAATATTACCAACAAAATGCTGGTAATTACAATTGGGGCGATCAATATGGTACAGGTTTTAAAAACGGATATACTACAATTGAGAGAAGCCAGAACTTGAGTTTAGGGATGGAGCGTAGAGTAGATTACAATATAGGAATAGAAGGACTTTTTTTTGATAAAATATGGGTAGAAGCGAATGCTTTTCGCTCAGTATTAGATGAGCAAACTATTAGAGCTTCAACATTATACCCTGAGTATTATAATACATTTAGACCTTATTCTAATTTTGAAGCAGATAAACGTTCAGGTTTCGAATTAGGAATAAGATATTCTGATAAATTTAATGATTTAGGATTAGATTTAGGTGCTCGTGTTTTATATGCTACCTCCGAACGAACTGTTGTAGATGAAGTTTATAATGACGATTATCAATATAGGAAAGGAACGTCTGTAGATGCATATTGGGGGTTAAAATCTCTAGGTTTCTTTGGTGTTGACGATTTTGATACGGATGGTGCATTAAAAGAAGGTATTCCTACTCCAGAGTTTGGATCTGTACAACCGGGAGATTTAAGATATAAAGATATAAACAATGACGGATTAGTTAATGAGCAAGATGAAGTTGTTATAGGTAGATGGGATGCGCCATGGACGTTTGGGTCAGACATTAAACTGAGTTATAAATCATTTACATTGTTTACATTATTAACGGCTCAAGTTGGTAGCCAAGGAATAACTTCAAATAGTTACTATCAACCACAAGCAGATGATAAATACTCTGAAGTAGTAAGAGGAAGATGGACCGAAGCTACTGCAGATACAGCTACTTTTCCAAGGTTGTCCTCAATAGAGAATACTAATAATTTTGGTCAGACATCAGATTTTTGGTTGTACAACAACAGTAATTTTAAAATAGAACGGGTACAGTTAACATTTGATTTGCCTCAAACATTAGTATCAAATCTTAATATGCAAGATTTAAGTGTATATGCCAGTGGAGCAAATCTTTTAATGATTGCTAAAGAAAAAAACATACAACAATTAAGCTTGAGTTCGAGCCCATCGTACCGTTATTACTCATTGGGACTTAGAGCAAAGTTTTAACTGATTAAATAAGATTTAGACATGAAAACTATTATAAAACATACATCTATCATATTAATTTTACTCTCTTTTGGAGCATGTTCTACTTTTGAACCTTTAGATGAAAATCTTGCCGGTGATGAGAGATTGGCTTATGATCCTGTATTTGCAGAAGGGTTATTATTAAATGCCTACGAAAGTATGTCAAATCAATTATTATTCAATGATACCGCTACAGATGATGCTGTTAGTAATTATCTAAGTGGTTACCGTAGAATGGCTACAGGAGAATGGACGGCAAATAACGCTTTCACTAGTAGATGGGGACAGTATGAATATGTATTATATATAAACAAATTTCTAAGTGTTATAGACCAAGTACAATGGAAACAAGACGAAGAAAGTAATGCTCTTTTTAAGCAGCGCTTATATGGAGAGGCTTTAGCTATGAGAGCTTTAAGACATTTTTGGATACTTCAAGAGCATGCAGGTATTGGAACTTCAGGTACGCTTTTAGGCGTACCCTATATTACTGAATACCTAGAGTATGATGCGGATTTTAATTTTCCAAGACCAGCATTTACTGAAACTTTAGAACAAATTAATGCCGATTTTAATGAAGCTTTAGAGTATATCCCTATGGATTGGGATGGTGATTTGGCAAAACAACCGTCGCGTTACAGTGATGCAGATGTTGATATATACCAATTTGTTTTTGGAGGTACTCAAGATGGACGCATCAATGGTAGAATTATAAAAGCTTTTCAAGCAAAGTTGAATCTTTTAGCTGCTAGTCCCGCATTTTTCAATGGTGCTGGAAATTATTACGAGGAGGCAAGTACTATATTGGCCGAATTACTTAACGATAACGGAGGTGTAGATGGTTTAAGCCCAACAGGTTTTTACAATTTTTATGAGTTTGATTCTGGTACGCGTGTTTTTCCAGAAGTACTTTGGAGAGAAAACGTCGCAAGTACCTTTACTTGGGTCGAGCAGCAACATTACCCACCTTCATTAAGAGGGGAAGGAAAGCTTAATCCATCACAAAATTTGGTAGATGCGTTTCCTATGTCAGATGGTCAACCTTTTTCAATAAATCATCCAGATTATAATGCTTCAAACCCATTTAGTAATAGAGATCCTAGATTAAAAAAGTATATTTTATATAATGGAAATGATTTGGGTGGTAGGTTTATTAGAACTGGTGCTGATGGAGGTGCCGATGAAATAGATCGAGTTCAGTTTCAATCTACACGATCAGGGTATTATCTTAAAAAATTATTGGATCCTAATGTTGTTATTAGTGCTAATGGTAATATTTCAGCATCCGAAAAAATGAATGTCTATTTACGCTATACAGATATTTATTTAATGTTTGCAGAGGTCGCAAATGAATTAGGAGGTCCTGATAATATGATAGAAGGTCTTTCCGCAAGAACAGTTATAAGTGCTATTAGAAAAAGAGCTGGCCTTCCTGCTGTAGATACATATTTAACAAGTATAAGTAGCAAGGAAGATATGCGTGCACTTATTCGTAATGAGCGTAGGTTAGAACTTTGTTTTGAGGGACACCGTTTATTTGATTTACGAAGATGGAATATGTTAGATGATTTAACTGATATTATTGGGTCAAGATACAATGGTAGTACTTACAATGAGTTTACTGTAGAGCCTAGATTATATTTAGATAATGCTAATTATGCGCCAATTCCGCAAAACGAGTTAGTGAAGTTTGATAAATTAGAACAAAATAGAGGTTGGTAACTTTAGCGAGTTAAGTCTCAAAGTAATAACATTGAAGGGCATATAAGCTCATTAAATACAAAAAATATAATTGAAAATTTACGACGCGATGAATACAAGAAATATAATTTTACTAATAAGTGCGCTCATCATAATATCGTGTAGCAACTCCGATCCAGAATTTGATGACTTCGATGTGATTGCAACTTATTTTCCGTTCCAAACACCTGCACGTACACTTATATTAGGAAAGTATGATCAGGGGTTTAACGATAATGATAATGCACATAACTTTGAAATTACGGCAGTAATGACTGGTATCCGTACTAATAATCAAAATAGAAACATTTATTTTGAGTTAGATAATAGTTTATTAGATAATGTAGCAAATGTAAAAGCACTTCCTCCAGAATATTATACTATGGAAAATATTAGTCCTTCTGTTATACCATCAGGTGAGACTAAAGCGACTATTACTGTACAGTTGTATGATGCATTTTTTGATGACCCACTTGCTTTTGGGGATGCCCAAACCACAAATTATGTTATTCCTTTAAGAATTACAGATATTGAAAATATAGATAGTATACTTTCTGGCTCTACTAATGTTAATAACCCGGATAAAGTAAATCCTAATGATTGGGATGTTTTACCTAAAGATTATACCCTGTTTGGAATTAAATTTATGAATAAATTTCACGGGAATTACCTTAGAAGAGGTTTGGATATGATAACAGCGCCAACTAATACTATCGGTAGAACATATCAAGAAGAATATGTTGTAGATGATGAAGTAATCTTTGTAGAAACTGCAGGTTTAAATAAGGTAAGACTAGAAAATTTAATAGGTAGAGGAGATGAGTCAAGCCCGGGTACTGTGGCTATGGAGTTAACTTTTAATGATGATGGAACATGTGTGGTTACAAGTACAGCTGATGATCCATACGGTGTTACAGGAACAGGTGAATATGTAGAAAATGGTGATGAATGGGGAGGAAAATCGAGAGATGTTATTTATTTAGATTACACGTATGTCGATGCTACTTTTGCTGAAACACATGCTGTAAAAGATACTATTGTAATTCGTGATAGAGCGGCTGTTTTTGAGGAATTTATAGTTGAATTTAAATAGAAAACGCAAGAAATATAATAAACAGATAATGAACTTAAATTTTATGCATCAATAAGTAATTTAAAACAATTAGGTACAATGTATTTAAACTTTTTGATCATTAAAAAATATTAAACAGATGAAACAAATAATTAATTTTTCGCGCTTTAAATTTTCAGCTTGGCTTTTTACTATGACATTTGTTGTACTTTTCAGTGCCTGTGATAGTGATGATGATGCATCCTCTTCAAATATTTCTAGAGTATCCATGAAAACGCAACCCCAGTTAGATTACGTTCTTGGAGATTTGTTGAATTTAACAGACATGGTAATTACTTTAGATAAGGGCGGAAATAGTATCGATATTTCTTTTAGTGATTTTGCAAGTGAAGGCATTACAACAGAGCCAGAAAATGGTAAATCATTAGATTTTTCTGATACATCAGTCATAGTGAAAATTGGTGAATCTGGAAAAGGTTTAACTCAAACAATTGATGTTCATAACGATGTTACAGCCATAGAAATTAAGACAGAACCCACTAAAGATTATTTTTATGGTCAGAAATTAAATCTTACTGACTTGGAAGTTACATATACATACGAGAATGGGGTTATGGAAGACTTTATATATACTGAAATTCAAAAAGAAATAGAATCTGTACCAGCAAATGGCGATGCGCTTGAATCTGATACCGATGTATCAATAACTCATATTGATTCTGGATTAAATGTAGTTCAAGAATTAAATATGGTTACCTTTTTTCCTAGAGGTGCCGTACTTGTAACGGGACCAGAAAATACTGTTTATAATGAGGGCGAAATAATAGATCTTTCTGGGACTTTAATTCGATATACTTTAATTAATGGTAGTGAAGTTGAAATAGGTTTTGAAGATTTTGATGCATTAAATATTAATGGGACTCCCGCAAATGGCAGTGCAATAAATGCTGGAATTACCGAAATTAAGGTAAAACATATTTTACCCACAACTCAAGTAAGTATACCTGTTACTGTAAACCCATAGGTTGTATTGGTTATATTTAAGATGATTTTAATTAAATAGATATTTTAAAATACATGAAAAGGTTTAACAATTACAGAAAAGTACTTTACGGTATTTTTCTAATAACGGCCTCTTTCTTACATGCACATGGTAGTCTAACAAAAAGAATAGAAGAGAAAACGGTAGAAATTAAGAAAGAACCAAAAAATTCTAAACTATATTTTGATCGAGGATATTTATACGAGCAACACGAAGAATTTAATAAAGCTATTAAGGACTATTTAAGTTCAGAAAAATTAGGGAATTCAAATACGCTACTTCATTACAGAAAAGCACAAGCTTATTACCAAAACAATCAGTTAAATAAAGCTTTAATTTCTTCAAATTTTCATTTGGAAAAGGATAGCGTAGATGTTAAAATCAATAAGTTGCACGCGCAAATATTAGTCCAGTTAAAAAAATATAATAGAGCCTTAAAATATTATGGTTATTTTATTAAAAACACCATAGATATTACCCCTGATGATGTTATCGAGTATAGCGAAATTTACCTAGCGATGGATAGTAGTAATTATCCACAAGCACTTGAAATCTTAGAGTTTGGTTTAAAAAAGTTAGGAGAAAATACTTTTTCGCTTCAGTTACAAAAATTAGAATACTTAGAAGCTGCTCACAAAATAGACGAAGCAATAGAACAATACAACTATTTTATATTAAGTGCATATAGAAAAGAATTTTGGTATTATAAAAAAGCCAAGTATTTATCTGATAACAAACGAGAGGTAGATTCAAAAATTGCGATACAACAGGCAAAGTCGGCGATAGCTTTATTGAATGATAAGTTTAGAACGACCTTAGCAATTAAAAAATTACAAAATGAAATTAATAGTCTTGAAGAGCAATTGTTTATTAGAAGTTAAACCAATATTATTTATTCTTTTATGGTTTGTTTCGGCAATTACATTTGCGCAAAACACAATAACCATGGTTAACCCACCAACTACGGTTACGGCAGATTCTGAGGTAGCCATTACTTTTAATTACACAAAAGATGTTGCTAGGGCTCATGCTTATCTTCGGTTAAAGGATGCAACGGGTAATTTAACAGAGGTCAATCAAATAGTAACGGATAATTCAGGAACGTTAACATTAAATCTTCCCGTACCTGCAACAGCACTTGGTTCTGGTTATAGTTATCAAGCTCAGATATTCAATCCAGATGCTGGGTATAATCATTTAGCCACCGAAAATTTTGAAGGCGTAACTGTAGAAGCAGCCGAAGTAGCACCAAATTCGGTGTTTATAACCAATTATCCAACCACGGTTCAAGCAGGATCATTTGTCGATATTACTTTTGAGTATACTAAAGACGTGGCGAGAGCTCATGCCTTTATAAGGTTAGTTGATGTTTCAGGTAACCTATCAGATGTTAACCAGATAGTTACGGCTAATGCTGGCACGTTGACGTTGAGTCTTGAAATACCATCGGGTTTATTTCCTGGTTCAAGTTATAGCTACCAAGCACAAATTTTTAATCCAGATGGACCAGATGGCTACGTTTTTTTAGCACAACAAAACATTACAGGAATAACTGTAGAGTCAATGCCATCTCCTGGTGAGCGCATTTCGGTTGGCGGAAACTGGAAGTATTATGATATGGGAAATGAACCAATTGGTGATTGGAAAACATCCAGTTTTGATGATACTTCTTGGTCTTCGGGTAATGCCGAATTAGGCTATGGAGAAGGAGATGAAGCGACAACAATAGATAACGGAGCACTAACATCATACTTTAGATACTCTTTTAATGCAACCACAGATGATGTGGGTTTAAAGTATATAGACATGAGCGCATTAAGAGATGATGGTATGGTTGTTTATATTAACGGAACTGAAATTTGGAGAGATAATATGCCAAGTGGAACTATTAATTACGCAACTTTTGCAATATCTGCAACAACCGAAGGTGTATGGATTAATAATATAGTAGATAACCTTTTAGTAAATGGAACAAATGTAGTGGCTGTAGAAATACATCAAAATAGTGCAACAAGCTCAGACGTTAGTTTTAATTTTCGTTTAGAAGTTAGAGATGAAGTTCAAGCAGAATTAACAAGAGGTCCTTATTTACAAAAAGGACGACCAGATGCTATTACGCTAAAATATAGAACAAATACTAATACTGAAACCATTATAAATTATGGAACCGTATTAGGTGCATTAGATGGGACAGTATCTGATATTTCTGTAACTAATGATCATGAAATTGAGTTAACAGGATTATTGCCAAACACTAAATATTATTATGAAATAGCTAATACTGCAGGTATTTATGTTCCTGAGTCTAGTGATATGTTTTTTACAACAGCACCAACTACTGGAACGGACCAATTTGTACGTGTATGGATTTTAGGAGATGCAGGTACTGGAAATCAAAATCAGAAAAATGTTCGTGATCAATATTACAACTATGTCGCTAATGCAAGTACAAATCCGAATCAAACAGATATGATGTTGTTTTTAGGTGATAATGCTTATGATAATGGTTTAGATAGCGAATATCAAATAGCTCTTTTTAATATTTATCAAGAACAATTGAAGCATACTGTAGCATGGTCTACATTAGGAAATCATGACGGGTATTCAGCAGATTCAAATTCGCAATCAGGCCCTTACTACGATATTTTTAGTTTTCCAACAGCTGGAGAATCTGGTGGTATAGCATCAGGTACCGAAGCCTATTATTCTTTTGATTATGCTAATATTCATTTCATTGTTTTAGAATCTTACACGTTGGATACTAATGCAAATCAAATGGCTTGGTGTACACAAGATATTCAAAATACAAATCAAGATTGGATTGTTGCTATTTTTCATCATCCGCCATATACAAAAGGATCTCATGATTCAGATTTTGAGCCTCAACTCATTAATATGCGAAATAACTTCTTACCTATTTTAGAATCAAATGGTGTAGATTTAATTTTAAGTGGCCATTCACATTCCTATGAAAGATCATATTTCATCAATGGACACTATGGGCTTTCAAATAGTTTTGATATGAACGCAAATACAGTTGGAACAAACGGTCATTTATCTGGTAAAGCAGATACTTCAGATGGGGCATATCAAAAAACTGATATACAGAATCCAGGAGCAGTTTATATAACAACAGGATCGGCTGGTAAAATTTCTGGAGGAAGTTTAGACCATAATGCAATGTTTGCTTCTTTAAATGAATTGGGGTCATGCGTTTTAGAAGTTGAAAATGATGGAGGGAATGGACAAAATTTGGCTGTTAAGTTTATTAACGATAATGGTTCAATTTCTGATAACTTTACTATAAATAAAACCGGGATCTTACTTTCGACAGAAAAGAATACTGTTGTTAGTCAGGATACTATAGCTTACCCTGTTCCCGTTACCGGCCTTTTAACTATTAAAGTTAGTGCCAATGAATCTCTAAAGGAGGTGAAAATTTTTAATGCAGTTGGTAAACTTGCTAAAGCAACAACGCAGAGCCAAATTAATGTAAATAGCCTTCCTGCTGGTATGTACGTTGTACAGATTATTACAGATAAAAGTGAGATTTATAAGAGTATTGTAATTAAGTAGCAAATTTAACAAGTGAGTTTTCCTTCGCTTCGGAAGGTTAGATTATATAAGTATAAAAAAAAGAGGGATAATTTATATTATTCCTCTTTTTTTATCTAAATATTAGGGTTTTGTTAGTTACTATTCAATAGTAATTGTTTTGTTAAGCCTTATGTCTTCGGCAGAACTTCCTATCATAATTTCAAATTGCCCTGGTTCAACTACGAAATTCATGTCCTTGTTCCATAGGCCAAACTCACTCATTGGAATTGCGAAATTAATTGTGGTAGTTTCCGATGGGTTTATTTCTACTTTTTTAAATTCTTTTAAAACTTTTACAGGTGTGGTTACGGAACTTATTTTATCATTAAAATATACTTGAACAACTTCTTTACCTATTACCTTGCCTATGTTTTTAATTTTTAGAGATAGTTTCAGTTCACCATTTATATCTAATTTAGAATCTTGAACTTGTAAATCAGAATATTCAAATTGCGTATAACTCAAACCATGCCCAAATGGAAATAAAGGATCAGGAGATGAAAACACATAATCTCTTCCTGGTTTTTCTGGACTTCCAGGGTTTCTATAAAACCCTCTGCCAGATGGCTTATAATTGTAAAAAACTGGCACATGACCGGCACTTTTAGGTACACTCACTGTTAGTTTACCAGATGGATTTACATCGCCAAATAAAACTTTTGCAATAGCAGTACCTCCTTGTTCACCTGGGTACCAAGCTTCAACAATAGCAGGGATATGATCTTTTTCCCAAGAGATAGAATATGCTCTACCATGTACCATAACTAATACTATAGGCTTCCCTGTTTTATATATGGCTTCTATTAATTCCGGTTGTACTCCTGGAGGCGTTAAGGAGGCTCTATCAAAACCTTCGCCTGAAGTCGGGTAATCTCCTGGAATATCTTTTCCCCAGCCAATACCAGATAAAACACTGCTAGTACCTCCTATAACTAAAACAACCACATCACTTTTTTCAGCGGCTTCTACAGCTGCAGAAATATTGCTTTGGTCGTGGCCTGTAATATCGCATCCTTTGGCGTAATTAACTTCAAATTTGTTGTTAGCATATTGCTTTATACCATCTAAAATGGTAACTCCCGATTCGTTATCTTTTGTATAACTATAATCGCCATACTGAACCTGGTGCGCATTGGGGCCAATAACAGCAATTGAATTTAGTGTGTTAAAATTAAGAGGAAGTAAGCTGTTTTCATTTTTTAGTAGAATAATTGATTCTTCTGCAATTTCTTGTGATAAACTAACAGCTTTTTTATTATGAATAAGGGCTGAAACTTTTTTCGGAGCTTTAAATGCTTTGTCGAATAAGCCAGCTTTAAATTTAGCAGTTAATATATTACTAACAGCTTGGTCTATTAAAGCCATATCTACTTTTCCAGTATTTACTAGGTTTTCTAATTCGGAGTAAGCAAAGCTTTTAGGAGCTTCTAAATCAACACCGGCTTCTAAAGCACTAATTGCCGTTTCAGCCGCATCTTCTGTAATTTTATGGAAATAGTTAAGCATAGCAATGGCTTCATAATCTGAGAATACATAGCCTTTAAAACCAAGTTCTTCTCTTAAAATATCTTTCATTAAATATTTGTTCGAGTGCATAGGGATTCCGTTTACCTCATTATATGCAGGCATTAGCGAGTAAATATTAGCTTCTTGTATTACTTTTTTAAACGGGTATAAATGCAAATCTCTAAGTTCTCTTGGTCCTAAATTGTTTGGCCCTAGATTAATTCCTGCAAAAGGAGTGCTGTATGCAACATAATGTTTAGCGGTGCACATTAATTTTCCATCGGGTATATGTGTTTTTGCAACTAGAGGATCGCCTTGCATACCGATAACAAAGGCTTTTCCCATTTCTGAAACTAGAAAAGGATCTTCGCCAAAAGATTCTTCTGCTCTACCAAACCTTGGGTCTCTCGCTAAATCAAATATTGGAGACAAAGCTTGATCTACTCCAGAAAGACTTGCCTCAAAGGCTATAGTTTCTCCCATTTTTTTTATTAAATCAGGATTCCATGTACTTCCTTGTCCAATGGTTTGTGGGAAAATAGTAGCTCCAAACGCCAATTGGCCATGTAAACATTCTGCTATTTGAATGGCCGGAATACCTAGCCGAGTATGGTTACGTAAATAATTATCTGCGGCCTCTGATAATGCTGCAAGCTCGTCTACACCTATAAACGGACTTTCTAAAGTTCCTATACTACCACCTTTAAACAACGAATCTAAAGATTGTTGGCTAACCTTACCTTTATTATTAAGTTTTAAGTGTTTAAGGCTTAACATATTCATTTGAGAAATCTTTTCCTTTAGCGTCATTCTTTCTAAAAGGTCATTTACACGAATTTCTACAGATAAATTACTGTCTTTATAAGGCAGTTTTTCATTTTTATTTTTTTGAGCATGACTAGATGTAAATATTAAAAAGTATAATAATATTGATAATACTGGTTTCGTTATTTTCATAGCGTTTATAAATTTATTTACTTAGGGTTTGTAATAATTCTTAAAGTTGTTAAGACGCTAAATGGTCTGCTTTTAGGGGCTTAACAAAGAATATTTTTGACTTTAAATTATAAAGTGTATAAATTACACTATATTTGGTAAATATAAGTAAATGGAAACATTTTTCTTTTAGAATTATTAATAAATCAACTGAATTTAAAAGCGATATTTTATATTGCTCAACAATTGTTTTGAAAATTAGAACTATAAAAACATGATTAATTTGTACAGAGGTTTTATTTTATTTTTTTGCTTTAATGTAGTAACTAATTGTTGCTTTGCACAATCTGATAATGATTGGGAAAATCCAGAGATATTTCAAATAAATCAAGTATTACCGCATACAAACTTGATGCCTTTTAATACCGTAAAAGAGGCACTTAATTTGGATAAAAAAGAATCTCCAAATTTTTTAAACCTTAATGGAATTTGGTATTTTAATTTTTCTGAAAACTTAAAAGAAGCACCAAAAGATTTCTATAAAGATAATTTTAGCCATAAAACATGGGATAAAATTAAGGTCCCATCAAATTGGGAAATGGAAGGTTTTGGTTATGCTATGTTTAGAAATATTGGGCAGCCTTATAATTCAAGACCACCTTTAGTGCCAAAAGAATTTAATCCAATAGGTTCCTATTATAGAACTTTTAATTTGCCTAAAGGCAGAAAAAATAAACAACATTTTTTACATTTTGAAGGCGTTCAATCGGCTTCTTATGTTTGGGTTAATGGCGTTCAAGTTGGTTATAATCAAGGAGGCATGGAACCTGCGGAATATGATATTACACAGTATTTAAAGGATGGCGAAAATAGTATTGCTGTAAAGGTTTTACATTATAGTGATGGATCGTATTTAGAAGATCAAGACACATGGCGACTTGCCGGTATTTATAGAGATGTTTATATTATGTCAACTCCAAAAACACATATCCATGATTTTTATGTAACTACAGATTTAGATGAAAATTATAAAAATGCGACATTAAATATTGATGCTTTTGTAAGTCAATTTAGTACTGGAAACTTAAAAGGCAATATAGTTCGTGCAAGTTTGTTGGATAAAAATAAAAAACAAATTTTATCAGAAAACTTAAAAGTTGTTGGAAAAAAGTATACTAATTCCTTTCTTATTGAAAACCCTAAAAAATGGTCGGCAGAGCATCCTAATCTATATACGCTTATATTAGAATTACTTGATGAAAATAATAAGGTTATTGAAGTTTTATGTCATAAGGTTGGTTTTAGAAAAGTTGAAGTAAAAAGTAAAGCGATCTATATTAATGGTATGCCTATTAAATTTAACGCGGTTAACAGCCATATGATGCATCCAAAAACGGGGCACGCTATGGATTTGGAGACCATGCGCAGGGATTTAATTTTAATGAAGCAATTTAATATTAATAGTGTTCGTACAAGTCATTATCCTCCAAATGTGGAATATTTAGATTTAGCCGATGAACTTGGTATATATATTATTGATGAGGTAGGAGACGAGGCACACAGTAATATCCATTTATCTAGCCAACCCCAATGGCAAGCGCAATATCTAGATCGTATGCAGAAAATGGTATATCGCGATAGAAATCATGCCTCAATTGTAGTTTGGAGCGCTGGTAACGAAAGTGGACCTGGTGATAATATTTGTGCTATAATAGCAGAAGGAAAACAAATAGATCCGAGTCGTCCGGCATGGATGTATGGCGGCAATAGTGATGAAGATCCTAAAACAAACCCAATTAAATGCGAAGATATAGTTGGCCCTCGTTATGCAACGCCATTTACTCTTAAAAATCGTTTCGCGTTAGGGGACGATTTAAGACCGTCCTTTATGGACGAATATTTATCTGCAGCGGGCAATTCACTTGGTGGATTGGATGAATATTGGGATGCTATTTATAAATACCCGCGTTTAACGGGAGGTGCTGTTTGGGACTGGGTAAGCCCTGGTATTGATTCTAGATGGCGAACAACTCCAGATACGTCGCCAAATAAAGTGATGGCTACTTTAATGAATAAGGCGCTTTTAAAATCAGGTAAATTTGGTAGTGCCCTTTATTTAAGCGGTCACGATGATTGGTTAGAAGTATATCGCGATAAGGCCTTGGATATCTCCGATGATAAACTTACTCTTTCATTTTGGGTGAAACCAGAAGAATATAATGGAGATGCTTATTTTATTACAAAAGGAAATTATCAATATGGCATTTTACAATCTAATAATACTAAACTTCAGTTTTATGTTAATGTCGGTAAAAAAGTAATTATAGAAGCTAACCTTCCTGAAGATTGGGTGGGCAATTGGCATCAAGTTTTTGGTGTTTATAATGGTGAAAAATTAGCGCTTTTTATCAATGGCATAGAGGTCGCTTCAAAAGCATGTAAAGGCAATATAATTAACGGGCCTTATCCTGTTAATGTTGGTAAATCTGCCGAGATTATTGATAATCACTTAGGGTACCTCACACATACAACCATAGATAATATTAGAATTTTTAATACAGTAGTTCCTGTTCGAGATTTAAAAAACAATAATGAAGAATTAAAAAAATCAGCAGCACTTTGGCTTGATTTTGAATCTGAAAATGATGAATCTCATTATTATAGCATTGGTCTACCAGGAAGAACTTACGGATTGGTTTGGCCAGATAGAAGTGTGCAACCAGAATTATGGCAGTTAAAAAAATCGCCCCAACCTATCGATATCAAAAGCATAAATTTAAATGCGGGAACAGTAGATGTTTTAAATCGTTTTCCATTTACTAATCTAAATGCTTTTAATGGCAATTGGTCCTTATCTGCCAACGGAGAAAAAATAGAACAAGGATCAATGGATATTACTTTAGATCCTTTAAAAAAGAAAACACTCGCCATTCCTTATAAAACTAAAGATTTTAAAGAAGGAGTACATTATGTACTCGAATTAAGTTTTACGCTTCCCGAAGATACATCTTGGGCAAAAAAAGGGCATGAAATAGCATGGGAACAATTTGAATTTCCTTTTAGAGAAAAGCAAGAAGAAAAGACACCAATAGAAGGTGTAACAATTGATGAAAGCATGGAAAACATTGTGTTTAGCGGCTCTAGCTTTACTTATACATTCAATAAAAAAAACGGTTTACTTTCATCTCTAGTTTATAAAGGGAAAGAATACTTAAAACAAGGTCCTAAGTTTAATATTTGGCGAGCACCACTTGCCAATGAATTAGATGCTTGGGGAACGTTTACTACTTCTATTGGAAGATATGAAGAAGGCATGGGAGAAAATATTGCAAACGGATGGTATGCTATGGGTTTAAATAATTTAAAAGATAAGGTTGAAACTATAGAAGTTATTAAAGATAAAAATCGTGTGGGTTTAAAAGTGGTTACGCTTGCTTCAACTAGTTATGTTAATAATGCCATGACTGGGTTTTCAAATACATTTAATTATACCATATCTGAGGATGGAACTATAGGTGTTAAAACAACATCATTACCCGAAGGAGAATTTACAAATTGGATTCCTAAAATTGGGCTTCAAATTCAATTGCCAGATACGTTTCAGAATATTAAATGGTATGGCAGAGGACCTTTTGAAACTTATCCAGATAGAAAAACGGGAGCTAAATTTGGAAGTTATGAAACTACTGTAAAAGATGATTACGTACCTTATATTATTCCACAAGATTACGGTAATAAAACCGATGTGTATTGGGCATCAATTAGTGATAGTAATGGGTTTGGGTTATTAATTAAGGGAGATAAAACTTTTAATACAAGTGCTCAAATGTACGATACAGATAATATGACAAGGTCGTACTACCAACGTCAATTAAAGGCTGTAGATTATATAACTTTAAATTTGGATCATAAAACATCTGGAGTAGGTGGTACAGCTATTTCTATATTAAACCAATATAGAGTGTTACCCATACCATATGAATTTACATTCTACATTAAACCATTTAAAAAGTAATAAAAAATAGTAATTGATTAATAGCAAAAGAGTCGTTTAATAAATGTTAAACGGCTTTTTTTATATTAATATTTTTGATGCTTATACAAGAATGTTTTTATGGGTATTAGCATAAATAACAGAATTGAAAAACTTTTAAGCAACCAATTTTTTTAAAAATCCATAGATTTTAAAGAATAAAAATTATTTTATTTTTTAAGTGTGTAAGTTACATTTAAATAAAAAAGTGTATATTTAACAAATAAAAAGAATGGTTTAAAAAAATAAGTCTCTCAGAACAGAATGAATGAAGTAAAAAATTAATTATTATTAAAAACAAAAATTATGAAAACAAAAATACTCTTACTATTTTCTGCAATACTTCTCTCAATGTCATTGCAAGCACAGAATTCAATTACTAATTTAACCGGACCTTCGTCCGTTGAAGCTAACACAACTGTTTCCATTAATTTTGATTATGAATTGGCCGTAGAAGGACATATTTATATACGTTTTAAGAATGGAGCCAATACTGAAAATAATTTAACATTTGTTGCTCAATTTAATGTACCAGCCGGTTCAGGGAATTTAACAGCATCGCTAGAAATACCTCGTACTCATGAAGGTGAAGTTCTGCCTGTTGGTGCGGGTTACAACTACCAAGCACAAATATTTGATACAGGATGGAGTGGCCTATTCACGCAAGATTATAATGGGGTTACTTTAACAGCAGCTCAAAATTATATAGAGCTAGATAATCCGCCAACTACGGTAAATGCAACTTCTTTTGTTGATGTAACCTTTAGCTATGAAACAAATAGAACTGGAGGTACGCATGCCTTTGTGAGGTTTCAAAATGCTAGCGGTACAAACTTAACATCTGCAAGTAAGGCTTTATCTGCGGCTTCAGGTACTGAAACTTTAAGTATAGAAATACCCGATGAGGCATTAGGCAGCGATTATAAATTTCAGGTGGAGTTATTTCATCCATCTACTACTTGGAGCGCTTATTTTGCAGTTGATACTGTTGAAGGTATTACCCTAGCAGAAGCTGTAGCCCCTGCGAATTCAATAGAGTGGGTCGGCCCTCCTACTTCAGTTGAAGCAGGTTCAGATGCTAACATTACTTTCAATTACGTTACAGATATAGCTAATGCTCACATATTTATTCGTTTTAAAGATGATGTAAATGCGGAAGGCTTAACAAACGTTAATCAAATTGTAACTGCTGGATCAGGAACCTTAACCTTACCACTTCCTATACCTAGTGATGCCCTAGGGTCAGATTACTTATATCAGGCACAGATTTTTGATATTGATGCTAATTATGCCCATGTAATAACTGAAAATTTTGAAGGAATTACGGTAGGACCTGCATCCGCAAATACGGTGGTGATTAATAATCCTCCAAATCCGGTATTAATTAGTTCTTCAACAGAAGTTACTGTAGGTTATACCAAGGATATTGTAGATGATTTATTTGTGATATTGCAATTTGTAGATGGAGCTGGTAACATAGAAGCTACAGAATACGGTAACGCAACTGGTAGTTCAGGCGATATAATATTTAATCTTCCAATCCCGGCAACTGAAGCCGAAGATTACAGTTATAATGTACAGCTTTTAGGGTTAACAGGAAGTGTAATATATGAAAAAACGTATAGAGGAATAACAGCGAGTACAGAATTAAGTACAGCTAATTTCAAAAATAATTTTGAGAATTTATCTATCTATCCAAATCCGTTCAACGATTCATTTACCTATAAATTTGATGATCAAATAAGTAGTTCTACAAGCGTCGAACTTTTTACTATGGATGGAAGAGAAATTAAAACTATTACAAATAAAGATGTTACTTACGGTAATACCGGAACAGTAAATACCAGTCAGTTAAGTAGTGGTCTGTATCTAGTTCGTGTTACTTCTGGCGACCTACAAAGCACAAGAAAACTTGTAAAGAATTAGAATATAATAAAATGATGTATTAAGAAATTCGTCTAAATACGTGTTTAGGCGAATTTTTTGCTAAAAATCGTGTCTATTTAATTTAAATGTGTATATTACACTTAATTAAAAATAAGTAAAAATTTTGAGGGAAAAATTCAAAATATATAGCTAGAAAAAAATAAAATTATTGCATGAAATTAAAACCTAATTCTCCCAATTGGTAAATTTTGAAAAAGAACAAAAATTATGAAAACAAAAATACTCTTACTATTTTCTGCAATACTTCTCTCAATATCATTGCAGGCTCAGAACACAATTACTAATTTAACCGGACCAACATCAGTTGAAGCTAACACAACTGTTTCTGTTAACTTTGATTATGAATTAGCTGTAGAAGGCCATATTTATATACGTTTTAAAAATGGTGCGAACACTGAAAATAATTTGACATTTGTTGCTCAATTTAATGTGCCGGCTGGTTCAGGAAATTTAACAGTAGCGCTTGAAATACCTCGTACTCATGAAGGTGAAGTTCTGCCTGTTGGTACAGGTTATAATTACCAAGCACAAATATTTGATACAGGTTGGAGCGGACTCTTTACAGAAGATTATAACGGCGTTACTTTAACTGCAGCACAAAACTATATCGAGCTAGATAATCCACCAACAACAGTAAATGCGAGTGCATTTGTCGATGTTACCTTTAACTATGAAACAAATAGAACAGGTGGTACACATGCCTTTGTAAGGTTTAAAAATGCTGGCGGTGCAAACTTAACATCTGCAAGTAAGGCTTTATCTGCGGCGTCTGGCACTGAAACTTTAAGTATAGAAATACCTGATGCAGCATTAGGCACCGATTATAAATTTCAGGTGGAGTTATTTCATCCATCTACTACTTGGAGCGCTTATTTTGCAGTTGATACTGTTGAAGGAATTACGTTAGCAGAAGCAATAGCTCCTGCAAACTCAATAACAATAGTTAATCCTGAAACAACTGTAATTGCTGGTAGAATGATTGACTATGACTTAGGTTATACAACAGATGAATCTGCTGCATATGCATTGGTACGTTTTAAGGGACCGTCTGGTAATTTAGAACAAAGTTTTGTTGAAGTAAATAACGAAGAAGGTACCGTAACAGTAAGTGTGCTATCACCTGAAACCGCAGGAACTAATTACAGTTTACAAGCTCAACTTTATACAACAGGTTGGTCTGAGTTAGATACCTATGATTTATCTGGAATTACCGTAGAAGAGTATATTCCAACGGGAGAAAATACATTAGAAATAGTAAATACTTCCACAGATCCCATAAATAATGGTACGCTAAGGCAAGTAGATGTTAAATATAACTTACTTCAAACAAGTAAGATATTAGTAGAGGTTCTTGATAAAGAAAACCCTGCAAGTGGTAAAAAAATTGGAGATGTATGGATAGAACTTCCTGCTGGAAATGATACTGTTACGCTCGATTTAATAGTTGACGCTGGATTTCCAGGTACCACAAACCGAATTCAAGCCTTATTATTCGATCCGGCATGGGCTGCAATTACAATTCCAGAAATCCCTTATATTTTAGTTGGAGAAGGGGATGGTACCATTACTTACAGAGGGCAGCCTTATGTAGAAGGTGGTAGTCAAAACAGTTACTTTGCTGAAGATTTAGGTGAAGGATATTACACCAATTATTATATAGCTACTGGGTGGGAAGGACCTTTACAAATGAAGTTTGAACCTTTTGGCTCACCTTCATGGATAGAATTTCAAAACCAAAATAGCGAGTCCGACGGGCACAAAGAATTTGATATTAAAATTCAAAAATTCTCATGGCATGCGGATAAAGATTATTTCACAGATAGAGGATTTCCAACAGCATTGAGTGATATTGATTATGCGCTTCCTACAACTATGGAGGGGCAATGGAGCCCTGGGAGTGGTGGTAAAGGCCAAATAAACATGACCGCTTGGGTAACCGATAATGGTGATATGGCTGGTAATAGAATAGATATTATAGTGCATACTTTTCATAATGGAGGCGACACCAGAAAGAAATTTGATGATAATACTTTTGTTGATAATCACCACTTTAATAATATAGGTGAATTTACGGCAAACAATGGTTTAACCTATCAGGTATTAAGAACGTTACCTGGTTACTTAGGTGAAGTAGCGAGTTATAATCTAATTCCGGATTCAATTGTACAAGACGATGTTACTGCTGAATACACAACCGAAACATTAATGTTTGATGTTGATATGAAAGATATTATTGATAATTTAATAGCAAAAGAAGCGAGCTATGCAGGAACAAAGGTGGCAATAGATGATTCGTGGCAAATTAATGGTTTGGAATGGACGGTAGTGGGACAATCTGAAAATAGAGATTCCGATGGTACAATGATTCCAAGTGGTTACGGTAAATTTACATTTAATAGTTACACAATTCCAGATTTAGTAGATCCATCTTTAAGTACTGAGAGTGTAGATTCAAAATTTCAAAATTTAACTATTTCTCCTAATCCATGCACAGATACATTTACTTACAAGATTGAATCGCAATTAAGTGATGCAATAAATATTGAGGTCTTCACAATTGATGGACGAAAAATTAATAGTGAACAGACATCAAATGGTAATAGTGGAACTGTATCTACCGAGCATTTAAGCAAAGGTTTGTATTTAATTCGTATTACTGCTGGGGCAGTCCAAGAGACAAGAAGGTTAATAAAAAATTAGTGTTTAGTTTTTATATTTAGTTTGGTCGCCTAAATTTTAATTTAGGCGATTTTTTTGTTAAAAAGCATTAGTATTTAATTTAAATGTCTATATTACACTTGTTTAATAAGTGTGAATATCACATTTGTTTTAGGGCTTTAAATTTAATATTAATTAATACTAGAAAAATATGAAAACAAAATTACACTTTTTAACTTTTGCATTACTATTTGCAATAGGAATACAGGCGCAGACTGTCTCTGTAACAAGTACGCTTCCATCGACTATTGAAACTGGCGATGCTCTTGACTTTACTGTGGATTACACAACAGATTCAAATAACTATAATTTAATTGTAAGATTTTATGAAGATAATGGTGGCACAATTACACGCTATGGTACCGATCAGTCTTTTAAATCCATTCCTTCTAACACTTCAGGTACAGAGGTTTTAAATATAAACGCGCCATTAGTTGCAGCTTCAAACTATATTGCTCGAATATTTATTGAAAATTCTACCGATTACAGTAAGTTTTATGCAGCAGATATTCCTTTTACAGTTACGGCTAAAGTTGTTTCAGTAAAAGACACGTATTTATTTGATACCGATGGTGATCTGGAAGGATGGGATACGGGATCTATTGGTGCTCCAAATATAACTGCTACTGTTGCAGGTGGTGCAATGGTAATTAATACTGGTTCAGGATCTTGGGATGTAGGTTATGTCGAGCAAACTGAGTATAAGTTAGATCCTGCTATGCACACTTATTTGGATATTACATATAAAAATTTATCAAAACCAAATGAAAATAATCAAATTGAATTAGATTGGATTACATCTGGTACTACAAGGTCTTCGAGAGTAATTATTCCTATCGAAACAAGTGGTTGGAATGACCCAATGGATTTTACAACCGTAACTTACGATTTAGGAGCAAATCCTGAATGGGCTGGTGCAGATGCAACTTATTTTAGAATTTATGTGAGCCGTGCGGAAGGAGGTCCTAAATCTAAAGATATAGAAATAAGTTCTATTGTTTTTAATAATCCAACGTTAAGCACTAATAATTTAAGTGCTAACATTGAGAACGTGTCAATTTATCCTAACCCATTTACAGATTCGTTTTCTTATAAGTTTAATGGAGATTTAAGTGATTCAGTAAGTGTGGAGTTATTTTCAATAGTTGGTAAAAAAATTAATACTAACAATACGTTTAATGGTAATAGTGGCATAGTAGATACGGCACAGTTAAATAAGGGTATATATCTTGTTCGTATTTCATCTGGAAAAGTAACCGAAACCAGAAAGTTGATAAAAAAATAGTACAAATTAATAGCAGAAAATAAAGAAAGTCGTCTAAAGTGAATTTAGATGACTTTTTTTTTGATTCAATAATATTATATTAAAGATATGTGGATTTTACACTTATTTTTTTAATATTTGACAACTTAGTTCATATGAGTTTATAAATTAGTCGTTTTTTTATGTTAAACAATTACAGTAAAGAAGATAAGGTATTATTAGCAGTAGATTGTATTATTTTTGGTTTCGATGGAGAAGATCTAAAAATATTACTTATTAAGCGTGATTTCGAACCAGAAATGGGGAAATGGTCTTTGATAGGGGGATTTCTTAAAAAAGAAGAAAACTTAGACCAAGCTGCAATAAGAATTTTAAGTCATCTTACTGGGTTAGATAATGTATACATGGAGCAGTTTTATGCGTTTAGTAAGGTAGATAGGGATCCAGAAGAACGTACAATATCGGTAGCATATTATGCGCTTATCGATATTGCGACTCATAATATTAAAACAAATAATTTCGATACTTCAAAGTGGTTTAGTTTAAAAGATGCACCAAGTTTAATTTTTGACCATAACAGAATGGTAGAGCGTGCCGTTTCAAGGTTAAAATATAGAACAAAAACAAAACCTATTGGCTTTGAATTATTACCAGATAAGTTTACAATGTTGCAATTGCAAAGACTTTACGAATCTATCTTGAACGAAAAATTAGATAAACGAAATTTTACGAATAAAATAAATGCTTTAAAAATTCTGGTTAAACTGGAAGAAAAGGATATGGAGTCTTCAAAGAAAGGGTCGTACTTATATCAATTTGATACAGAAAAGTATAATGCGAAGCTCAAAGAAGGCTTTGTTTTTAAAATTTAAAATTTCTAGATAGCCATAAACTCAGAAATTCTACTTCACTTGTTTTTTTACGTTGTTCTATTAATAACGTAAGAAATAATTATCAGCACTATATATTAAAAAGAAATGTTTAAAACTCCGAGCGGAGTATTAGATAAATCTATAACTAAAAAAATATAGCAGAAAAAAAATTACATATGCAAAATAAAGAAGTTCATTAGAGGCTAAAGAAGAGTTCTTGGTTACTTGTTTTGCTTTTCATATTATTATAAAAATGAAACTTATATAATTAGTGTGATTCATACAGTCACCTTCTTTGTCATGTCTTATAACTATTGTATTTTGTAAATACTTTTAATATGTTAAATATTAAAAGTGTAAAACTAACACTTCTAAAAATAAAATGTTATATTTGTTTTAAATAAACATTTTATTAATGAAGAAATATGTCATCGGTTTAGATTATGGTTCAGATTCTGTTCGAGCTGTATTAGTTGATACAGATAACGGCGAGGAGCTAGCTTCTGAAGTTCATTTATATTCTCGATGGAAGAATAATAATTATTGCAACGCTAGTTTAAATCAGTTCCGTCAGCATCCGTTAGATCATATTGAAGGTTTAGAAATAACTATAAAATCAATATTAAATCAATGTGAAGTTGATGCTGATTTAATTAAGGGTATCTGTATTGACACTACAGGATCTTCACCAATTCCAGTAAATAAAGACGGAATTCCACTTGCTTTAACTAAAGGTTTTGAAGAAAACCCAAATGCCATGATGGTGCTTTGGAAAGATCATACAGCTATAGAAGAAGCTAATGAAATTAATAACTTGGCGGAAAATTGGGGAGGTATAAATTTCACGAAATACGAAGGTGGTATTTATTCTTCGGAATGGTTTTGGGCTAAAATATTACATGTAATCCGTGAAGATGAAGCTGTGAAAAAGGCAGCGCACTCTTGGATGGAACACTGCGATTTAATAACTTATTTGCTTGTTGAAAATAAAGATTTAAAGTCTTTTAAAAGAAGCAGGTGTGCAGCTGGCCATAAAGCTATGTGGCACAAGGATTGGAATGGTTTGCCTCCGCAGGAATTTTTAAATCAGTTGGATCCTTACTTAGGAGCATTAAGAAATAATTTGTTTGAAGATACCTATACCTCAAATGAGGTCGCAGGAACTTTAAGTGCTCAATGGTCAAAAAGATTAGGATTATCTACAAGCACTGTAGTTGCTGTAGGTACATTCGATGCTCATGCTGGTGCGGTAGGAGCTAAAATTGAAGAGCACGCTTTGGTTAGAGTTATGGGTACGTCAACTTGTGACATCATGGTAGCTTCTAAGGAGTACATTGGTAGTAAAACGGTTAGAGGCATTTGCGGACAAGTTGATGGTTCTGTAATACCAGGCCTTGTAGGACTAGAAGCAGGACAATCAGCGTTTGGAGATTTACTAGCTTGGTTTAAGAATATGTTGTCATGGCCAATAAACAATTTAGTATTGTCTTCTGATTTACTAAGTAAAGACCAAAAAACACAATTAAAAGAAGAAATAGAGTCTAATTTTATAAGCGTATTAAGTGAACAAGCTGAAAACATTCCGTTATCAGAAAGCATTCCAACCGCATTAGATTGGATAAACGGTAGACGAACACCAGATGCTAATCAAGAACTAAAAGCAGCCATGTCTAATTTATCTTTGGGTACAAAAGCACCACATATTTTTAAAGCATTAGTTAATGCTATTTGTTTTGGTGCTAAAAAAATTGTGGAGAGATTCGAAGATGAAGGTGTAGCTATACATAGCGTTATTGGTATTGGAGGCGTTGCTAGAAAATCACCTTTTATAATGCAGACATTAGCTAATGTTTTAAATAAGCCCATAAAAATTGCAGTTTCAGATCAAACACCAGCATTAGGTGCTGCTATTTATGCAGCGGTAGCAGCAGGTATTTATCCAACGGTAATTGAAGCTAGCCAAAACATGGGGAGTGACTTTGAAGCTATTTATTACCCGGAAAAAGAAAAAGTAGATACATATAATCACTTGATGCAATCTTATAATGAATTGAGTGCTTTTGTAGAAGACATTACAAATAACGAACATGCAGAACTTAAAATAAGTGATGAAGTCAATAATCATTTTAAAGCAGATTCTTGTCATAAAAAAGACCGAGCAGACATTCTTAAAAAAGCAATAAATGAGCACCAAATATAAAGACTTAAAACAAGAATGTTACGAGGCTAATATGGCGTTAAACGCTTTGGGTTTGGTAATTTACACATTTGGAAATGTGAGTGCGGTTGATAGAGGTAATAGTGTTTTTGCAATTAAACCCAGCGGTGTTCCTTACGATATATTAAAACCAGAAGACATCGTAGTTTTAGATTTTGATAATATGGTTGTTGAAGGAAAGTTGCGCCCATCTTCCGATACCAAAACACACGCATATCTGTATAAGAATTGGGGAGATATTGGAGGTATAGCACATACTCACGCTACCTATTCAGTCGCTTGGGCTCAAGCACAGCAAGATATTCCAATTTTCGGTACAACCCATGCAGATCATCTAACATCAGATATTCCTTGTGCGTCGCCCATGCATGACGACTTAATTCAAGGGGATTACGAGCACAATACAGGAATTCAAATATTAGATTGTTTCAACGACAAAGGACTTTCATACAAGGACGTTGAAATGGTTTTAATAGGCAATCATGGCCCTTTTTCTTGGGGGGAAAATGCGGCAAAGGCTGTTTATAACAGTAAGGTGTTAGAAACTGTAGCACAAATGGCAACATTAACGTTACAAATAAACCCAAACGCACCAAGATTAAAAGCGTCTTTAATTAAAAAACATTACGAACGTAAGCATGGTAAAAATGCGTATTACGGTCAATAATTATAAAATATATATTTATTATTTATGATAGATTTATCACAAAAAGAAATTTGGTTTATTACTGGAAGTCAGCATTTATACGGTGATGAAACATTAAAGAAAGTAGCAAAGAATTCGCAAGAAATTGTAGAGGGCTTCAATGCTTCTTCTCATTTACCAATTAAAATTGTTTGGAAACCAACAGTAAAATCACCCGACGAAATTACAGATATCTGTCAAGAAGCAAATCTTGAAAAAAAATGTATCGGTATTATTACTTGGATGCATACTTTTTCACCTGCAAAAATGTGGATAAAAGGCTTAACAATATTAAATAAACCTTTATGCCATTTACATACACAGTTTAATGCCGAAATCCCTTGGCAATCAATAGATATGGATTTCATGAATCTTAATCAATCTGCACATGGAGATAGAGAGTTTGGTTTTATGATGACTAGAATGCGTAAAAAGCGAAAAGTAGTTGTTGGGCATTGGCAAAATGAATATGTACAAAAACAATTAGGAGTATGGTCTAGGGTTGTTCTAGGTTGGGATGAATTACAGCATTTAAAAGTAGCTAGAATTGGTGATAACATGCGAGAAGTTGCCGTAACGGAAGGTGACAAAGTTGCTGCTCAAATGAGATTTGGCTGTTCCGTGAATGGTTTCGATTCGTCTGATGTGGTAAAGCATATTAATAAAGTGTCTGAAGCAGATTTAAATAAATTATTAGCTGTTTATGAAGCTAGTTATGAGTTAACAGCAGATCTTAAAGAAGGCGGTAATAATAGAAGATCTTTGATAGAAGCTGCTAAAATTGAATTAGGCTTGAGAGCTTTTTTAGAAGAAGGAGATTTTAAAGCATTTACTGATACATTTGAGAGCTTAGGAGAGCTTAAACAATTACCAGGTATTGCTGTGCAAAGGTTAATGGCAGATGGTTATGGCTTTGGAGGAGAAGGAGATTGGAAAACAGCTGCTATGGTAAGAGCTTTAAAAGTTATGAATATAGGTTTGGAAGGTGGAGTTTCTTTTATGGAAGATTATACCTATCATTTTACACCTAAAAAATCATATGTTTTAGGATCACATATGCTAGAAATTTGCCCTTCAATTTCAGATGGGAAGCCATCTTGTGAAGTACATTCTTTAGGTATTGGAGGTAAAGAAGATCCTGCAAGATTAGTCTTTAATAGCGCAGCGGGTAATGCTATAAATGTATCTTTGGTTGATATGGGTAATCGGTTCCGATTAATTGTAAATGAAGTCGAAGCTATAAAACCTATGGCTGATTTACCAAATTTACCTGTAGCAAGAGTTTTATGGGACGCAAAGCCAAGTTTAGAGATAGCTGCAAATACATGGATATTGGCGGGTGGAGCTCATCATACAGTGTATTGTCAAACTATTAATACTGAGTACATGGAAGACTTCGCAGATATTGCAGGTATAGAATTACTTGTTATTGATGATAGAACTACTGTAAGAGATTTTAAAGATAAAATTAACGCAAATGAAGCCTATTATCATATGTTTCAACAAGGGTTTTAATTGAAATTAATTCATTAATCAAGAAGATCTAAGGCAGGTCTAAATTAAAATTTATCAATATTTAAAACTTTTTGAGTTTAGTATTAGAGCAGTGGTAATATAACTTTATTTAAATCTATAGTTAATGCTGGTTAATAGGTTGTTTTATTGCTCAACAGTACTTCAAACATTTTAAGATATAAATATATCATCATATGAAGAATTATGTTTTTTTATCATACCTATTTTTAGTTTGCTTCGGTTTTATAAGTTTAACATCTTGCGAAATAAAAAAAATAGCTATTCCAAAGGATTTAGGAAAACAACAGGTTATCCCTAAACCAGTTTCGGTCATGGCAACAGGAAGCTCTTTCGAAATTAATAGTAGCACAACTATACAGTATCAAACTGAAACATTACAACCAATAGCTAATTATTTAGGCCAGTTATTGCGTACTGCATCCGGTTATGAAGTACCGGTGAAAGTTACAGAATCAAAAAAATCATCTAATAATATCTCTTTAGTTTTAACAGATAGTATATCTAGTAAAGAAGGCTATGAGTTAGAGACTAATGAAAGTAATATTATTGTTAAAGCTAACACCGCCGCCGGAATATTTTATGGCGTGCAAACCTTGCGCCAATTATTACCAGCAAGTATTGAAACAGGAACTAAAACTTCTGATACGCTATTAGTGGCTACGGGCATTATTAAAGACAGCCCTTCTTATGGTTATCGGGGTGCGATGCTAGATGTGTCACGTCATTTTGTTGGTATTGATGATATAAAACGATACATCGATTTAATCTCTATTTATAAAATGAATCGCTTGCATTTACATTTGTCAGACGATCAAGGATGGCGTATAGAAATTAAATCATGGCCCAAACTAACTGAAATTGGAGGAAGCTCAGAAGTTGGTGGAGGTGAAAGCGGATTTTTTACACAAGAACAGTATAAAGCAATTGTAACATATGCCCAAAGTCGATATGTTACCATAATTCCTGAAATTGATATGCCAGGTCACACCAATGCAGCATTAGCATCTTATCCAGAATTAAATTGTGATGGCAAAGCACCAGAATTATATCATGGTACTAAAGTTGGGTTTAGTAGTTTATGCATAGAGAAAGAACTTACTTATAAATTTATTGACGATGTTATTAGAGAGTTAGCTGCATTAACACCCGGAGAATATATACATATTGGTGGCGATGAGTCGCATGCTACATCCATGAAGGATTATGTTTATTTTATGAATAGAACTCAGAAAATTGTTGAGAAGCACGGAAAAAAGGTTATTGGATGGGATGAAATTGCTCATACAGAATTATTACCGAGCTCGGTTGTGCAATATTGGTCAAGAAAAGGAGAAAATGCAGTAAAGGGTGTTGAAAAAGGTGCTAAAATTTTAATGTCGCCAGCTAAAAAAGCTTATGTCGATATGAAATATGATAGTATTAGTAGAATAGGTTTAAATTGGGTTGGATATATAGAGGTTGATAAAGCTTATAATTGGGATTTAGAAACTTACGAAGAAGGTATTTCAAAAGAAGATATTATTGGAGTTGAAGCGCCTTTATGGACTGAAACGGTTGAGAATATGGATGATATTGAGTACTTGACTTTTCCGAGAATAATGGGCATGGCAGAAATAGGCTGGACACCTACAGCGCTAAGAGATTGGGGTGAATACAAAGTGAGACTCGGCAAGCATAAAGATAGATTAGAGGCCTTAAATATTGATTATTATCCTTCCGCACTTGTACCTTGGGTTTCTCTTGATTCTCAAAAAAGAGGTGATAACGTCATAGAATAAATAGCAAAATAATGTTTGTAAATAATATGGGTTTTGTTCATGAATTTACGATTAAAGATATTCACATTTAGCATCACATGAGTAATTACAGAATTTATATATCAATAGCCATATTTATATTTTATGCGAGCTTTTCTTTTGCTCAAAAAAACAGCGGTTTCGAACCTGAGTTGTTTGTAAATCAATCAGACACATTACAGTATCGTATTTTAATGCCTAAAAATTTTGATGCATCTAAGCAATATCCTCTAGTATTATTTCTTCATGGAGCAGGAGAAAGAGGTAGTGATAATGAAGCACAGTTAACGCATGGTAGTAAGCTATTTGCCTCTAGAAAAAACCGACGCAATTTTCAATCTATTGTTGTTTTTCCTCAATGTCCAGAAAGTTCATATTGGGCAAATGTGAAAATTGATAGAACATCAAAGCCCATAAAGATAGATTTTCCGGTAGGAGTAGAGCCAACTAAGCCAATGGCATTGGTAATGCAGTTAATAGATAGTTTAACCTTAAAACCTTTCGTAAATAAAAATCGAGTATACGTTGGTGGATTATCAATGGGTGGTATGGGAACTTTTGAAATCCTTTACAGAAAGCCAAAGATGTTTGCGGCGGCTATTGCTATTTGTGGTGCAGGAAACCCAGAAACAGCAAAATCTTATGCTAAAACAACACCGCTGTGGGTATTTCATGGCGCAAATGATAATGTGGTAAATCCACGAGCTTCTGTAAAAATGGTTGATGGTATTTTAGAATATGGAGGAAAACCTAATTTCACGTTATACGCAAAAGATAATCACAATAGTTGGGATTCGGCCTTTGCTGAACCTGAGTTATTACCTTGGCTATTTTCTAATATTAAAAATTAAGAAACAAAAATGAGCAGAATAATCAAACCGACTATAATTACTATGTTATTCCTTGTAGGTTTTGGTTGTAATACAACTAAAACGCCATCTCATAATAAAGGCATAAGTAAATCTAACTCTCCTTTTGATGCGAAAATAGATTCATTAATGAATTTAATGACATTGCAAGAGAAAATTGGGCAAACAGTAATGTATAGTGGTGATTTAACTGTTACAGGCCCTGTTGTAAGTAACAACAATCAAAAATATGTTAAAGAAGGAGCCGTTGGCGCCATGCTAAATGTATTTTCAGCAAAAGCAACAAGAGATTTACAAAAAATAGCAGTCGAAGACACCCGTTTAGGTATTCCGTTATTGTTTGGATACGATGTAATTCATGGATTTAAGACAATTTTCCCTATTAACTTGGGCTTAGCAGCCAGTTGGGATTTAGAAGATATTAAAAAAGGCTCTCGTATTGCAGCCCAAGAAGCTTCAGCAGAAGGGATTCATTGGACCTTTGCACCCATGGTAGATATAAGTAGAGATCCGCGTTGGGGAAGAATTTCCGAAAGTGCAGGAGAAGATGTGTATTTAGCTAGTAAAATAGGAAAAGCCTATGTTGAAGGTTTTCAAGGCGACGATTTATCAAAACACAATACCATATTAGCCACTGCAAAGCATTTTGTGGGTTATGGAGCGGCTCAAGCAGGTCGAGAGTATCATACTGTAAATATGGGGCAAGACGAACTTTGGAATGTTTATCTGCCGCCTTTTAAAGCTACTGTTGATGCTGGTGTTGAAACATTTATGACTGCTTTTAATGAGCTTAACGGTGTTCCTGCAACTGGAAATAAGTACATTTTTAGAAATATTTTAAAAGACAAATGGAATTTTAAAGGTTTTGTAGTTACCGATTATTTTGCTACCAATGAGTTGGTTATGCATGGTTATGCTAAAGATAGAAAAGAAGCTACTAAATTAGCTATGGAAGCAGGCGTAGACCAAGATATGATGAGTAATGCAAATCATGAATATTTAGAAGAATTAGTCAATGAAGGTCAAGTTGATATTGAACTTATAAATGATGCATGTCGTAGAATTCTACTAACAAAATATAAACTCGGATTATTTGATGATCCTTACAGGTATTCTGATAAGCAAAGAGAGAAAGAAGTGATTTACAAACCTGAATTTTTAGAAGCCGCACGACAATCTGCAGCGATGGCATCTGTTTTATTGAAAAATGATGATACCTCATTGCCGTTGAATAAAACTCAAACTATTGCACTTATTGGGCCTTTAGTAAAAGATAAAGAAAACATTATTGGCAATTGGGCAGCAGAAGGAGATAGAAAAGGAAAAGCTATTAGTATACATCAAGGTATTCAAGAGTATTTAGAAGATTCTAAAATTGTTTTCGCTAAAGGTTGTGATATTGAAGGTAATGATGAAAGTGGTTTTAATGCTGCAATACAAGCAGCTAAAACGGCAGATAAAGTGGTCATGATATTAGGTGAGAATTATAAAATGAGTGGTGAAGCTGCCTCTAGATCTAGTATAAAATTACCTGGTAGTCAAACCAATTTAATTAAAGCGATTAGGAAAGCAGTGCCAAATAAAAAAATTGTTCTTGTAATAATGAACGGTCGTCCATTAGATTTATCTGAAGAAGATATTTTAGCAGATGCTATTTTAGAAACATGGTTTCCTGGAACAAGCGGAGGTTATGGTGTTGCAGATGTTTTGTTTGGAGCATATAATCCTTCAGCAAAACTTCCAGTAACATTTCCTAGAACTATAGGTCAAATTCCTATTTACTATAATATGAAAAGAGCAGGAAGACCTAATCACAATGATAATCCAAATGAAAGATACTCGTCTAATTATATAGACGTTCGAAATAGTCCACTATATGCTTTTGGCCACGGATTAAGTTATACTAATTATGAGTATTCTGATATCACATTATCTTCGACTACTATTAGTTTCTCAGATACATTATCCGTTTCTGCAACTATTACCAATACTGGAGATTATGATGGTTATGAAGTTGTTCAACTCTATATACACGATAAAGTAGGAAGCCTTACACGTCCTGTAAAAGAACTTAAAGGTTTTAAAAAGGTATTCATAAAAAAAGGGGAAACTATCACCGTGAATTTTGATTTAACAGTCGAAGATTTAAAATACTACAATGCAGATTTGAAATTCGGTGTAGAACCTGGAGAATTTCAAATAGCTATAAAAGGAACTTCAGACTTCGATTTTAAACACTCCTTTAAGCTAGAATAACTTAAAATCACACAAACTCCAATTAAAATTAATTAATACTTATGTCGGGATCAATAAAAACAGCTAAAAATAACACTACAGCAATTGTGATTATTGCAGGTTTATTTTTCATTTTTGGCTTTGTGACATGGATCAATGGAGCGTTAATTCCTTTCATGAAAACGATTAACGAACTCACAGATGCACAATCTTATTTAGTAGCCTCAGCCTCTTATATTTCTTTTGTAGTAATGGCTTTGCCCGCCTCTTATATTTTAAATAAAATAGGTTACAAAAAAGGAATGTCTTTAGGTTTAATTATAATGGCAATCGGCGCTTTGGTATTTATTCCTGCCGCTGAGGCAAGAACCTATTGGGTATTTCTAACAGGGATTTTTATTCAAGGTGTTGGAATGACAATCTTACAATCTGCAGCAAACCCTTACATCACAATTTTAGGACCTATAGAAAGCGGTGCAAAACGTATTGCAATTATGGGTATTGCGAATAAAATAGCAGGAGCTTTAGGTTCTTTAATTTTTGGAGCATTATTATTATCGGGAATTGACGAAACTAAAGATAAATTGGCGGGGGCCACTTTAGAAGAAAAAAATGTGCTTTTAGATACCATGGCAGATAGTGTTTTTATGCCTTATATCATTATGGCAAGTGTGTTGTTTTTATTGGGTTTATTAATAAGAAAGGCTCCTTTACCTCAAGTAGAAGCAGCTCATGAAGAGGAATTAGAACCAGGGGAAACTGCAAAAACTAGTATTTTTCAATTCCCTAATTTATGGTTGGGGGTGTTGGCGTTATTTGTTTATGTTGGGGCAGAGGTTATAGCTGGCGATACTATTATTGCTTATGGTATATCATTAGGTTTTACAGGTGAAGATGCTAAGTTTTTTACAACATATACTCTTATGGCCATGGTTGCCACTTATGCTTTAGGCGTGTTTTTAATTCCTAAGTATTTAACGCAAACAACCGCATTAAAAATTAGTGCAGTTTTAGGCGTTATTTACAGTTTTAGTATTATAAATACAACAGGGTTTACTTCTATTATGTTTGTGGCAGCACTTGGTATTTCTAATGCATTAGTTTGGCCTGCTATTTGGCCATTAACCTTAGATGGTTTAGGCAAATTTACTAAGACAGGTTCGGCATTATTAATTATGGCTATATCTGGAGGTGCAATTATCCCTCCTTTGTATGGCAAAATAGTGGATGCCAATAAAGTTGGATTAATGGCAGAGGGGATGGAGCAAGCAGATGCTATGGCAGCGGCATCTACAAGTAGTTATTGGATTCTTATTCCATGTTATGTAATCATTCTATTTTTTGCAGTTTGGGGGCATAGAATTAAAAGTTGGACGAAGAAATAAATACGTTCTGGCATCAATAACTTGTAGAATTACTATTAACGAATAATAGAACATAATCTCTTGTGGGTTTTAACTGATTGGTTATCAAATGAAAATAATTAGGGTAGTAGTTTTTATATTATTAATTGTACAAAGTTCTTTTTCTCAAAAAACTACAGAGTTTAAATGGTGGAATCCATCTAACAATGAATTTGACGTTTTAGAAGGGCAAGGGTGGCCCAGTGAAGTCGCATCAATATATGACAGACTTCCAGCAAGATTACGAAAAGTTGTGACAAAACAGATATGGAATTCGTCTAGGCATTCAACTGGGCTGTCTATTCGTTTTTGGTCTAATGCAGATACAATATGCGTGAAATATAAGGTTAAGAATGAAATTTCTAATAAGGTTATATCTCCATCAGAAACTAGAGAGTTAGATTTATATAGCAAATCTATAAATGGTGAGTGGCTAAGATATTCTGGTAAATATAAGGCGGATTCTATAATCAACTGTGAATTTAATGTCGAAGATTCAACTGATATTTATAAAACTTACGGACGGGAGTTTCAATTGTTTTTACCTCTCTCAAGCACGGTTGAATTTTTAGAGATAGGAATTAATAAGGAAAGTATTTTTAACCCTTTGCCAATTCGTATAGAAAGGCCGATTGTAGTTTATGGAGAATCTCTATATCAAGAAGGTGAAACTTCCAGTTATGGAATGGCTTGGGCTAATGTATTACAGAGAAAATTAGACAGACCCTTAATTAACCTTGGTTTTTTAGAGAACGATAAGTTAGAAACAGAATTGATTGATTTAATAGCTAAGGTAGATGCTAAATTATATATTCTAGATTGTTCGTCAAATTTAAAACCTCATACAAGTGATGTATTTCAATCCCTTATAAATGCAGTCGAGAAATTAAGAATTAAACGGCCAAAAACGCCTATTATAATAACAAATCATTCAAGTTTTTTAAATGTAACACTTAAAAAAAATGGAATTGATTATAAAGACTTAGATGAAGAATTAAACCGAGCTTTTAATTATTTAAAAGCTAAAGGAGTTTTAGATATATATCTTTTAAAGAAATCAGATTTTAGTTTCAATTTTGATTCAAATAAAAATTATATACACGCAACAAAATATAAAATAACGCAGTATGCACAAGTATTCGAAAATCTTATAAGAAAAGTATTGGTTGAACCTAAAGGAGACGTCTCAACTACTATTGCTAAAACACAGAGTAGAGATATTGCCGTTTATAATTGGGTAGAACGCCATCAAAAGATATTAAAATTAAACAAGTTAGGCATATCAAAAATCTGTCTATTTGGTGATTCAATTATTAATTTCTGGGGAGGTGAACCTGAAACATCTAAGCCTAATGGACAAAAATCTTGGGAAGATTTCATGGAACCTCTTGGAGTAAGAAACTATGGTTTTGGATACGATTATATAGAAAACGTGTTATGGAGAATACACCATGATGAGTTAGATGGAGTTCATGCAGAAAAAATTGTATTTATGATTGGAACCAATAATTTATCAATAAACAGTAATTCTGAAATTATTGATGGTTTGATAGGATTAGTAAAGGCAGTTAAGGAACGTTCGCCTAATAGTATGGTCTTTATTATAGGTGTTTTACCAAGACAAGGAAAAGAGGATAGAATAGTTAGTTTAAATCATGAAATTTCTCAGTTAAAAGAAAAAATAAACATTGATTATTATAATATAAATGCCCCTTTACTGAATGAAAATGGAAAAGTAAACCAAACCTTGTTTTCTGATGGTTTACACCCTAACAACAGAGGGTATTCAATAATCGCAAAAGAGTTACAAGAAATACTTGGTAGCAAGTAGTGTTAAAAAGATTGAATATAAAAAAGAATAAGGATAACGACTGGAGTAGAAACTAAAATAACAATAAATACCGATAAAGACATGTTAAAAAGTAATATAGACAAAGCAACAGGTTTCGAAAAAAGATTTGAAAAAATAGGCACTGTAGTTTACGAGAATTCAGAGGTAGCATCAAAAGCAGTTGCTAAAGAAATAGCAGATCTTATAAAGGTAAAACAAGCTCAAAGGCAACCTTGTATCTTAGGGTTAGCAACAGGATCTTCTCCAAAAGGACTATATGCGGAATTAGTGCGTTTACACAAAGATGAAGGTTTAAGTTTTAAAAACGTGATATCCTTTAATCTAGATGAATATTACCCTATGGAACCAGATTCTGTTAACAGTTATGTTCGTTTTATGAAGGAGCAATTGTTTAATCATATAGATATATTACCAGAAAATTATAATGTTCCAGATGGTCTCTTAACTAAAGAAGATATTGCAGACTACTGCAATGCATACGAGGCAAAAATTGAAGCGATGGGTGGTTTGGATTTACAGGTTTTGGGAATTGGTGGAAACGGACATATTGGTTTTAATGAATCTGGATCACTCCAAAACTCAAAAACACGTTTAGTAGCACTAGATCATATAACAAGAGTAGCGGCTAGTGGCGATTTTTCAGGTTTAGAAAATACACCAAGAACAGCTATTACTTTGGGAGTTAAAAAAATAATGGAAGCTAAACGCGTTATTCTTTTGGCCTGGGGAGAAAGAAAGTCTAATATTATTAAAGCCTCAGTAGAAGGAGAAATAACTAGTCGTGTACCAGCATCTTACTTGCAAGAGCATAATAATGCCACGTTTATTTTGGATCAAGCGGCAGCTTCAAAATTAACAAGAGTCAATACACCTTGGTTGGTTGAAAAAATTATCTGGACAGATAGACTTATTAGAAAAGCAGTATTGAGTTTAGCTCTTAATTTAAAGAAACCAATTTTAATGTTAACCGATGCTGATTACATTGAAAACGGTATGAGTGATTTATTGGCTGATTCTGGCCCTGCTTACGATATTAATATCAAAATATTTAATAAGCTACAAAACACAATCACTGGTTGGCCAGGAGGAAAGCCAAACGCCGATGATAGCAAACATCCAGAACGAGCACAGCCAGTAAAAAAACGTGTTATTATATTTAGTCCACATCCAGATGATGATATTATTAGTATGGGCGGGACATTTAAAAGATTACACGAGCAAGGTCACGAAGTTCATATAGGTTACCAAACCTCTGGAAACATTGCTGTAGCAGATGACGAGGCGCTTCGTTTTGCAAGTTTTGTTTGTGATTATAATGAGAAGTTCGGAATAACAAGTGCTGAAGCTTTAGCGATTTATAAAAAATCGGCAAATTTTTTAAAGAATAAAAAATCGAGCGAAATAGATATTGAAGAAGTTAGATATATTAAAGGATTAATTAGAAAAGGAGAAGCAAGATCGACCTGCCATTTTATAGGAATTCCAGATGAACAAATCCATTTTATGGAACTTCCATTTTATGAAACCGGAGCTATAAAAAAGAATCCTATCGGAATAGGTGACGTAAAAATAACGGCTGATTTAATAGAAAAAATAAAACCTCACCAAATTTATGCCGCAGGTGATTTAGCCGATCCGCACGGAACGCACAAGGTATGCTTAGATGCTGTAATGGCTGCAGTAAAACAGCTCAAGTCTAAAAAATTCATGAAAGATTGTTGGGTTTGGTTATACCGAGGAGCATGGCAAGAATGGGGTGTTGATGAGATAGAAATGGCAGTGCCTATGGGGCCAGACCAAGTTCTAGAAAAACGAAAGGGCATTTTTAAGCACCAATCTCAAAAAGATGGTGTAGTTTTTCAAGGCAATGATAGCAGGGAGTTTTGGCAGCGAGCAGAAGATAGAAATAAAGAAACGGCGGATTTATATGATGAATTAGGGTTATCTCATTATGCCGCGATGGAAGCCTTCGTGAGATGGTATTATTAATAAAATACACTAAATACAAAATGAATCCAGTAAATAATAGATTAGGAACTACCACAAAGACTGTTAATAATCAAGGATCTCTTGTCTGTCTCAAAAAAGTGGAAGCTATTAAAACTAAAAGAACTTATGAAAAGTTTCTTAATTGGGTCGCTGGTGAATTTGATTTATATCTTATGAACGAAGCAGAAATTCTAAAAGTTTATTTTCCAAACGGATCTTTCAGTATTAAACATTGCAGAAATAGAAAAAATAAAGAATTCGTAGAGATAAGAGTTGAAGGAAAATCTAGTGTGTCCTGCCAAACTATAATGAATAAATTAGAACGAGTTTATCTCCATCTCATTCGTTTTACTGAAATCAACTCAATGTATAAAAGTCATTAATTTTTAAAGTTGTTTATTATCTGGCTAGCCTTATAAATACCAAACTAGACATAAAAGTTTATTATGACAAAACCAGTATTAACGTTTATATTGCTCTTTTTCTATGCAACACTTTTTGCGCAAAAACCTTTTCTAGGAGGAGAGGTGTATTCGAAGGAAACTGTATTATACGGAAAATTTGAAATGCGCATGAAAATGATAAAAGGTAGTGGTATGCTATCTACCTTTTACACTATAAAGCACTTTCCTAAAAGTTCCAATCCTTATTGGGGAGAAATTGATATCGAAGTGCTTGGTAAGAAAGATGCCCAAATAATGTCAACAAATTTATTTAATAATGATGTAGATGGGAAATGGATTTCCAGTGAAAAACAAATACCTCTTAGTTACTCATTAGCAGATGATTTTCATGTTTTTACTTTAGAGTGGACACCAAGTTATATAGCTTGGTTTATTGATGGTATAGAGTATAGACGAAAAACAGGGGCTTTCGTAAAACATATGGACGTACCTCAGGAATATAGGTTTAATGCATGGATATCTTCTTCTCCAGAATGGGTAGGTGTCATTGATATAGAAGCGATGCCTGCATACCAGTACGTCGATTGGATAGAGTATTCGAGTTATAATGAATCAACTCAAAACTTCACTAAGCAATGGCGTGACGATTTCTACTGGCTAAACCCAATGCGATGGACAAAAGGGAATTGGACCTTCGATGGTAATCAGGTCGATTTTGTTGAAGAGAATGTTTATATCGAAAATGGTAATTTGGTTTTAGCGATAACCGATCCTAATCGATATTTCAAGACTTCTAAAGTACAGTCACCTCATACAAATTGAAAATTATAACGTTAGATTTAGGATGAAATAAATTTTTTGAAAAAAATAAGAATTAATAAAAATTAATTAGCGTCGGTTTATCATGAAAAAAAATATTTTAACATTTACGTTGTTATTGTTTTGCGCATTTTTATTTGCGCAAAAGCCATACCATGGAGCTGAGGTTTATTCTAAGGGAAAGGTTTTATACGGAAAATTTGAAATGCGTATGAAAATGATTGAAGGAAGTGGAATGCTGTCTACCTTTTATACTATTGAACATTATCCAGGAGGATCAGATCCATATTGGGCTGAACTTGATATTGAAGTGCTTGGTAGAGACAACGCGCAAATAATGTCAACCAACCTATTCATTAATAACTCAAATGGTGATTTAATTCACAGTGAACAGCAAATACCTTTGGGCTATTCATTGGCAGATGATTTTCATATCTTTACTTTAGAATGGACTCCCAATTATGTCGCATGGTTTATCGATGGGGTCGAGCAAAGACGAAAAACAGGAGCTTTTGTAAATCATATGAACAGATCGCAAGGGTATCGGTTTAATGCATGGATTTCTAGCACCCCAGCTTGGGTAGGTACAATAGATGAAAATGCTATGCCTGCATATCAATACGTAGATTGGTTAGAGTATTCTAGCTATAACGGAACAACACAAGATTTTACCAAACAATGGCGTGACGATTTTGATACTTTTGATACCTCGCGTTGGTCAAAAGCTGAATGGACATTTTATGGTAACGAGGTAGATTTTGTAAAAGAAAACGCTTACATAGAAGATGGAAACTTAGTTTTAGCTATAACAAATCCAGATGCATCCTTAAGTGTTTCAGAGGTGTCAATCAATGATTCGTTTTTAGTAAAATACTTTTCGGATGGTAATGAGATGGTAATAAGTGCTCCTGAAATTGGTAATTATAAAATGCAGCTTTACGATTTAACCGGAAAGGTATTGTTGTCAAAGCAGTTTAATTCGCCTGATTTTTCATTCTCTTGTTTAAATATTAAAAGTGGTATATACATCGTTTCTATTACTAGTGAGTACGAAAAGTTTAGTAAGAAAATAGCTGTAGGGAACTAAAGAAACCAACGAAGTCTATTTTTTAGATTTTAATCTAAACTGTCGTATGAAGTAACTATTAAAAAAATAGCATAATCATTCCGACATCAAATGTGATACCTTTGGGTGTATAATTATTACTAAACTATAATTGAAAGCAATTACAAAATACTGGTTTTTAGAAGATTTTAATCTTTTTAAGAAACTCGGAATGTTCAATATAATGAAGATTGTCGAGATTCTAGAAATGGATAATATTGAAAAGGGAAAACCAATTAACCTTAATGATGAGCATAAAAATAGTGTGTTTTTTCTAAAAAAAGGAAGTGTAAAAATTGTAAATAAAACCAATAGTACGGTTAAGTACGTTTTACAACGTGGTAATATTTTTGGAGAACTTGCATTATATGATAAAAAAGCTGCAACTGAAGAAATAGCTTATGCTTTAGAAGACTGCGTAATCTGTTATATAGAAGCAGAGCAAATGGAAGCACTTATGGAAAAGCATAAGTCACTAAAAAATGGCGTGCTAAAAATTTACGGACTTCGAATTCAAAAACTAGAAAGAAGGCTTCACAATTTATTATATAAGGATAGTGTAACTAGAATTAAAGAGTTTATTGCAGATTATATAGAAGAATTTGGTGAGACTAACGAAGCAGGAAGATTAATAGCTAAAAATCTGCTTTCGCACAAAGAGATTGCAAATCTTACAAATACATCTAGACAAACAGTGAGTAATGTACTCAGTACTATGAGAAAAGAAGGGGTTTTAGACTATAATAAAGCGTTTATTTCAGTTCCTAAGTCCTTTTAATCAAGTTTTATTATCAAATAATTAGCTATCAATATTCATAGCCATTTCAGCTTGACTTTTGTTTTTTCTATTTAAAAAAAGAACGATAGGTTTAGCAAGTATAGTTGCATCGATTCATGTTAAATTTACTAAAAATGATTGCCTTTTATTAGAGAATACCATCGTTACATTTAATCTTTTATCAATACTGAAGCATTTATGTTAAAATAAATTATTTATAAAATACGGAGTGATACTGTAGGCTTAGTGCTAGTTTTAAAGTGTTAATATTTAGTATTTTACTTTGTTTTGAAAGCAATTTTAACATATCTCGACAAACTCTAAACTAACACATTAACTATTAAATGAAATTAACTAAAACTTTAGGGTATCTAGGTCTTGTTGCCTCTATTCTTGTCGGATTAGGCGAATACTTTTTACACTATTCACCTTCCATTTTAGAACATTCAGAAAACTATCAATTTTTTAAATTCGTATCATTAAATAATCTTACCGCAGGTCATTTCTTGGCCGTAATTGGGTTGCCTTTTTATTTTGCAGGATACATTCATATATACAGAATGTTAAAACCAGGAAACGAAACCTTAGCTAGACTAGTTTTAGCAATAGGGTTTATAGCTTTCGCTGTAGGCGGTGTTTGGATTGGCTCTCGTGCTTCCATTGGTAACATTGTTCATTTAAAAGAAGCCATGGATGCTAATACTTACCAAAATCTATTAGCGCATTATACAAACCACATGGAAGTATTAGTGCAAGCGCTGCGTGTTATTATAGCAACACTATCTGTTGTTTTTGCTGTCGCTATTTTAAAGGGAGGCACATATTACAAAAAATGGATGGCAATTTTCAACCCCATTGTTATACTTATTTTATTAGTGGTTTTAGGAAAACTAATACCTGCTTTAGGAAAGCACATGCTGCCTATTTTAATGAACGTCACTCATTTTATTCTTTTCGGATTATCATTATACCAATTTAACAAATACATTAAAAATCAAAAAAATGCTTAAAAAAATTCTAAAATTCACAGGAATAGTAATCCTTTTACTGGTTGTACTTATTCTTGGTTTTTTCTGGCGTGATTCAGTTTCAGATAAATACGACATCACAATAGAAGATAGTAAAATTCCTTTGTTTGAGGACGTTGTAATCGATTTTAAACATCAATATAATGGCGATAAATCGTTACCAATTGCACCTTCAGCTTTAATAGATATTGATAACGATAATATAGATGAAGTCTTTTTTGGAGGCGGTATGTTTCAAGAAGACGCCATTTTTGCTTATCGAGATAATAAGTTTGTAGATATTTCTTCCGAAGTTAATTTACAGAAAAAAGGAAACACTTTAACCACAGTTGGTGTTGTTTCGGCCGATTTTGATAACAACGGATTTACAGATATTATACTTGGTAGAGAAGATGGGTTAACAATCTATTATAATACCAATGGAAAATTTACCGCTAAAAAGATTGATACACCTATAAACGAAAAATCAACACCTGCGGGATTAACGGTTGGTGATATTGATAAAGATGGTGATTTAGATATTTTTATGGCAACCTACCTTAAAAAAGAGTTAATGGAAGGTCAAACCATTTTTGAAGATTATACTTATGGTTCTACAAGTGAATTACTTTTAAATACTGGAAACGAAAACTTTGTAAGTATCACTAAACAAGCTGGTTTAGACTATGTTCATAATACGTTTCAAGGTGTATTGGTCGATATTGATAACGATTCTTGGTTAGATTTAGTTGTGGTACATGATACCGGTGAAGCAAGAACGTATAGAAATAATGGAGACCTAACATACACTATGAAGCCAAACCCATTAACCAAAAAATTTGCCTACCCAATGGGTTTAGCAGTTGGAGATTATAATAATGATGGTTTGGTAGATTTTATGTTTTCTAATACAGGAAGTACGTTACCAAGAGCTTTAGCTAAAGGTGATGTAAAAGATGCATCTTTATTTAACGAAAAATGGATTCTGTTTAGAAATGATGGCGATTTTAAATTTACAGATACAGCTGCCGAAACTAAAATTGCAGACTATGAGTTTTCTTGGGGTTGCACCTTTGCAGATATGAATAACGACGGTTTACAAGATTTAATGGTAGCTGAAAATTATGTAGATTTTGCACCTAATAAACTATTTAAATTACCTAGTAGATTTTTAGTTCAAAAGGAAGATGGCACGTTTGCACCAACCGAAGAAAAAAGTGGTGTTGTTAATCCGTATTACGCTATAACTTCACTAGTAAGTGATTTTAATCAAGATGGGTATTTAGACATGATTTGGGTAAATATCGATTCACCATCTTTAGCCTACATCAATAAAGGCGGAACTAATAATTATCTACAAGTAGATTTGGGAGAATCTGTAAATGCACAAGGCGCAAAAGTAACAGTAACTACGCCAACAAAAACGTTAACCGATTGGTTGGTAAGTGGAGAAGGTTTAGCTAGTGATCAAACGGCATTACTTCAATTTGGGTTAGGTAAAGAGTCTACTGTTCTGAACGTAAAAGTCCTTTTGGCAGACAACAGGGAAATTAGTCTTGATAACCCAAAAATTAACTCGATTATAGATTTAAAATCACAGGTTAAAGTTCAAGTTGCTCAAGAAATAGATGTAGATACAGAAACAATCGAAGAAAATAAGTAAGAAATGAAGTTTATAAAACAATTATTAGGAAAAGGTAAACAAGAGACGATCAATGATTTATCTAAGGACTATTGTCCTAATTGTTGGGGGCATCAAGAGTACGATAACCTCATAAGAGAAAAGTATGAAGATGCACAGATAAGTGTTAATAACCATAGTGCTAATTATGCCTTTGTACAGAATTTCATGGTAACACATCTAAATGGCATAAAATTAAAGAGCACAGTTAAAGGAACAGAATGCCCTACATGTGTGGTTGTAAATAACAAATAATGCTAAAAAGAATTGCATATTATGCTATTCTTGGTATACTCATAATAGGCGTATATGGAGCTGGCGGATTAGTTGTGGAAGAATTTAAAACAGGTGAAGGCTGCCCAAAAATAATGGGCATCCCCATGTGTTTGGTTATTCTATTCTGTTTTCTTGTTCCGTTAATAGTACATCTTTTAAAAAAGAAGAATGTCTTGTACTTTTTATTTACAGGCTTAGCAGGTAGTATTGCTCTAATGGCTTCAGTTATGCAGTTTACGGGACATGCAGAATGTCCAGAAACAGCTTCTGGAACACCAATGTGTTATTATTCATTATTGCTTTTTAGTAGTTTAATCGCTTTAAAAATATATCATCTTAAATCAAAATTTAAAAAATGAAAAAACCAATTAAAATATTCAGAGTAAGTCAATTAGAAAATAAGCAACCGGAACACGCTCTCGTAAATGGGTTGGATTTAGTAATCGTGAAATTTGATGATGATATTTCTGTACTCTACGGAAGATGTTTACACAGAGGAGCACTAATGTCGGACGGTCATGTAGATGGTCATAATTTAATTTGTGGTGTTCACGGATGGGATTATCGTGTAGATTCTGGAGTTTCAGAATATAATAATAAAGAAGTACTTCATAAGTTTTCAACTAAAATAGAAGGTGATGATTTGTTTGTTGATGCATTTGAAATTGATGCTTATTTGGTAAATAGTCCGCAACCATTTAATCGTGATGCTTATTTAGGTGCTTATGCAGATACACATCCTGAAGAAACAGAACCATACACTGGTTATATAAAGGAACTGGCTACAAACGGATTAAAAAATATTGGGCATCATGGATTTTCTGCTTCTATGGGAGTCGATAGAGATACACTTCCTAAATGGAACGATATTCAGTTTTTACCAGCACAATTAGCATCAAGACCTTTATTAGATCATGAAGATGTTGCAACTAAGGTTGTTATTGGTCCAAACGCAAAAAAACCGCTAGAACTAGACATGCCACTTTTTGTAAGTGATATGAGTTTTGGAGCATTATCACGCGAAGCAAAAATAGCATTATCAAAAGGGGCACAATTAGCAGGGACAGGAATTTGTTCTGGTGAAGGTGGTATGCTGCCAGAAGAACAAGCCAGCAATTCTAAATATTTTTACGAATTAGCTTCGGCGCAGTTTGGATTCTCTTGGGATAAATTAGATAACGTACAAGCTTTTCATTTTAAAGGTGGGCAAGGTGCAAAAACAGGAACAGGTGGCCATTTACCAGGAAGTAAAGTAAGTAAAGAAATTGCAGAGGTTAGAGGCTTAAAAAAAGGAGAAACAGCTATTTCTCCAGCTGCTAACCCAAATTTTCACACAGTTGAAGATTTTAAAGTATTTGCAGATAAAGTAAGAGCACGTACTGGAGGAATTCCTATTGGGTTCAAAATTGCTGCAAGTCATATTGAAAAAGATATCCAGTTTGCGTTAGATGTTGGTGTAGATTATATTATTCTCGATGGTCGTGGTGGCGGAACAGGCTCTGCTCCAACCATTTTAAGAGATCATATTAATGTGCCAACCATTCCAGCATTAGCAAGAGCAAGAGCTTATATGGATAAGGTAGGAGCAACGGGTGTAACTTTAGTTATTACAGGAGGTTTACGTGTTGCCGAAGATTTTACAAAAGCTTTGATGCTTGGTGCGGATGCTATTGCGGTATCTAATTCTGCATTACAAGCTATTGGTTGTTTAGGTATGCGCGCTTGCGGATCTAATAACTGTCCGGTTGGAATTGCAACTCAAAAAGAATCGTTACGTAGTCGAATAATTATAGACTCTTCTGCTAAGCAATTACAAAATTACTTTGAAGCAACAAACGATTTAATTAGAGTTGTAGCACGTGCTTGCGGTTACGATGACGTTACAAAATTTAATCACGATGATTTGTCAACCTTTGATAGAGATATACATTATTTAACAGGAATTAACTACGCAGGTTTAAAATAATAAAAACATGAATACAATAGATTTATATGGTGCCGATTGGTGCCCAGATTGCCAACGCGCAAAAGCCTATTTAAAAGATAATAATGTTGATTTCAATTTTATTGATGTCGATTTAGATAAAGATGCAACGGCAAGAGTAGAGGGTATTAATAATGGTAAACGTATTATACCAACCATTCTTATTAATGAAAAACCATATACCAATCCAGACAATAGTGTTTTAGCAAACGTATTAGGGATTAATGAGCAAGGACGCGTTATTTTATATGGCGCGGATTGGTGTCCAGATTGTCAACGCGCAAAAGGATATTTACAGGACAATCATATTAATTTTCAATATATAGAAGTCGATAAATACGATTGGGCTGCCGAAAAAGTAGAAGAAATTAATAAAGGAAAACGTATTATTCCTACCTTATTTATTGGTGATAAAAGCTATACCAATCCAGATAATTCGATTCTGAAAGACGTTTTAAACATTGGTAAAGAATCAGAAAAAAAGGTGTACGATAGTGTTATTGTAGGTGCTGGTGCAGCAGGATTAACGGCTTCTATTTACATTCAACGCGATCGTTTTAGTTCTTTAATTCTTGAAAAAAAGAATATTGGAGGTAATGCCTATTTAACACAAAAAATCGAAAACTATCCTGGTTTTACGGAGATTTCTGGCCCAAAATTAATGCAACGTATGGCAGAACAAGCCAAGGTATACGGAGCAAGCATTGAAACTGGTGTTGAGGTAAAAAGCATTTCTAAAAACGGTAACTTATTTGATATAGATTCTAATATGGGCGCATACCAAAGTAAATCTGTGGTACTAGCTTTAGGGTCTACCTACCGAAAATTAGGAATTGCCAATGAAGAAGATTTAATAGGCGCAGGTATTCACTTCTGTGCAACCTGTGATGGTGCTTTTTATAGAGATAAAGAAGTGATTGTAATTGGTGGAGGAAATAGTGCTTTGGAAGAAGGTATCTTTTTAGCTGGCTTTTGTAAAAAAGTAACTATTGTAAATCGTGGTTCAGAATTTTCAGCTTCTGAAACTTATATTGAAAAACTACCATCTATGAAAAATATAGAAACTCACCTTAATAAAGAATCATTAGGATTTACTAAGGATGAAAATGGCAATTTTAAAGGTTTGGAAGTTAAAGATAAAACAACAGGAGAAACTGAAGAATTAACTGCAGATGGTGCTTTTATTTTTATCGGATTAATTCCAAACACAACGAGTGTAAAAGGTGTTATTGATTTGAATAAAAATGGATTTATTACTACAACAGCTTTAGGAGAAACTAATGTGTCTGGTGTTTTTGCTGCTGGAGATTGTCGCGAAGGTGCAATTGCACAAGTAGCTGCTGCTACAGGCGAAGGTGTATTGGCAAGTTATGGTGTTCGAAATCACTTAAAATAGAGATATGGAAAACTGGCATTTACCAATTACAATTGTTCCTGGCTTAGGTTTACTTATTCTTTCTACTTCAAACTTAATGGTAACATTGAGTAATGAAATAAGCGGAATGATCGAAAATTCTAATAAAAAATCAATTACTGCAAGTAAATTAAAACAGTTAAGGTTACTAAATATGGCGATGGTTTTTTTCTATGTTGCAGTAGCACTTTTATTAATTTCTGCCGTTATAAATGGTTTATATGAAGTAGGAAAAACGTCTTTATATACAAGCGTTTTGGCAATTGTTTTTGCACTCATTGGTCTTATTTCGTTGATTCTTTATTCTTTTAGAGCGGTAACCATTCGTCAAAATCAATTTAAAAGCAAACTAGAGTAAACAAGGGCTTTTAGAAATAATTACTAATGGAACCTTAAAAAATGAATATAATTTTAAAATAGATAAAATGAAACAAAATTTAAAAGACGGAATTGCAGCACAAGGATATGATGTGGTATCATTTTTTAACGGAAACCCAAAAAAAGGAAACGAGACTCACACTTCAACTTTCAATGACGCTAAGTATTTTTTTATTTCATTAGAAAATAAGAAAAAATTCGAATCCTCACCAGCACAATACACTCCAGAATACGGAGGGTTTTGCGCTATAGCGATGTCTGAAGATAAGCAATTAGATCCTAATCCTAAAAGTTGGGAAGTGCGTGATGGTAAATTATACTTTTTTACTCGAATACTTTTCGGAATTATCGATGCTAAAAGGCAATGGGTTAAAAAGCCAGAAGAATTAAGAGCTTTAGCAGATGCTGCTTGGGCTAAAATGAATGTTTAATGGCTTTTTTAAAGCCTATATATGTTATGTTAAGTGAATTTAGTTCCGCTTGTATAGTCGTTTTAATATATACCCTTAATCCTCATTTTTCACAAATTTATATATGAGCAATAAACTAAAAGAAAAAGCAGAAGATAAGTATTTAATGGATGAATTAAGTCTTGATAAAGACGGCTTAAAGCAGTTAAAAAAGAAATTAGCTAAAGTAGCGCCAAGGTCTGAACGCGGTGTAGAAACATTATTTAGGTTATTGTCTAAAAACCAATATACCTTGAATACAATGATAGATACAAAATCAAATATTTTAATATCTATAAATACTTTAATTTTGTCGTTAATATTAGGGACTGTTATGAGTCAATTAGGAAAAGATCCTCATCTTATTTATCCAGTAGTAATGATTTTATTTACTAATCTAGCTTCTATAACCTTTGCTATTTTTGCTACACGCCCAGAATTGGTTCATGGTAAAAGAGAGACAAATAATTTAATGTTTTATGGTAACTTCCATGATATGGAAGAGGATCAATATGTAGATAAACTTACTAACTTAATGAATGAAGGCGATGAGCTTTATAAAACCATTGCAAAAGATACTTATCACTTAGGTAAAACGATTGATCGTAAATTTAAGCTCCTTCGTAAATCTTTTAATATTTTTTTAATAGGCATTATTCTATCAGTCATTGCATTTATTGGCTGTCACGCATTTTTTGGAGGGCTTATTTAATGTTTTATGAAAGATTATTAAAGTATACTGAGAAGCATTGAAAGAAATAATGATGTTTTTGAACAAAATTGACACCTATACAGCACCTCTAAAAAAATAAAACCCTTATAACTAGCTAGTTATAAGGGTTTTTGTGGAGTCGGAGAGAATCGAACTCTCGTCCAAACAAGTAACCAAAGGGCCTTCTACACGTTTATTCTTTTCTTGGGTTTTCGACTAAAAGCTGGTTAAAGACAACCCACTTTTAACTTATCTTCTTTAGTTTCGTAAAAGCATCAAAGCGCTACTTAAACTATATTGACATTTACGATATCTCAAAATGGAACGCCGTCAATCAAGGCTTTCCGGAGACATAAAGCTTGTACACCTTGTGTACCTAGGCTAATCTTACTATAATTCAGATTATGCAGCTAAAGCGTAGTTATTCTCGCCGTTTAAAAGTTGGTCTAGCCTTTAACGTGTATCAATGCCATTACACGACGTGCTTACCGTTTCGTTAATCTCGCTGTCAAAACCAGTCGACCCCGTTCTTAATAAAATAGTAATTTGGGCGTTACCCATAAAGGGGCGGGCTTTCACTACTCGCTCCTCCTAAGGTCGGGAGCTCAAACAAACCGTTCAATCCCTAACGCACAGTCTGCAAAGTTAATTAAAACTTTCAAACTACTAGGTAATCCGTTAATATAAATCAAAAATTATACCAATATAAATACGTGTTAGCCTTGCAACAATAAAAATATTTAGAACAATTACTCAAAAATCTCAATAAATTTCCGAAATTACACCTAAACAACAAGCCATGAAATTTGCTATAATAAAAGAACGCAAAAACCCGCCCGATCGTCGAGTGGTATTTTCACCATCAAAATTAGTAGAAGCGCAAAAACAATTTCCGCAGGCCACTTTTAAAGTAGAAAGTTCCGATATTCGTGTCTTTCCCGATTCAGAATACATAAAGGCCGGTTTTGAGGTTTCACAAGATGTATCAGACTGCGATGTGATGTTAGGCGTAAAAGAAGTACCTATCGATGCATTAATTCCGAATAAAAAATATTTTTTCTTTTCACATACTATAAAAAAACAACCCTACAACCGTAAACTTCTAAAAGCTATTTTAGACAAAAACATAGAACTTTACGATCATGAAACGATTGTAAACAGCAAAGGTTTTCGATTAATTGGTTTCGGTCGATATGCTGGAATAGTTGGTGCTTACAATGGGTTTAGGGCATGGGGATTAAAGTTTAATAGTTGGGAGTTACCTAAAGCAGGCCCATTACCAAACCAACAAGCCTTAATCAACGAGCTTAATAAATTAGACTTACCAAACATAAAAATATTACTTACAGGTAGTGGTAAAGTTGCAAATGGAGCCCAAGAAATGCTGGATGCCATGTCTATTAAAAGTGTATCGGTTACCGATTACTTAAATAGCGCTTTTCACGAACCTGTATACTGTAAAATAGATGTGCTAGATTACAATAAACGTAAAGATGGAAAGGAAATCGATAATCAAGATTTTTTCGATAACCCACAAGATTATGAATCTAATTTTATGCGCTTTGCTAAAGTAACCGATTATTATATTGCAGGCCATTTCTTTGGAGATGGGGCGCCATATTTATACACTCGAACCGATGTTAAGTCTCCAGGTTTTAATATAAGAGTAGTTGCCGATATTAGTTGCGATGTCGATGGGCCTGTAGCTACAACTTTAAAAGCATCAACTATTGCAGATCCTATTTATGGATACGATCCGCAAACCGAAAAAGAAGTTGATTATAAAAACGACAAAGCTATAACCATTATGGCTGTCGATAATTTACCGTGCGAACTTCCGCAAGATGCTAGCGAAGGTTTTGGAGATATGTTTTTAAAGCACGTTATTCCGGCATTTTTTAATAATGATACCGATGGTGTTTTAAAACGAGCAAAAATGACGGGAAATGCTAAATTAACCCAAAATTTCGCCTATTTACAGGGATATGTTGACGGAAACTAATAAGTTTGTAATAATTCCAAAATACCTACATTATTAAAACAGCATTAGTAACAGGAGCAGCCTCAGGATTGGGTTATGAGTTAACTTTATTATTAGCAAAAGACGCATATAAGTTAATACTTGTTGATATTGACTCAGCTAAATTAGCCCAAGTGCAAACTGAAGTAGAAACTCAGTTTAACGTCGAGGTTACAGCATTAATTAAGGATTTAAGTTTACCCAATGTCTCTCAAGATATTATTAACGATATTGGTGATGTACCAATAGATATTTTAATAAATAACGCCGGTTTTGGTCTGTTTGGTACCTTTGCGGAAACCAATTGGGAACGCGAATCGGCTATGTTACATGTACACATAGTTACTACAACGCATTTAACAAAATTGGTGCTCGATGGCATGGTTAAACGTGGTTCGGGTAAAATATTAAACATGTCTTCTTTAGCAGCTTTTCAGCCGGGGCCGCTTATGTCTATTTACTATGCTTCAAAAAGCTATATGTTATCCTTTTCCGAAGCTATAGCGAACGAGTTAAAAGGTACAGGTGTTACGGTGACTGCATTTTGTCCAGGGCCAACAAAAACAGCATTTCAAGAAACGGTTTCCGAAGATACTTGCGACAATAAAATTACATTTAATATGGCTTGTGCAAAAGATGTTGCGCTTTACGGTTATAAAGCCATGCTAAAAGGTAAAAGCTATGCTATTCCTGGGCGTTTTAATAAAGTTTTAGCAGTAATACCTCGGTTTATTACACGTAATGCGGCCACAACTATAGTTAGAAAACTTCAAGCTAAAAATAGAAGTAATTAGTTACTTTTAGTTTCCATACTTATATTTTTAAATATCCAATAGCCTACCGAGCAAAAGGCACCAAATACAAAGGTGAACAGCCAAGCTTCTTTGTTAGAAAAAGGTTGAATTAGAATATTTATGATATCAATAAATAAAGATTTAGGGTTGCTTAGTATTTCCCAAGAATTATACCGCAAAAAACGTCCTAAGTACACACCAAATGCGCATATAAAAAATAGGGATGCCATTATGAAATTAGTTTTTGTGTTATTCAAGTACTTTAACAACAGGTTTTTCATGTCGCTAATAGAAAAATAAAACAACATCATACCGTTAAAAGCAAAGGCCGAAATTAACAAAATGTCTAGCCAAAAAATATGAGGGTGATTATACCTTAAATGCCACATATCTGTTAATATATATGGCGCGTTTGGTAGAAAAAGCAGCCACAAGCCAAATATTAAAAACAAAGTGATTTTATTAAGCTTGGGGATACTTACTAAATAAATTGTAATAGCATATGGAATGCCTGCTAAAAATAGATTCCAAACTAAAAAAAGATAGTTGGATGAGTTAGCGAGCTTCATCCTAATCATGAGTAAAATTAGAGTGGAGCTTATCGAAACGCTTAATAGTGCTAAAGATTTATAGCGATAAGATATTAAGTTGTTAACGTAATTCATAAAATTTAAAGTTTAAATGTTCTATTATTAAAACAGTAATAATACCAAGGGTATAAGCCACTAAATCACCTATTTGAAACGTGCTACCTAATATGATGTTTAGTATTTTATACTGGTCTAGATGAAAGTAATGTAGTATGTTTAAAAGTTGCAAGTATTCAATAAAAAACGCAAATATCAAAACAAACATGCCGAGTTTTAAAGGTCTAATTTCAAGAAAGCTCCTGAAAAAGCAATAGAGTAAAATCACCGAAAGAAAGTCGCCAACGGTATAGCGTATAAAGCCAGTTTTTAAGTATACGGCAATTAGTATTTCTACAATAAGCAATGCTATGGTTAAAACCATAAACGTTCTGTTTTTATTTAATTTCAATGTATTATAGCCTTATGTGTTCAACGGAAATAATGAGGTATAAGTATAAAATAGCTATGGGGATATTTATTAAAATAATTCCGCATGTTTTTAAGTTTTCGTATCTGCTTGTTTCATTAATAATAAGCATTACAAAATTTAAAATTAGCAATATTAAGTTTATTACAATAGCAACCAAAATGAATTTAAATCCTACCATTTCGGGTATAAAAGTCCTGCCAAAATAGAGGTAAAATGAAAATAAAATGGTGCCAATTATAAAACTTAAAACAGCTACTATTCGTCCTATGTTTGAAATATTATACCTCATTTCTGTATTATATTATAGATTTATAAAGTTTCTTTTTTTAAGGTGGATATTTAAAAGCGTTACTCTTAAAAAAGAGCAACGCTTTATGAGATTATCCGTTATTCCAATCTATCTTTCTTGATACGTACATTACAATGGTTAGTATTAAGAATAAACCAATACTACCAACTAAAAGGGCATAGTTTTCTAACTGAATAATAATATAAATAAAGGCGTATAATGCAGATAGCGATAGACCAATAAATACTGGGAACTTCAATGTTTTTAATATTGATTTTGAATATAGCGTTATTAATAAAATTACAGAACTACCAGCTATTAAGTAAGCTTTTAGAAAATTACTATGTTCGGAAATAGATACTAGCAGCGTGTAAAACATTATGAGAGCCAACCCAATCATTAAATACTGAAAAGGGTGGATGTTTATTTTACTAAGAGTTTGAATAAGGAAAAATATTAAAAATGTGAGTCCTATTACTAGGAAGCCATATTTGGCAGAACGTTCACTTTTTTGGTACTCATCGACCATAACCATAAATTTAGTGCCGAATGCAAATTTGTTTAGATTAGGTATTTTATTTAAATGCTGCTGAGAGAATGCACGATTGATATGTAATACCTTCCAATCTGCATTAAAGTCTGTTTTAGTTATTTTTTTTGTTTCATCATTTGGTAAATAATTACCAATAAAACTTGGGTCGGCCCAATTAGAAGCCATATGCATTGTAGTGGTTTTACCAATAGGAATAAGTTCTATCTGTTTGCTACCATTAAAGGACATAGATAAGCTAAATTGTGCATTGTTCTTGCTTGAAAGATCTGCAGCATTTATAAAGCCTGATTCTAAAACATCTAGATAATCGTTGTTTTTTGATGCGTTGTCGTTGAAATTAGTCTGAAAAGTATAGGTATTTTTGTTTAGTTTTAAAAGCATTTCACTCTTAATACCTTTTAAGTTAGAGGTTTTTAGAAGGATGGTAGCTTTGTCCCATAAAATGTCTTCCGTTTTAATACCTTTTGAGTTTAAGTCTGTAGGTATATAATGTCCCGAAAAGTTCATGGTGGTTGTAAATACAGCCGACTCAAAGTTACCTCTCTTTAAAGTCTTAGAATCTACATTTACATCGGCGTTTAAAGTCTCCGGAAAGATATAAGCGTGTTTTACATGGGTTTCTATTTCTTTAAAAAATGTTTTTGTTTTTTCATTGTAGGTTTTTGTTTCGGTGTATGTTTTGTACGGGATTTTTAAAAACGGACCGTAAACAAGTACGTTTTCTCCCCATTTTTCGTTAATCTCGTTTACAACATCGCTTTGTCTATAGGCGCGCTCTGTAATTAGGCTATTAATAAATGATAAGGGTATGAGTAAAATAATAACTAAAAAGCCCACCATGAGCATTCGTGCTGCGATTGATGTTTTTAGCCAATTTCCAAATTTGTTCTGTTGAGGTTTGTTCGTGTTTTCCATAATTGTAATTATTTAAAGTACTTTGAAATTCAAAGTAAAAGATTAAAAAAAAGATTTTGTAATTTTTGTTATACTAAAGGTTAACTTTTATTTATTAGTTTTTCGAGCGCATTAATATGTTTTTTAAACTCGGCACGACCTAAATCTGTGGTGGAGTATCGAGTGTTTGGCTTGCGACCAATAAACTGTTTTTCAACTTTTATGTATTCAACCTTTTCTAGCGCTTTTGCGTGGCTGGCAATATTACCATCGGTAGCTCCTAAAAGTTCTTTTAGCATATTAAAATCGGCGTACTCGTTCACCATTAAAATAGACATAATGCCTAATCGAATGCGATGATCGAATGCTTTATTAATATTAGTTATTATACTCATAAATCTAAATTCGCTTACTTTTCGATTTTATTATTTCGTTATCATTAATCGTTTTAATTTTCGAAAAAAGTGAGGCTATTGCATAAGCAATGGCTCCAATAATTATTGAAAAAGGAATTAGTATAACGGCGCCTTGTTTTGTGCTTTTGCGCTTAGCACCTTGGTTTACAATCTCTTTAGAGTTTTGATTAATTTCGCTGTTGTCTATAATCCCATTTTTATTGGTGTCGTAAAACGCAACAGCTTCTGTATATTTTTCGTTGGAATAATATAAATAGCTTAGGCCAAGTCCATAAACAATTACGGTTGTAATTATTGCAATGATAATTGCTTTGTTCATTTTACATCGTATTTAAAGTGCATGATACTACCATAGATTATGTGCATAACACCAAAACCAAGAACCCAAAGCCAAAAGCCGTATCCAGGTAATAGTGTGGCAATTAAGCCTAAAACAATCTCTATGTAGCCTAAATACCGAATGTCTCCAATGCTATACTTAGATGCGTTTACTAAAGCTAGACCATAAAAAATAAGCATTAAACCACCAGTTTGCCCGTACTTTCCATGACTTAAAATAATTAAAATGTACAATCCGCCTGCAATTAAAGGAATTAAAAAATTAATAACTAATCGTTTGGATGTGGCATCCCACATTTTTGCTCCCATTTTTTTTGCTTTTTTGGCAGATAGTATATATCCTGTAGCAGCACTGAATATAGCTACTAAAGCTAAAATAAACACAACAGATCTAAATATTTGACCATCTAGAATTAGCGTACCGTAACTGTATTGATTAACAAGCCAATAAGCGACAGCTGCACCTAAAAGGGCATAAGTTCCTGCTAAAATTCCAGATAAGCCACTTAAAGAAATAAATCGGGAAGACTTATTCATTAAATCCTTGATGTCTGAAATGTCTTTTAAATAATCTTTTGATTCCATGTAAAAGTACTTTGAAATGCAAAGTAAATAAATAATTTTGAATTATTGGTTACTTATTTTTATTAAATTTGAAAATAAACGCCTTAATGTGAATCCGATTGATATTTACTTTTTAAACCAGAAAGAACCTTATCAGGCAATTATGTTGTTTGTGCGAAGCGTAATTTTGAATACGTTACCAGAGGTAGAAGAGCGTTACAGTTATAATATTCCGTTTTACAATTGTCATAAAAAGCCAATGATTTATTTAAATATCCTTAAAGGGAAAAATTATGTTGATGTGGCTTTTGTGCAAGGTGTTTTGCTAGAAAAAGAGTTTCCTGTTTTAAAGAATGATAACAACAGAAAGCAAGTTCGATCTATAAAGTTAAAAACCTTAGAAGATTTGGATTATGACGTTTTTGTGGCGTTATTACATGCTGCCTCAAAACTTTTAAGTACAAGCAAAAGGGCTTGGTTTATTGATAAGTAATTTGTGTGGTGTTGCAAATAAATTTGGCGGGTATATGCGGGAGCGATAGTAGCGGCATCCTTTTTGTAAAAAATAAAATGCCATAAACATTAGTTTTACCTTGGAGTTTACGGCATGCAAATCGGTTTTTGTTTCTACAAATGTTTTATAAAAAGATATAGCGGATAGCGCGGTTTTTATTTTTCTTAAAAACCCGCCCAAATATTTTAAATTCTAAAAATTCCACCAAAAGAAACAATGCGTTGCAAGTAAGTGAAATGCTGCGATGCACGATCGACAGGGTTTTGCGTGGTGCGAATATCTGGCATGTTGATGTAACCGCCTTTTAAGTCGAGTTGTATAAAGAAATGCTTGAAAAAAGTAAAATTAATTCCTGCTCGGGCCGAAAAGCCATAGCCTGCTAAATGGAACTCATCGTTGGTTTCTTTTAATAATAATGTACTGTTTGTTTTTGGTAATAGAAATCCTCCGCCAATACCTTCGGTTAAATTAATTTGAAATTTATCTGTGTTTGGAAGGTTGAAAAGAGACGAAATATCATCGTGTCTAGCAATTTCTGTATAAATATAGTTTAATCCGTCGGTGTGCTCAAAACCTAAAAAATCTTTTGGTAAATACGTTGGTTCGTTATTGTATATGCCATTAAATTGATAGCCTTCGCCTTCTATGGGTGAGTCTACACTTCCTTTAGCCGGCAAATCGATATAGCCGTTAAGCACTCTTGTTTTTTCACGTTCCATAACGTATTTCATGTGGTCTAAGCCTAGTGAAATAGAATATTTATCTGAAATGAAATACCCCATTTTAAAATTGGTTTGAGGTATGGTCATTCTAGTTGGGTTTATGTAATCTAGGTGCCAACCTTTTGGTTTGTCGCGTGCTGTAGCGTCTTTTATAGTGAAGTTGTAATTCTCGCCTTCGAAATGAATATCCGATTTACTGAACGAATCTCTATTGCCTCCCCAACTTACGAAGAATTTACCTTTGTTAGATGCTGTATATTTTAGAATTTCGGTATCTTGGGCAAAGGCGCTGAAATTAATAATACCTATAAAAAGTACTACTATGTGTAGGTTTGATTTCATTATTACTTTGTTTATCCCTTATTAAAGTGATTGTATTGTTTTTCTAATTTTAACTAGATTGCTTAGTAAGTTTTCTAAGTTTTCTAAGTGGAGCATATTGGCACCGTCACTTTTAGCATTTGCAGGATCGAAATGGGTTTCTATAAATAAACCATCTACATTGTTTACAATACCTGCACGGGCAATAGTTTCTATCATATCTGGGCGTCCGCCTGTAACACCAGCGGTTTGGTTTGGTTGTTGTAGAGAATGTGTTACATCGAGAACTACGGGTGCGTATTGTTTCATGGTTGGGATACCGCGGAAATCTACAATCATGTCTTGGTAGCCAAACATGGTGCCTCGGTCGGTAATCCAAGCTTTATCACTGCCTGCATCTTTTACTTTTTGCACAGCGTGTTTCATGGCCTCCGGACTCATAAATTGTCCTTTTTTTAAGTTGACTACTTTTCCTGTTTTTGCAGCGGCCACAACTAAGTCGGTTTGGCGCACTAAAAATGCTGGTATTTGTAAAATATCTACATATTGAGCGGCTAGTGCGGCATCGGATATTTCATGAATATCGGTTACTGTAGGAACATCGAAGGCTTCGGAAACTTTTGCTAAAATTTCTAGAGCTTTTTCATCACCAATACCTGTAAAACTATCAATTCTGCTTCGATTTGCTTTTTTGAAACTACCCTTAAAAACATAAGGAATTTCTAATTTATTAGTAATTGTTACTACTTTTTCGGCAATACGCATAGCCATATCTTCCCCTTCTATGGCGCAAGGGCCACAAAGAAGAAAGAAATTATTGGATTGTGTATGCTTTATTTTGGGAATATCTTGAAGTATCATCGACTTGAAATTTAGGCGACAAAGATAATCAAATTAAAAACGACTTCTCAGGCTGTTTTTCATAATCCACATGGCCATAATAAAGTTTGTAACTACAAACAAGCCAGCAGTAAGCATTACGCTGTTTGAATTAAATGCTAAATCACTGAAATCGATAATTTTAGACAAATAGCCAATAATTAAATAGGATGATAAGCAAACAAAGGTGATGCCTAAAGCGAAATTTAATTTTTTATTAGGCTTTATTATTTGCCATAAAAAGGGAATTCCGAATAATAAAATAGGGTATGCCGTTAGGCCTTCTGTACGGTTAATGGCAGTAAACCAATATGCCGCAATGGCAATAAAATAAAGGTAAGGTATGCTTTTGGTAAATTTATTAATTATGTTCATGGCACTATGTTTTTAATGATTGTTATGAGAGAGAATTTCTTATAAAAATAACGAAAACAAGCATTTAAAATTATATTTGATTTTAATTATAACAAATTTTTAACTATATAAGAAAATATCATGTACCTTTGCAGGCTTAAAATAAGGCACACATTATGGCTAATATTAAAAATGTCGCAATTATTGCGCACGTAGATCACGGGAAAACAACTTTAGTGGACAAGATTATGTACCACTGCCAATTGTTTCGTGAAAATGAAAACACTGGAGATTTAATTCTAGATAATAACGATTTAGAAAGAGAACGTGGTATTACCATTACTTCTAAAAACGTTTCTGTTGTATATAAAGATACAAAAATTAATATTATTGATACACCAGGTCACGCCGATTTCGGAGGTGAAGTAGAACGTGTTTTAAACATGGCAGATGGTGTTGTATTATTAGTAGATGCTTTTGAAGGGCCTATGCCACAAACGCGTTTTGTATTACAAAAAGCAATCGATTTAGGTTTAAAACCATGTGTGGTGGTAAATAAAGTTGATAAAGAAAACTGTACTCCAGAAGAAGTACATGAAAAAGTATTTGACTTAATGTTTGAACTTGGTGCAGAAGAGTGGCAGTTGGATTTTCCAACCGTTTACGGATCGGCTAAGAACAACTGGATGAGTGATGATTGGCAAAAACCAACAACGAATATCGAGCCATTATTGGATATGATTGTTGAGCATGTACCAACGCCTGTTTTTCCAGAAGGAACAACCCAAATGTTAATTACATCTTTAGATTTCTCTTCATTTACTGGTCGTATTGCGATTGGTAGAGTTCAAAGAGGAAACATTGTAGAGGGACAACAAATCGCTTTAGTAAAAAGAGATGGAACTGTTACAAAAAGTAGAATTAAAGAAGTATTTATTTTTGAAGGTCTTGGCCGTAAAAAAGTAGAAAGTGTTCAAACCGGTGATATTTGTGCCATTGTTGGTGTGGAAGGTTTTGAAATTGGAGATACTATTTCTGATGTAGAAAATCCTGAAGGTTTAAAATCTATCGCAATTGATGAGCCTACCATGAGTATGTTGTTTACAATTAACGATTCTCCTTTCTTCGGAAAAGATGGAAAGTATGTAACGTCTCGTCATATCAAAGATCGTTTAGAAAAAGAATTAGAAAAAAACTTAGCACTAAAACTTGGTGAAACGGGTAGTGCAGATAAATTCATGGTTTTTGGTCGTGGTGTATTACACTTATCGGTTTTAATTGAAACTATGCGTCGTGAAGGTTACGAGCTTCAAATTGGACAACCACAAGTAATTATTAAAGAAATTGATGGTGTTAAATGTGAGCCAATTGAAGAGTTAACTATTGACCTTCCAGAAACTGTTTCTGGTAGAGCTGTAGAGTTTGTAACTTTACGTAAAGGTGAAATGCTAAGCATGGAAGCTAAAGGAGACCGTATGGTTTGTGAATTCTTAATTCCTTCTCGTGGTATTATTGGTTTACGTAACCAGTTATTAACTGCAACTGCTGGTGAGGCTATTATGGCACACCGTTTTAAAGAATACCAACCATTAAAAGGTGCTATTCCTGGACGTATTTCTGGATCTCTAGTTTCTATGGAAAATGGAACAGCAATTCCTTATTCAATTGATAAATTACAAGATCGTGGTAAGTTTTTCGTAGAGCCAGGTGAGAATATATATGAAGGCCAAGTAATTGGTGAAAATTCTCGTCAGGATGATATGAATATTAATATTACTAAAGCTAAAAAGCAAAGTAATGTACGTTCTTCTGGAGCAGATGATAAAGCGAAAATTGTACCAGCAATTAAATTCTCTTTAGAAGAAGCTTTAGAATATATTCAAAAAGATGAGTATGTTGAAGTTACTCCAAACCACTTACGTTTACGTAAAATTTGGTTAAGTGAAACAGACCGTAAGAGAAACAAATCTATATAACATAAATGGAATTCTTAGGAATTTCAATTACAGATTGGGTAGGGTATGCTGCTATGGCTACCGTTTTAATATCCTTTTTAATGACATCTGTAAATAAATTACGAATAGTAAACTCCGCAGGGTGTTTACTATTTGTGTTTTATGGTATTATGTTATCTCCATTATCTAAACCCATTGTTATTACAAATGTTGCTATCTTTTGTGTAAATCTTTTTTACTTGTTAAAGTCTAAAAAATAATATAACATTAGTACTTAGTGAATTAACATGGTGAATTAAATGATTTTGTATATTTGAAGTGTTTTGCAAGAAAAGCTATAATAAATAAGGATTAATTAAGTTCTATATAATCTCAGCATTACCACTTCAAAATATAACAGCACAAAACTCATATTAATTGAAGAAATTAATAGATTATATAAAAGAACATGTTTTAGTAAAATTGATGACGTTGAAAACGGCATTGGTATTTGTTAAAATTTTTGCTGGTGTTTTAACCTCAAAAGCTATTGCTATAATTATTGGTCCTGTTGGTTTCGCTCTAATTGGTAATTTAGAGAATTTTGTAAGCGCTTTTCATAATATTTCTGTTTTTGGAGCATACAACACCGTTGTAAAATATGTAGCGCAATTTAAGGAAGATGCCAAATTACTTAGTAAAACACTCTCTACGGTGTTTTATGTTGGTTTTATTTCTAGTATTACAGTCTCCATGCTCTGTTATTTAAATGCAGAGACTATCAATAATTTTATATTTCCCGAGTATAATAATTACGCTTACATTATTCAAATATTTGCTATAGCATTACCTTTTTATGCTATTAATATGTATTCATTTTCTATAATGAATGGGTTTGGTAAGTATAAGGCTATGTGTCAAATAAACATAGTGGGGCAACTTTTAAGCGTTTCTATTGCGCTAGTTTTAATTTACCAAAGTAAAATTGATGGTGCATTAATATCCGTAGTAATTTCAGAGTCTTTAATATTTCTAATTACTCTTGTTGGCATTTTTAATAGGCGCAGTTTAGCAAACCTCCTTCAGGTAAAAAATATAAGTTTTGATATTTTTAAAAAAATGTGGCCAATTTCTATTATGGCGTTATTTTCTGCTGTAATTATGCCGCTTGTAGCTATTTGTATCCGATCTTATATTATTGACGATTTAGGGTATAAAGAAGCAGGTTTATGGGAAGCCATGAATCGAGTATCTAGATATTATTTAATGTTAGTAATGTCCGTAATAGGGATGTCTATTTTGCCTCGTTTGTCTAAAATTACTAACATTAAGAAATTTCGAAAAGAAATTTCTGCATATTACAAAATATTAATTCCTATTTTAGTTGCAGGTTTCTTGCTAATTTACGCACTAAAAGCACCAATAATAAGTCTTATTTTTACTAATGAGTTTGAGCCAGTAGAAAATTTATTTTTGTGGCAGCTACTAGGCGATTTTGTTAAAATTCTTGCCGTGATTATTGCATATCAATTTCTAGCGAAAAAAATGTTTTGGCATTATATTTTAACACAACTGTTTCTTGTTGTTATACTATACATTACAAGTGTTTATTTTATTGATGTGTTTGGCGGAGTAAAAGGTGCAGTATTTGCACATTTTGTTAGTTATCTTATGTATTTTGGCATTGTTATTCTCTTGTTATGGAGCTCTTTATTTGGTATAGATTCTAATGAGATTTCTTTAGGAAAAAATCACAATAAATAACAATTAATGTAAATTTTGGATATATTTTTTAATGAACGATATTAATATTGTTAGATATAAAGTCTCTAATTATGGGGAATGGAATCAATTTGTGGCAAAAGCAAAGAATGCTACTTTTTTATTCCACAGAGATTTTATGGATTACCATAAAGACAGATTTCACGATTTTTCTTTACTCGTTTATAAAAAGAATAAACTTATAGCTGTATTACCAGCTAATGTTTTAAATGAGGATCTTTATTCCCATCAAGGGTTAACTTATGGAGGACTTGTCTTAAAAGAACAAATAAAATTTGATGCTGTACTTCGTGTTTTTATGGAGCTACTAAAATATCTAAGTATCGCCGGCTTTAAAAGTTTAGTTTTAAAACAAATGCCTGTGATATATACACGTGTTTTTACTGCAGAAATAGATTATTTAATGTTTATTTTGAAAGCGGACTTATTTAGAAAAGATACGTTGTCTGTTATTGATTTAGCTACTAATAGAGTAAACATTTCGAGTAACAGATTAGAAGGATGCAGAAGAGCTATTAAGCATAATTTAGTCGTGAAAGAGGAGGGCGATTTCGAGTTGTTCTGGGACTCAATTCTTATTAAAAACTTAAAGGAGAAGCACAATGCTAAACCTGTGCATAGTTTGGAAGAGATAACATTATTAAAAAAGTGTTTCCCAAATAATATTAGGCAATTTAATGTGTATGATAATGATGAAATTGTTGCAGGAACAACAGTTTTTGAAACTGAGTTTGTAGCACACTCTCAATATATATCTGGAAATGAAAATAATAATGCAAAAGGAAGTTTAGATTTTTTACATCATTATTTAATTAAGGAAATATTTAAAGATAAAATGTATTTTGATTTTGGAACATCTAATGAAAATAATGGTTTAAATATTAATAAAGGATTACAATTTTGGAAAGAGGGTTTTGGTTCTAGAACCGTCACGCAAGATTTTTATAAAATAAACGTTAATAATTATCATTTACTTAATAACGTGTTTATATGATTAAGTTTTTAGATTTAAAACTATTAAATAAGAATTTTGAAAAAGAATTTAAAGAGCGGTTCGATTCGTTTTTAAATTCGGGACAATATATTTTAGGTGAAGAGGTTGTAAAGTTTGAACATGAATTTGCTACTTATTGCGGTGTAAAGTATTGCATAGGAGTGAGTTCGGGACTTGATGCACTTCAACTCATTTTTGAAGCCTATAAAGTACTAGGTGTATTAAATGATGGTGATGAGGTAATTGTCCCGGCCAATACTTATATAGCAACCATTTTAGCAATTACAAATACAAGATTAGTACCTGTTTTGGTAGAACCTAGTATCGATAGCTATAATATAGATACAAGTAAAATAGAAGCTGCTATAACAGAAAAAACAAGAGCTATTTTGGGCGTACATTTATATGGGCAATTGTATCATGTAGAACAGCTAGAGGCGCTTTGTCGTAAAAATAATTTATTATTAATTGAAGATGCAGCCCAAGCCCATGGCGCAAAAAATAAAGATGGAAGAAAGGCTGGAAACCTTTCTGAAGCTGCAGCTTTTAGTTTTTATCCAACGAAAAATCTAGGTGCTTTAGGAGATGCTGGAGCGGTAACGACTAATAATTATGAATTAGCAGAAACAATATTTAAGCTCCGAAACTATGGTAGGAGCACAACATATAAAAATGATATTAGAGGTTTTAATTGCCGGTTAGATGAGTTGCAAGCTGCGTTTTTAAGTATTAAATTAAAGTATTTAGATCTTGATAATTTAAAACGAATGGAGTTGGCTTATTTGTATTCTACTGGTATCCATAACGCTAAAGTTAGCTTGCCTTCTTTTTCAGATTTAAAGGATCATGTTTTTCATCAATTTGTAATTCGTGTTGAAGAAAGAGATCGGTTAAAAGCTTACTTACATCAAAATGGGATAGAATCTTTTATTCATTATCCAATACCAACTCATAAACAAACGGCTTATAAAGAGCTTAATGATTTTAAATTTCCTATTACAGAAAAAATACATAATGAGGTTTTAAGTTTACCTATAAACCCAAGTTTAACGGTTGGAGATATTCAGAAAGTAATAGAAGTTATAAACACGTATTAATTTATATTTTCGCTACACTAAATTGCAAAACACATATTTAATTACTTGTGATAAAAAGCAAAGCTGAGATGAGGTTTTTAAACAAATAGAAAAATTGGTTGTAAAATAATATAAAATTTGAGTGGTTTCCATAAAATAATTTTTAAAAACACGAGTATGTTCGCGGTGTCTCAATTAATTGGAATTGGGGCTCGGTTAATTTGTAATAAAGTTGCGGCGGTTCTTATTGGACCGGCAGGAATAGGTGTTTTGGGTTTAATTGATAATATATTGAGGTTAATTCATGGTGTAACAAACTTTGGAATAGCATCAAGTAGTGTTAGGGAGATTGCTTTATTAGATAATGAAAAAGAACAATCTAATGAGAAATCAGGAAGGCTTATAAAAATAGTTTATAAATGGGCTATATTTACGGGTGTTCTTGGAGTTATGGGGCTTGTTTTATTCTCAAAACAGGTTAGTCTTGTTGTATTTCAAACCGATACCAAATACCTATGGGTCATTGGCTTGAGTTCATATTTTTTGTTTAACTCTATTTCTTCAATTCGTCTTGCTGTTTTACAAGCAAAGAAAAAGGTAAAAAAAATTGTTTTATACAATATATTTTCAACCGTTATCTCTGCTGTTATATCTATTGTAGCATATTATATTTATGGTATAGATGGTATAATTCCTGCTATTGTAATAAGTACTATATCTAATTTTTTGTTAAGTATTTATTTTACGAAATCTATAGCTGTTAGTGAAGTTAAAATTGCTGCAAATCAGGTCTTTAAAGAAGGTTTGCCTATTGCTAAATTAGGTTTGTTACTCTCTACGAGTGCTGTGTTTGGTCAATTATGTTTTTATATTATTAGATGGTACTTAATCGAATATCATTCATATGAAATATTAGGTGTTTATCAAGTAGGTAATACTTTTTTAGTAGGGTATATAGGGTTGGTTTTTGCGGCAATGTCTAATGATTTCTACCCAAGGCTATGTAACTTTGAAGAAGATAAAGAGCAATTTGACGCCTTGGTAAACGACCAGACTGAATTAGCTTTGTTAGTAGTTGTTCCTGCTATTTTAGTGTTATATGTAATGGCACCTTACTTAATACCTATTCTATATTCTAATGAGTTTTTAGATGTTCTATTGATATTAAAAATAGGATTAATAAGTGTGGTTTTAAAAGCTATCGCATGGCCAATTGGTTTTATTGCGCTCATAAAAGGGAATAAAGCTCTTTTTCTTAAACAGAATCTTTTATCAAATAGTGTTAACGTTATAGGTTCTTTAATCGGGTTTTATTATTTCGGGCTTTTAGGGCTAGGTATAGCCATGGTCGTTATGTTTTTAGTATATGGCGTTTATACTTATGTAACAGTGGTTAGGTATTATAATTTTAAATATAGAAAAGATACCTTGCATATTATGCTCGCTTCCTTGTTGCTGTGTTTGTTGGTGTTATCTGTGTTTTTGGTGTACGAGTTTAAAGGTTTTAATTTGGTGTTAGCTGTAATAGCCAGTTTTTCAATGCTGTATTCTTTTTTTAAACTGAGACACCGACTTATAAAATAATGCAAATAGAATTAATAGATTATAATTTAATGTTTTCTATATTTAAATTTCAGTAATAGAATATAGTATTTTGCAATTAATAAAATATTTAGAATTTTATAGTTTTGTTTTAGCTCTAACTGTATTTTTTCAATAGAGGCAAGATCCTCTTCTTTAGTCAAATTCATTTTCAAAGTCTTTTTTACAATTAGGTATGTAGAGTGTTTAAACTTGAATACGTTTTTATTAAATCTAGAGTAATTTATATTTCCTAAGGAGCTTTTTAGTTTTATTCTTTCAACTAAAATATTTTCTATGTAAAGTATATTGTATTTACGCGCTACTCTTAACCATAAGTCGTAATCTTCATAAACTAATTGCTCATCATAACCGCCTAGTTCGTTGAAAACAGAAGTGTTAATTAGCGCACTTACTGAGCAAATGGTATTGGAGTGATTCAGTATTTCTTTGTAAATAAGTCCGTCTCCTGGCTTTATTGTTTTTTTGCGTTGAGAAAACTTATTATAATAAATGTATGTTTTATCGTTTTGTTTATCAATAACTTTTGCGTTGCCGTAAACAATGCCTATCAAATTGTTAGGGTAATTTTTATAAACCGAAAGTTGAGTTTCAATACAATTTGGTAACAAAACATCATCTGCGGCTAAATCGATAAAAAATGCACCTTTTACATTTTTAAATGATGTGTTTACCGATTTTGTAAGCCCAAGATTTTTAGTGTTTTTAATAAATAGACCGGTTTGGTTTTTTAAAATCCATTTGTCAATTATTTCTACAGAATCGTCATCACTACAATCATCAATAATTATTAGTTGAATGTTTTTATGGGTTTGGTTAATAACCGAATTTAGAGCTTTTTCAATATGCTTACTATGGTTGTAACAAGAGCAAATTACAGTTACCAAATAATTTAGATTAGACATAGCACCGATTTATAATCAAAAAAGCAATTTTTTTTATTTGTTTAAGTTTACTTTAGTACACTTACAAATATACTATGAGTTTTAGCTATATAATTATATTTGTATGCAAATTTGCAATTCTATAAAATGGCGGATAATAAAACAAAGAGTGTATGTATAATTGTTGATTGCCTAACAGGCGGTGGAGCAGAAAAGGCGGCCTCGGTATTATCAAAATCTTTTCATGATGCAAAATTTGAGGTTTCTATTATTGTTATGCAAGGTGGTATAACTTATGATTTTAAAGGAGAACTTCATGACTTAGGTGGTATTACTCATAATATTTCTATTTTTCAGTCTGTTAAAAAACTGTTTGTGCTTAAAAAAGTGTACAATAAAATTAATGCAGATTTCTATTTAGATTTCAGAATTAAAAACAATTTTTTTCGAGAACTTATTTTTCACCTTTTTGTATATCGTATTAAAAAAACAGTTTTAACAATTCATTCTTATAGAGTTTATAATTATTTGCCACAGCATATTCTGTTTTATAAGTTATATAATAGAGCAAAGGCTGTAGTTGTTGTTTCTGAGGGTATATATGATAAAACAAAGCAATTGTTCGATTTTAAAAATTTGAAATATATACCCAATTTTTATAACGGTGATATCGTTATAAAAAGTGAAGAAAGAATAGAAACCGGAGATAAGTCTTTTATCGTTGCAGTAGGACGATTAAAAAATGAAGTGAAGCAATTCGATAAATTAGTATTGGCTTACAAAGATACCTTACCTGCTAAAAACGGGATTCCCCTTTATATTTTGGGAAGTGGTAAAGATAAAGATGCATTAGAGCAAATTATTTTGAATAATAGTTTAAGCGATAAGGTGAAGTTGTTGGGGTTTAAAGATAACCCTTATCCTTACATTAAATCGAGTCAGTTTTTATTGTTGTCTAGTAAGTTGGAAGGATTTCCAATGGTTTTATTGGAATCATTAGCTTTAGGATCTCCAGTAATTTCTTTTGATTGCAAATCTGGCCCTTCCGAGATAATTATTAATAATAAAAACGGACTTTTAGTTAAAGATCAGGATTTTGGTGCATTTTCAAAAGCTATTGATAAGATGTATTCTGATAAAGAATTATATGTAAATTGCAAGGAAAACAGTAAAACTTCAGTTTATAAATATTCAGGTAATGAGGTTTTTAAGGGTTGGGTAGAATTATTAAATAGTCCTTCAAACTTGTAATATATTTTGAGCAAAAAGAAAATTTGTGTTGTTGTAAACTCGTTAGGGAAAGGTGGGGCCGAGCGTTCTTCTGCATTACTATCTATAATGCTAGATGGGTTGGGTTATGATGTGCATATTGTTTCTGTTTTAAAAGATGTAGATTACCAATATGCAGGCAAACTGCTGAACCTTGGAGAATTAAAGGAGCAGGATAACTCAATTAAGGGAAGGATTAATAGGTTTTTAGTATTTAAAAAATATATCAAAAAGCAGCAATTCGACTTTGTTATAGATAACAGAGTGAGGCAGTCTATAGTGACCGAGTTTTTAACACGTGTAATGCTTTATAGAAAGACGAAAATTATTTACGTAGTTCGAAGTAGAAATTTAGCATCATATTTTACTGAAAGTGTGTTTTTTGGGGAAAAAATTTTTCGAGAAGCGTATGCTTATGTTGGAGTCTCCGAAGAAATTAAAAATGAAATTATTAGTGTTTATAAGTTTAGCAACGTAGTAAAAATTAATAATCCTGTAGAAATTGATACGAATACAGTATCGGCTCATGAAATTATAGATTTTGAGGATGATTATGTGTTGTTTTATGGAAGGTTAAAAGATAAAGTAAAAAATATTTCTTTGTTAATTGATGCCTATAAAATGTCAGTTTTACCTAAAAATAATATTAAACTCTTAATTTTAGGTAGTGGTGAAGATTTAGAAATGCTTAAGCTTAAAGCAAATACGGATATGGTGGTGTTTAAGCCTTTTACGAGCAATCCTTTTCCATATGTAAAACATGCAAAATTTTGTTGCTTAACGAGTAGGTTTGAGGGTTTTCCAAGAGTATTAATTGAATCATTATCAATAGGAACGCCTGTGATATCTGTTAAATGTTCTGGTGCCGGAGAAATTGTTATAAACGAATTCAACGGTTTACTAGTTGAGAATAATAATAAGAAAATTTTATCAGAGGCGATGGATAGGTTTGTTTTAAATAAAGACCTTTATGAAAAATGTAAACAAAATTCTATAAACAGTATAAAACACCTTTCTTTGTTAAGCCTTGCAGACAAATGGGATAATTTATTAAAAAATACTAATGATTAATAAAACAATTAAAGATATTGAAATTATAGATATTCCTAAAATTAATGATCCAAGAGGGAATCTTTCTGTAATAGAAAAAAACACATTGCCTTTCGAGATTAAGCGGGTTTATTATTTGTACGATGTGCCAAGTGATGCTTATCGAGGGGGACACGCGCATAAAGAGCAACAGGCGGTGCTTATTGCGCTTAGTGGTAGTTTTGATGTGAAATTAGATGATGGTGTGAATGTTACCACTATTATGTTGAATAAACCCAATAAAGGATTGCTAATTCCTGTCGGTATATGGAGGGAGTTAGATAATTTTTCATCAGGTTCTATATGCTTAGTATTAGCTTCGGATGTGTTTGATGAAAAAGAATATATAAGAGATTATAAAGCCTTTATTTTATCTAAAAGTTAGTTTGTTTATTGGTATAAATGAAGAAAGATACCTTTTTTGTCTAAAAAATCTTTAACGTACCTTATTAACCTTGTAACAATAAAAGGTGAGTGAAAAATAACTTTTTGTTTGAGGTTAAGGTTGTTCTGGTCAATTTTTTTATAAAGTAATTTACTCGTAGTGTTTTTGCGGTTCTCCTTATAGTTTAATGCCACCGAATACCTGTTTTGATCCATATATCTTTTAAAATCAATATTTTGCTTCTCGAAAGATTTATATTTTGCAAAAAGGAGTACTCGATCTTTAACTAAAGGGCTTTTGGATAGGCTTATATTGTTTTTGTTATAAGTATAAGTTTCAGAGTTATTGTCAATTGCTATTTTGTATTTCAAAGCTAATGAAATCCATAAATCTGTGTCCTGTCCAGATCTCATGTTTGTGTCAAAGCATACGTTTTTTCCAAATACATTTGCCTGAATTGCGTTATTACCTGTATGTAAAACAGGATCTAAACGAGAAGCCTCGAAAAAATTATCTATGTATCCTCTATATTGCTTATCAATATTGTAAAAGTTGAGTTTTTTAAAAGAAGTTTTAGAGAATTGAATATTATAGGCAGTACAATAAATTTGAGCTTCAGGGTAGTCAACGCTTAATTGATGCAAGTTTTCTAAATGAGTATTCTGCCAAAGATCGTCGGCATCTAAAAACGCAACATATTCCGAGTTACCTTTGCTAATTCCATAATTTCTAGCATGAGATACACCTTGGTTTTTAGTATGGTATAATTGTATTCTTGGGTCTGTAATATGCTCTAAAACAACTGTGCTGTTATCAGTACTACCATCATTAATGATAAGAACTTCAAAATCTGTAAAAGTTTGGTTAAGGACACTTCGTAGTGTCTTTTCAATAAAATGTTCTTTATTATATAATGGTATTATTACAGAGAAAAACGGCATTAGCTTTTGTTTTGTTTTAACGTGCAGAAATATCCTAATCTGTAAAAATCATATAGAAAAAGAGATGGGTAGTTAGATTGAAAGTTTAAATTTAATACAGGCTTTATTCCTTTGTACAAAAAAGAAATTATTCCGGTTAGTTTATATTTTTCTAATTTTATGTAAGCGCGAGAAAGATTGTAGTGATTCTTGTCTATTTTTTTTGAATTTAGCAAAGTAATTAAATTCTGTATAGCTTGTTCTGTTTTATTAATAAAAGTAGCGGAGTCGTCTAGAGCATCATGAATTACAGGGTTTTTTATGTGATGCATCTCATAGTTTTTCATTATTAAAGTGTTGAAAAACACGACATCTTCACACCCGTATTTTTTAATGGTTTCATCAAAAGGGTTCGATAATATTATGTCTTTTTTTATTAAAAAATTAGAGGAGCAAATTACTTTGTTTTTAGAGGCGGTGGTTTCATGACCTTCTCGATTTTTAGTATACAGCCACCTTAGTTTGTAGGGCTTTTTGGGAGAAGTTTTTAAATGAGTCATGCCCCCGATTATCACATCATGATGTAATTGTGAAATATAGTTTTTAATAAATCTTTTGTTTTTCGGAAAAGTCCCTGCATCAATAAATAGTAAATTATTGAATTTGGCATCTTTACTAAGTAAATTTCTAATTGCACTACGTCCAATATTGGTTGGTAAAGCCTTAAAATCACAATTTATTCTATTTGTAATAGAACTATTATATTCATTTAATTTAGAGTGCGAGCCATCATCATAAACTAATATTTCATAATTTATTTCTAACCGATTAAGCTGTTCCTTAATTTCTTCAACTAAAGGAACAATGTTGTAATTATAGGTTGGGATTAATACGGATAGCATTTTAGTGAAAAATATTGTAACGAAAATACAGATTTTAATGTTAAAGCTTTAAATTGCATGGACTAATGTAAAACTTTTTAAGTGAAAACTGAAGAAATATCAAATCTCATTTATGCTAAAATTTTGAGTGTAAAAGATGAGTTGTCTAAAAACTATATCGCTTCAAAAGAGGGGGTTGGTTATTTTTATATAGATAATCTTTTGCCAGAAGATTTAGCTAGGCAATGTTTTTCTGTTTTTCCTGATAAGTTAGAGATGCGCTGTTTAAATAGTATACGGGAGTATAAGTATGTTTCGGCACAAATGAATAAGCATAATCCTCTTTTGGAAAAAGTATTATATGCTTTTCAAGATGAAAAAATAATTAAATTAATAGGTGATATTTGTAATATTAAATCACTTTATGCAGATGAATCTTTATATGCAGGAGGCTTATCTTTAATGGCAAAAGATAATTTTTTACATCCACACTTAGATAATTCTCATGATGCCGAACGCGAGCGCTGGAGGGTGCTTAATTTATTGTATTATGTTACTCCAGAGTGGAATGAAGACAATGGAGGGCATTTAGAGCTCTGGCCCAATGGCCCAAAAAATGAGCCTACGATAATAGGTAGCAAATTCAACAGACTTGTAGTAATGGCTACGCATGACACCTCCTGGCATTCGGTAAATAAAGTAACAGTAGATAGCAGTCGTTGTTGTATTTCTAACTACTATTTTAGTGATAACGCATTAAAACCAACTGATAAATTTCATGTAACTAAATATAGAGGTCGGCCAAAAGATACCTTCACTAATATCGTTTTAGATTGTGATGCTAGTTTGCGGATGTTATTGAGAAAGGTATTTAAAAAAGGAGTTCGTAAAAACCCGCATATTTACAAAAAGGATAACTAACTTTTTCTTTGCACCACCTCGTAAACAGCATTCTCATCACACTTAAGTGTTTTACTTGGGTATTTTAAAAGAAGAGCGTAATCGTGCGTTGCCATAAGTATGGTGTTGCCGTTCTTATTAATGTCTTGCAAAACTTCCATAACCTCAATACTCGTTTGTGGATCTAAATTACCAGTAGGCTCATCGGCCAAAATAAGTTCAGGGTTATTAAGTAAAGCGCGAGCAATAGCAACACGTTGTTGCTCGCCACCAGAAAGCTCGTGCGGATATTTAAAACCTTTAGTTTTCATATCTACTTTATTCAAAACCTCTTCAACACGAGTATTCATTTCAGCTTTCACTTTCCATCCTGTAGCCTTTAAAACAAATATCAAGTTGTCGTTTATAGTTCTATCTGGAAGTAATTTAAAATCCTGAAAAACCACACCTAATTTTCGGCGTAAAAACGGAATTTCCTTTTCTTTTAAGGTCTTTAAATTAAAATCTACAATGTTACCTTCACCTTTTGTAAGCGGTAAATCACCATAAAGCGTTTTCATAAAACTACTTTTTCCTGTTCCTGTTTTTCCAATTAAATATACAAACTCGCCTTTGTTAATTTCAACATTAACATCAGAAAGCACTAAACTTTCACCTTGAAAAATAGACGCGTTTTTTAATTCTAAAATGGCATTCGACATAAAAGCAGATTTTTAAAGTGCTGTAAATGTATTATTAAAAACTGAAAAGTTGAAAGTTAAGTAAGGAAATTTTGTTACAGCTTTTAGCTGAGTAATTTTAATTTCGGTTTTTAAATTTATTAAAGCCAAATGATTTCAATTTTTAACACTACTATTTATAATTATGGCACGATTATTTCGTTATAGATTTAATATTCAATTATCTTTGATTTTAAATTAAAAAACGCATTGTTAATGATTAAAAATAATATTTTTTCACTGCTGGTTGTTATTGGTTTTAGTTGTCAGGTTATGGCGCAAAAATCGGCTGTTTACACCAGTAATTTGGTAGAGTATCAAAAGGCATTATCACTTTATAATAATCAACAATATCTTGCAGCAAAATCGCTGTTTACTAACGTTGAAAAAACGGCAGAAGAAGATGTTTTGCAATCCGATTGTGCCTATTATATAGCCAATTGTGCGGTAAGGTTAAATCAGCAAAATGCAGATCAACTTATCGAAGATTTTGTAGAAGATTATCCAACAAGCACTAAAAGAAATACTGCTTTTGTAGATGTGGCCGATTATTATTTCGTTAACGGAAAATATGCTTATGCCCGAAAATGGTATCAAAAAGTAGATGTAAATGCTTTGGGTAAATCTGAAAAAGAAAAATTTTACTTTAATAATGGTTATACTGCCTTTACTACAAAGCAATTTAAGGATGCTAAAAAGTATTTAACTAAAATAGAAAACTCTCAAGAATACGGATCGCAAGCTAAATATTACATTGGTTTTATGGCTTATGAAGGAGATGATTATGATAAGGCGAACGAATATTTTGAGCAAGTAAATGACCAGGAACGTTACAAAGAGAAATTATCATATTATCAAGCAGATTTGCACTTTAAACTGGGTAAATTCGAAGAAGCCATTAAGTTAGCTAAAGCGCAATTAAGCAAAAGTGATGATGATGAGGTTTCCGAACTTTCTAAAATTATTGGAGAGAGTTATTTCAACCTCGAACAATATGCAGATGCTATTCCTTATTTAACGGCATACAAAGGGAAAAAAGGAGAAAGAGATCGCGTAGGGAAATGGAGTAATACGGATTACTACCAATTAGGCTATGCTTATTACAAGCAAGGTGATTTTGAAAATGCAGTTTCCGAATTCAATAAAATTATTGGTGGTAAAAATTCAATTGCTCAAAATGCATATTATCATTTAGGTGAAAGTTATATTAATTTAGGGAAAAAGCAAGAAGCCTTAAACGCTTTTAAAAATGCCTCAGAAATGGATTTTAATTTGAAAATTCAAGAAGATGCTTGGCTCAATTATGCTAAAATTAGTTACGAAATTGGAAACTCTTATCAATCGGCACCACAGGTGTTAGCGAGTTATTTAGATAAATATCCAAATACAAGTTATAAGGAAGAAGTGGAAACACTTCTAATAGATTCTTACATCACGTCAAAAAATTATACGGAAGCGCTTAAGTTATTAGAAGGCAAACGTAGTTTCGAAAATAAAGTAGCTTATCAAAAAGTTGCATTTTACCGTGGATTGGAATTGTATAACGAAAATAAATTTAAAGAAGCTTCGGAGCTTTTTAATGGCTCTTTAAAAGAACAACAAGACCAAAGGTTTACGGCAAGAGCAACATTTTGGAAAGCCGAAACAGATTATAATCTTACAAATTACGACGATGCGTTAATAAGTTTTAAACAATTTCAGCAGCAAAATGAAGCCGCTTCAACTATAGAGTTTGAGAACTTAGATTATAATTTAGCCTATACTTACTTTAAGTTAAAAAATTACGAGCAGGCAACAAATTACTTTAACCAATTTATTTCGAATAAAAAAGATGATAAAGTTAGGTTGAACGATGCGTATTTACGTTTGGGTGATGGGCATTTTGTTTCAAGTCAGTATAATAGTGCTATAGCTGCTTATAAAAATGCTATTAAATTGAATGAAATAGAATCGGATTACGCTTTTTTCCAAAAAGCAATAAGCACAGGCTATGCTGGTGATTCTTCTGGGAAAATAAAAGAGCTTAACAATTTTATTTCTGAATATCCAAAATCTAAACTTCGTGATGATGCTATGTTCGAGTTAGGCAATTCTTATGTAAAAGCAAACGATACGGATAAAGCTATGCAAATTTACGATAGGTTAGCAAGTGAATATAGAATGAGTTCTTTTGTGCCAAAAGGTTTATTGCGCCAAGGTTTGGTATATTATAATGCTAGTCAAAACGAGCAAGCGTTAGTGAAATTTAAAAAAGTAGCAAACGATTATGCGGGCACTCCTGAAGCTGTGCAAGCAGTAGCTACGGCAAGGTTAATTTATATAGATTTAGGTCGTGTAGACGAATATGCGGTTTGGGTTAAGCAATTGGACTATGTTGAAGTTACTGATGCAGATTTAGATAATGCTACTTATGAGGCTGCGGAAAAACAGTATTTGGATAATAATACGGATAGGGCTATTACGCAGTTTAATAAATATTTAAGTGAATTTCCACGTGGGTTACATGCTTTACAATCGCATTTTTATGTTGCACAACTTTACTCAAAGAAGAATTTGTTAGAGAATGCAGCACCGCATTACAAATATGTTGTTGATGCATTACGAAGCGAATACACCGAGGAAGCTTTAGTTAAGCTATCGCAATTTTATTTAAGTTCAAAAAACTGGAATAAAGCCATGCCTATTCTGGCAAGATTAGAGAGCGAGGCAAATTTTCCTCAAAACGTTGTGTTTGCACAATCTAATTTAATGAAAGCTAATTATGAATTAGATAAGTATAATGAAGCTGTTGCTTATGCAGAGAAGGTGCTTAAAAATTCTAAAATTGATAATAAAATTCAAGCAGATGCTCAAGTTATAATTGCACGTTCGGCTATTAAAACAAACAATGAAGATTTAGCAAAAACAGCATATGCCGAAGTAGAAAAAGTTGCTACAGGAGAAACTGCTGCCGAAGCTTTATATTATAATGCCTATTTTAAAAATAAAGAAGGCAAGCACGAGGCTTCTAATGTTTCTGTGCAAAAACTGGCTAAAGATTTCTCAGGATATAAATATTATAGTGCGAAGGGATTAGTGCTAATGGCCAAGAATTTTTATGCTTTAAATGATGCTTTTCAAGCCACATATATTTTAGAAAGTGTGATTACAAATTTTAAAGAGTTTGATGAGGTTGTTGCAGAAGCTAAAGCAGAATTAAGTAAAATTAAAAAAGAGGAAGCTAAAACCAATTCATCTATTTTACCAGAAGAATAGTTTTATTAAGAGCCATATAAGTGGTTTTGGAATTTCAATCTTACAATTTAATTAAGAAATAAAAATTATAAAATATGCGTAAGCACATCAATAGATTATTAACCGTTGCAACTACATGTTTAGCAACACTTGGGTATGCACAAAGTAAACAAAATGATACTTTAAACACAGGTGTTATTGACGTTATTAAACCATATGCGCCATCAATTTCTGATGCTTTTAAAGTAAAAGAAGCACCAACTTTAGACGATGCGACAACCGAAACAAAAAAAGAGATTAAATATAATATCTTTTCATTTCCAGTAGCGTCAACCTTTACGCCATCAAAAGGAAAAGCTGCAGTTGTAGAGAAAGCCAAACCTGTTAAGCTTTTTGATAATTATGCTACACTCGGTGTTGGTAGTTATACTACTATTTTGGGTGAGGTTTATTTAAATCATGCTATTAGTCGTAACGAAAGTGTTGGTGGTTATGTAAGTCATCACTCTTCAGCGGGAGATATCGAAGGTGTAGAATTCGATAATGGTTTTTCAGATTCAAAAATTAATGTTAATTATTCTAGTCGTATGCGAGATATGGCTTGGAATGTAGAAGGTGGTTTTCAATATTCAAACTACAATTGGTATGGTGTTCCAGAGTCTCAAACAGCCTTTGCTAAAGACGATAATATAGATGTTAATCATGCATTTTATAATGCACATCTAGGAGGTGATATTAGTTTTGAAGATACTTATATTAATTCAGGAAGTGTATTTTTTAGACGCTTTGCCGATAATCAAAGTTCGGGAGAAAATCGTTTTATAGCAAAAGGAAAAGTGGATGTTCCGGTTAATGGTGAAGAGATTTCAACGGAAGTTAAAGTGGATTATTTAGGCGGGAGCTTTAGTAATTTGTACTCTGGATTTGGCAGTATAGATTATGGTAATTTTCAAGTAGGTATTATGCCAAGCTATCAACTTATTAGAGATGATTTAACATTAAATCTTGGGGTTTCGGCGTATTATATGAATAATACAGAAAGCGGATCTAACAATTTTTATATCTATCCAAACATTACAGCAACCTACAGGGTGGTTAGCGATGTGGTAATTGCATATGGTGGTATTCAAGGTGATTTAGAACAAAATTCTTATTATGATTTTGCTACCGAAAACCCATTTGTTTCTCCAACATTATTTATTTCACCAACAGATAAACAATACAATGCATATGTTGGTTTAAAAGGAAAGCTTTCTAGCACTATGAGTTATAACGTTAACGGAAGTTATATTTCAAATAAAAACAAAGCCCTATTTATATCCAACGAAATTACCCGCTCTTTTGAGGATTATACCTATGGAAACTCGTTTGGAGTTGTTTACGATGATATTAATACTTTTGGAGTATCAGGTGAAATAAATGTAGATATTAACCGAAACTTTAACTTAGGTTTAAAAGCAGAATATTTTAGTTACTCTAGCGATACTGAATCTGAAGCATGGAATTTGCCAGACGTAAAAGGGTCTCTGTTTTTAGATTATCAAATCGATCAAAACTGGTTTGCAGGAGCTAATTTGTTTTACACAGGCGAACGTAAAGATCAATTTTTCTTAACAACATCAACACCAGAAACTATTACTTTGGATAGTTATTTTGATGCGAACGCACATGTTGGTTATCATGTAACAGAGCAAATTTCAGTATTTGCAAAAGCAAATAATATAGCCAATAATAATTACGAACGTTGGCAAAATACACCTGTTCAGGCTATTCAGTTTTTAGCAGGAGCAACATTTAAATTTGATTTTTAAGATACATTTAGTTGGCGTTTCTGCGAAAGCGATAAATGTTTAAAAATATAATATATAGAAAAGCTAAGGTTTCATTTTTTGGAACTTTAGCTTTTTTTATTGAATAAAAAGCAGAGGTTAAAGTCCAGGGGGCGATTGTGATACGTTCTAATGTCGCTATGACAAAAATATTCAAAGATGCGTAAACGTTAGTGATTTCGACTTAAGAAGAAATTATATAAAGCTTAATATTACAATAGGCTTATATGCTATAAAATATTGAGTTAATAAATATTTAAACTATTTAAAATGCGTCAATTGAGCCAAATAATCGAAATGTTCACCTTCCCTTATAATATCGCATTTAAGACCAACCGTTTCACAAGCCAATTTTAAAGTTTCAAAATCTAGATATAACCATTTAATTGGGGTTTCATCTTCATTTTTGTAAGATAAAAAATAATCTAATTCACCATAGTAATTCGAGTTGCTATCCATCCAGTAACCGCCATCTTCATCTTCATACATGTATTTGATATCCGATGAATCCATTAAAATTTGTCCGCCAGAATTAAGCAACTTTTTCAGGTGAGTTAAATATTTTGAAACTTGAGATAATTCTTGAAAAATTCCGGTACCATTCATTAATAATAAAATGGTGTCAAACGTTTCAGTTTCATCTAAAATGTTTTTTATTTCAGCATTTACAACACCACGAAGTTTAGCAACTTCAATGGCGCCTTTAGAAACGTCGATAGCTTTAACTTTTTTATTGTTTTCTTGTAAATACAAACTATGGCTTCCTGAGCCACAGCCAACATCTAAAATTTCGCCTTTGGCTAGTTTCAACGCTTTTTGTTCTAGTTTAGGCATCTCTTCGAATGTGCGAAATAAATAGGGTAGCGGTAAAGCATCATCACCAGAAATACTTGTAGATGTTATAATGTCTTCAGTATAGTTTCCGTTTTGGTAATCTAATAAGGCTTGTCCGAAAAGGTCTTTCATAAAAAAGCGAGTTTCATTTCCACGAAAGTGAAAAGGGCATCAATTAAAATTGTTATTTTTGCGCCATGCAAGACATTATTAATAATCTTCCAAAGCAGGCCAAAGATAAGCATAACGAGAATAAAAAATTCTTCACAAAGCTAAAAAAGAAGTCGCCCAAAAATTTAGATTACGTTATGCAAGATTTGCATGAACAAGAGTTTAAACGTACCGATTGTTTGGAGTGTGCCAACTGTTGTAAAACCACTGGGCCGCTATTTACAGATAAAGATGTAGATAGAATTGCTAAACATTTTAGAATGAAAACACAGCAATTTATATCCCAGTTTTTGCGTGTAGATGATGAGAATGATTATGTTTTGAAAAGTGTGCCGTGTACCTTTTTAGGTGCCGATAATTATTGCTCCATTTACGATGTGCGTCCAAAAGCGTGCCGTGAGTTTCCGCATACAGATAGAAGTAAGTTTCAACAAATTTCGCATCTTACTTTAAAAAACGTGGCTATTTGTCCGGCTGCATTTAATATTGTAGAAGAAATGAAAAAACGCATTAAGGTTTAGTGTTGTAGGTTGGGTGTTGCTTTGTTAGCCTTGGCATAATAACTTTTTTACTATATTGTAAAACAAAAACAACCACTCTTGCAAACTTTTCTAAACTATTTCGAGACTATACCATCATCACACCGCAGTATAATTTTAGTTGGAGGCTTGGCCTTTTTCTGGATTTTAGAAGGTGCGGTGCCATTATTTAAGTTTAATTATAAAAAATGGGAGCATGCTGCGCCCAACATTTTTTTTACTTTAACTACAGTCGTTATTAATTTTGCGTTAGCTTTTTTACTACTTAACTCAGCCGATTGGGTGATGGCTAACGATTTTGGGATTTTAAACTGGTTACCAGAAATGCCGCTATGGTTGTACATTATTCTAGGTGTATTTTTAATGGACTTTTTTGGAGCCTATTTAGCGCATTTTGTAGAGCATAAAGTGCCTATGTTATGGATGGTGCATTTAGTACATCATTCCGATCATAAAGTCGATACAACTACGGCCAATAGACACCATCCTTTGGAAAGTGTTATTCGTTTTATGTTTACACTATTGGGGGTTTTTGTTATTGGAGCTCCAATTGGTATTGTTATGCTATATCAATCAATGTCTTTGGTGGCTACGCAGTTTACACATGCTAATATTAAGTTACCAAAAAGTGTCGATAAAATAATGAGTTATGTATTGGTGTCGCCCGATATGCATAAGGTGCACCACCACTATATGTTGCCTTATACCGATTCTAATTACGGAAATATATTTTCGGTTTGGGATAGATTACTTGGTACTTATATGGATTTTGATCGTGAGAAGTTAATTTATGGCGTTGATGTTTTTCCAGATGAAAAAGCGAACGGAAATATAAAAGAACTCTTAAAACAGCCTTTTAAAAAATACGAAAGACCAACTATAATTTCTGATAAAGATTAATACTTTTTTATTTTGAAACATTGCAAGATTGATATTCAGGGGCATCGTGGTTGTCGCGGTTTGTTACCCGAAAATAGTATGCCGGCATTTTTAAAAGCATTAGATTTAGGTGTGGACACCTTAGAGTTGGATGTGGCAGTTTCTAAAGATAAAATAGTTGTTGTTAGCCATGAACCTTATATGAATCCTGTGATTTGCTTAAGTCCTAATGGTGACGCTATTTTAGATGAAGATGCTAAGAAGTATAATTTGTATCAAATGACTTTAGCCGATATTCAACAATTTGATTGTGGTTCTAAATATCATCCTAAATTCCCAAATCAGGAAAAAGTAAAAACATACAAGCCATCTTTATCTGAAGTTTTAAAAGAAACTAAAAAAATAAATCCGGCAATAAAATTCAATATTGAAATAAAATCAGATCCGAAGTATTATGATGTTTTTACTCCAAAACCTAAAGAATTTGTAGCATTAGTTTTAGATGTTCTAAATGAAAACAACGCTTGTAATGAAACCAATTTACAAAGTTTCGATTTACAAATTTTAGAAGAAATAAAAATTCAATCGCCTAAAATGGAGGCTGCCCTTTTGGTAGAGGACGATGAGGTTATTTTAGAGAAACTTAATAAAATGAGTTATTTGCCTGCTATTATAAGTCCCTATTACAAGTTGATAAATAAAGACACAGTTAGTGATCTACAAAATAGAGGTTTTAAAGTGATACCATGGACGGTTAACACCGAACAAGATATGCAGCTTATGATAGACTATAACGTAAACGGGATTATTACCGATTATCCAGATAGACTCATTACTGTTTTAAAATAATACGTTTAAATTTTACTCGTATATTAAATACTTCGAGCGTGTTTTAGCAAAAGCATCTAAACCTGTCTTCCAAGTCAATTTAATCTTCTCAGCGCTTAATCCAGATTCAATTTGTTGTTGTAATTTTTTTGTTCCAGCTAGTTTCGTGAAAAACGAATTGAAGAATTCTGTTTTATTTCCTGTGTGGTTGTAAGCTTTTATCAGCCAATTTAAATTAAGAGTATTTAGGTTTTCGGCTTTAGTTAAGTTTTCACCATAACATAATTTGTTTTCATATTTTGGATGCTTAGCACCATGATTGGGTTGCGGTGTAAACTGAAAAGAAAACTGTACTTTATTTAAAAACGGACTCCCAAAAATTTGAAATTGTGTTTCCGTTCCACGACCAGCACTTACATTGGTGCCTTCAAAAAAACAAAGGCTAGGGTAAAGGTTTATCGATTTATCGTTTGGTAAATTCGGGCTAGGTTTTATAGGTAAGCTATATTCTAGGTTATGGTTATAGTTTTTCACTGGGATAACTTGTAACTCACAGGTAATACCTTGGCTTAACCATTTTTCACCATTAATCATGTTTGCATATTCACCAATCGTCATACCGTGTACAGTTGGTATAGGGTGCATCCCAACGAAACTTTTATGAGCTGTTTCTAAAATAGGACCATCAAAATAATGTCCGTTAGGGTTCGGTCTATCTAAAATTAAAACAGGAATATTCTGCTCGGCACAAGCTTCCATTACATAATGTAAACTCGAAATGTAAGTGTAAAAACGAGCACCAACATCTTGAATGTCAAAAACAACTAAGTCTAAGTTTTTCAATTGCTCTACCGAAGGTTTTTTGTTTTTTCCGTAAAGGGAAACTATCGGTAAGTTGGTTTTTATATCTACACCATCTTTAATAACTTCGCCAGCGTCTGCCGTGCCTCTAAATCCATGTTCTGGTGCGAAAACCGTTTTAATATCAACATTTAAGGCAAGTAGGGAATCTACTAAATGTACGTTTGTATCCCCTTCAAAAATAACACTAGTTTGGTTGGCAACAATACCAATGCGTTTCCCTTTAAGTATTGATAAATATTGTGAGGTTTGGTTTGCACCAACAACTATATTTTTAACGGTTTTGGTTTGTTTAGAAGTTTCATATTCTAAAACTGTTAAGCTTTCCGACTTCGATTTCGTGACATTCCCACAAGAAATCATTACTAAAACAAATAATAAAACAGTATTTTTGAAAACATTTAATAGCATAATAAATTTTGAATTACGAGTTTTTTTTAGCCAAACGCATTATTGGTAGTAAAGCGTATAAAAGTAGTGTATCGGCACCAATAATAAAAATTGGTATTGCCGCTATTGCTATTGGTATTGTGGTCATGATGATTGCCATTGCTACAGGTATTGGTTTGCAACAAAAAATTCGTGATAAAGTGGTCGCTTTCAATGGGCATGTTACCATTAGTAATTTCGATAGTAATAACTCACAAGAAAGTATCGTGCCAATCTCTAAAAATCAGGAGTTTTATCCAGAGTTTAAAGAGGTTGATGGTATAAAGCACGTACAAGCCGTAGCAACAAAATTCGGAATCATTAGAACAGAAACCGATTTCGAAGGGGCCGTGTTTAAAGGTGTCGGTCAAGATTTCGATTGGAGTTACTTTCAAGAATTTCTTGTAGAAGGCAAACTACCAAGCTTTACCAAAAAATGGAGCGAAGAGGTTTTAATTTCGCAATATTTAGCCGATAGGCTAGGTTTTAAGGTTGGTGAAAAATTTCAGATGGTATTTGCAAAAGACGATACCGAAAAAGCACCAAACATTATATCATTCCAAATTGTAGGTATTTATAATTCCGGTTTTCAGGAGTTAGATCAACAATATTTATTAGGGAACATTCGCCATATACAACGTATTAATAATTGGGAAGAAGACCAAATAGGGAACTTCGAAGTTTTTATTTCCGATTATTCAGAACTTGATAGAAAAGGTATCGAAATTTACCAAAACACACCGTCTACACTCAACACGATTACCGTAAGTAATAAGTACAGTTCCATTTTTGAGTGGATAAAAATATTCGATAAAAATATTTATGGCATTATCGGTATTATGATTCTAGTAGCAGGTATAAACATGATTACTGCACTACTCGTTTTAATACTCGAACGTACGCAAATGATAGGGATTTTAAAAGCCCTCGGAAGTAACAATTGGAGTATACGTAAACTTTTTCTATACAATGCATCCTACCTTATTTTACTAGGTTTATTTTGGGGTAACTTGCTCGGTTTAGGGCTGCTGTTTGCGCAAAAATATTTCAAACTATTTCCATTAGATCCAAGCGTGTATTACGTATCCGAAGCTCCAGTATATATAAGTTTAAGTTATATAGTTGCGCTAAATATAGGGACACTAATTCTGTGTTTACTTATGCTTTTAATACCCTCGTATATTATTACAAAAATATCTCCAGTAAAAGCCATTAGGTTCCAGTAAATTTTAAAATTTTGGGCGCTACCCCAAGGGTCGGGCTTTCACTACTCGCTCCCTCCTAAAAAGTCAGGGAGCTCAAACAAACCGTTCAATCCCTAGCGCATTATCAGCCAAGGTCCTGTTTATTGTTACGTTTTTTTAAATTCTACTAGGGTTACTTATTATTTTCAATATCACTAATATGGTGCTCTAGAGCCTTAACTGAAATTTGAATTTCAATAATTAAAAGCGATAACGAAGCGATTAACAAAAGAAGCGCCAAGCCAAACACCCAAACAGCAATAGCGTTTTGCTGTATATAAATTAAAAACATAGTCATTACACATAGCAGTAAACTCGAAATACCGAAAATTTGCATGCTTCGCGTTAAATACAAACGCTTCTTTATATTCTGTATTTGTGCCATTAACACACTGTCTTTTTTCTCCGTATACTTGTCGTGCAAGTTTCTAATAGTTGCGGCGTAAGCTAAAAACCTGTTGGTATATGCTAACATAATTAAGGAAATAGCCGAAAATAAAAGAGCAGGAGTAGTAAGTGTAAGTTGTTCCATAATGTAATTTTGTACTAGGTGGCAAAGTTAGCAATTTAATTAAACCTTAAGATTATTGCTTAGCTGTGTTACTATACTAAAATTCAATTTTTAATTTCATTTGGAAATTTTAAACTGGTATTCTATCTTTAAAAAATGCAAGAAGATTTTCTACACTACATCTGGAAATTCAAGAAATTTGAAACTCAAAGTTTAAAAACGGAGGCAAAGCAGGTAGTTAACATAACTTCTGTTGGGCAGCATAACTTTAATTCTGGGCCAGATTTTTTCAATGCAAAATTAACTATCGACGGGCAGCTTTGGGCTGGAAATGTTGAAATCCATATAAAATCATCCGATTGGTATTTGCACAATCACGAACAAGACCTAGCTTACGATGGTGTTATTCTACACGTAGTTTGGGAGCATGATACCGAGATTTTTAGAAAAGATAATACGCCTATTCCAACCTTAGTATTGCGTGATTATATTGATTTTACACTTTTAAACAATTATAAAAAGCTTTTTGCAAAACAAAACACATGGATTAATTGTGAAAACGATTTTGTAAATACCCAAGATTTTGTTTTAACCAATTGGCTAGAGCGCTTGTATTTTGAAAGGCTAGAACGAAAAGCAGGAGCTATTGAATTGCTTTTGCAAGAATCTAAAAACGATTGGGAAGCCGTGCTTTTTAAAATGCTTGCCAAAAACTTTGGGCTAAAAGTAAATGGAGATGCTTTTTTAAGTTTAGCGCAATCGGTCGATTTTTCGGTGGTTAGAAAATCACAATCTAATTTGCAAAGTTTAGAAGCCTTATTGTTTGGACAAGCTAATTTATTGTCAGAACCTTTGGAAGATGCTTACTATATAAGTTTATCAAAAGAATACAGTTTTTTAAAACAGAAGTTTCAGCTTAAAGAAAATCAAGTATTGCCATTACAGTTTTTTAGATTACGGCCACCAAATTTTCCAACCATACGACTGTCTCAATTCGCAAATTTATATCATGAGCATCAAAATTTATTTTCTAAAGTAATCGAGCTCGATAAGCTCGAAGATTTCTATAAACTCTTTAATGTTTCAACTTCCGAGTTTTGGAAAACACATTATACGTTTCAAAAATCATCTAAATCTTCAACAAAAGCCATTACAAAAGCATTCACAGATTTATTGTTAATAAACACGATTCTTCCTTTAAAATTTTGTTATGCTAAACAAAAAGGGCAAGATATAGATGGCTCCATTTTAAAGATAGCTTCAGAAATCAATTCAGAAAAAAATAGTATTATCGATGCTTTTAATAAACTAAAAAAAGTGTCTAATTCGGCCTTTCAATCACAATCGCTTATTCAATTAAAAACAGAGTATTGCGATAAAAACAAATGTTTACAATGTGCCGTTGGAAATTCACTTTTAACTAAATAGTTATTGTTTTTCTAAGGATTTCAATATTTCACAGGGTATTGTTATTAATATTAAGAAAGCGTTAAATATTTCAACCTAATAGCTTTTAAACAAAAAAAGGAATCCTTAAATTGCAGGCATGAACAATATCTATAAACCTTTATTGTTTTTTCAGAAGCATGGTTATTACGTATGCCAGCGTATTGCCGATCGTTTTGGTATTCGTGCAAAGGTGGTGAGAACCTCTTTTATGTATGTTACGTTTGTTACGGTTGGTTTTGGTTTTGCTCTGTATTTGTTTCTTGCTTTTTGGATGCGTATAAAAGATTTAATTTACACCAAACGCTCTTCGGTTTTCGACCTATAATTTATGAATCCATTAATAAGAATTTTTAGAACTAAAATTTATACGGCCGTATTTTTGCTGGTTCTTATTCTGCTTGTTGGGGTTTTTGGCTACATGATGATTTCCGATTATACCGCAATCGATGCCCTATACATGACGGTAATTACTATAACCACTGTGGGGTTTGGGGAAGTAGTTCCGTTGGATAATAATTCCAAAATATTCACCATTTTTTTAATTTTAACCAGTATTGTAATCGTTGGTTACGCTTTATCTACCATTACGGAGTATATTTTAAGTAAAGACCATATTGAAGAATTAAAACAGAAAAAGATGCAAAAAAAAATAGATGCTTTTAACAATCATATTATTATTTGCGGCTACGGAAGAAATGGAAAGCAAGCGGCTGTAAAATTGGCAGCACACAACCGGTCTTATGTTATTGTTGAAAAAAATAAGGAAATGATAGAACGGTTGGAGCTAGATGGCGCGCCTTATGTTATTGGTAATGCCAACGAAGATGAAACCCTTGTGCAGGCTGGTGTAGATCGTGCAAGTTGTTTTATATCAGCTCTGCCTAGTGATGCCGATAATTTGTTTGTAGTGCTTTCTGCAAGACAAATTAACCCAACTATTAATATTATAAGTCGTGCATCTCAAGAATCTTCTTATACTAAACTAAAATTTGCAGGAGCAAATAATGTTATTTTACCCGATAAAATAGGTGGAGATCATATGGCGTCATTAGTTGTGGTTCCGGGGCTTATGGAATTTATTGATAATTTATCAATTGTAGGTAAATCGAACATTAATATAGAGGAAGTAGCTGTAGAAAAGCTACATAGTAATAATAAAGTTAAAACTATTCGTGATTTAGATTTACGTCGAAAAACGGGTTGTACCGTAATTGGCTATAAAGATGAAAACGGAGAATATATTGTTAACCCAGAAGCAGAATTAGAATTGGCTAAAAATTCTAAAATTATTGTTTTGGGGCGTCCAGAACAAATCGAAGCATTAAATACGGAGTATAATATAGAGCAGTAATCATACGATTTTAGCGGTATTTTTTTTAAAATACCGTTTTTTTTTAGCATCTTGCTACTTTTTTGTGTCATTCTATAAGAGAATGAGCTAGTTTTTTGAAATTTAATTAACCAACATAATATCTTATGAAGAAATATCTTCTTTCAATTTTTACATTAATAGCACCTTTTTTAACATTTGCACAAGAAACAGCCGAGTTAGGTATAGACCAGCAAATAGACCAGGCGTTTAAGCCAATTTCAGATTTTTTCTCAAGTGTTATCTTCTTTCAAGTATTTGGTACTCCTTTTGTTTTAATTCTTTTAGTAGTAAGTGCATTGTTTTTTACTATTTATTTCGGTTTTCCAAACATTAGATATTTTGGTAAGGCCATTAAAACGGTAAGAGGTAAATTTGAAGATATTGAAAAGCATGGTGCGAAAGAACTTTACGGAGAAGGAGGTATAGCTCAAGGAGTAGACATTAACACTGTTGACGATATTGAAGAACATCTTGTTAGTGTAGAAAACGATTTGGCCGTAGATGGTGATATTGTTGATACTATTAGAGACGAAAGTAGTGAAGGAGAAGTGAGTCACTTTCAAGCATTAGCTACTGCAGTATCGGGTACTGTTGGTAATGGTAATATTGCAGGTGTAGCATTAGCGATTGCACTTGGTGGTCCGGGAGCAACTTTTTGGATGATTATTTGTGGGTTACTAGGGATGTCAACAAAATTTGTTGAATGTACTTTAGGTGTACAATATAGAGATGTTGGAGAAGATGGTACGGTTTACGGAGGACCAATGTATTATTTAAAGAAAGGTTTAAAGGAACGCGGTTTTGCTAAACTTGGAAAAGTTGCGGCGGTTGTATTTGCAATCTTTTGTATTGGAGGTTCTTTTGGTGGTGGTAATGCTGCACAATCTAACCAAGCTACAATTGTAATAAAAGATTTATTAGGATTAGAAAGTACCGGAGCTGGATTCTGGATTGGAGTTATATTAGCTTTTACTGTAGGTATCATTATTATTGGTGGTATTAAACGTATTGCATCTGTTACAGAAAAAGTGGTACCATTTATGGCATTGTTATACATCATTTGTTGTTTATATATCATTTTAAGTAATTTCACACTTATTGATGATGCTGTAGGTTTAATTTTAGAAGAAGCATTTAACCCAACAGCAATTGGTGTTGGAGGGTTTATAGGTGTTTTATTAGTAGGTTTCAAGCGTGCTGCCTTTTCAAACGAAGCAGGAGCAGGGTCTGCATCTATTGCACATTCAGCGGTAAGAACAAAATATTCTGCTAGTGAAGGTTTAGTTGCCTTATTAGAGCCATTTATTGATACGGTTGTAATTTGTACTATGACAGCTTTAGTTATTATCATTTTTAACTTTGGCGGATTCTTTGAGTATGGCGATGTTACAGGACAAGGTGTTGCAATTATCAATGGCGAATCTTATGAGGGAGCAGGTATTACAGCAAAAGCCTTTGCAGAGTATATTCCTTACTCTAATGTGTTTTTAACTGTAGCAGTGGTGCTGTTTGCGGTTTCAACTATGATCTCTTGGTCGTATTACGGGTTACAATCTTGGAAGTTTTTATTCGGAAGAGGTAAAGCTGCAGATTTAACTTATAAAATATTATTTTTAACTTTCGTAATTATTGGAGCTGCTGCTAGTATGAAATCTATTTGGGATTTCTCAGATGCTATGATATTCGCGATGGTATTCCCTAATATGATTGGTCTCTACTTCTTATTCCCAGTTGTTAAAAAACAATTAAATAGATATTTAGGAGCTATAAAACTTAAAAAGGACGCGTTAGAAAACTAAAATCTAAAACTTTTATATATGAAATCCCATGTCACGTTTTCTAAAAACCAACGGCATGGGATTTTTTTATTGTCTTTACTAATTATTGTGCTGCAGTGCGTTTACTTTTTTGTTGATTTTTCTGGAGAAGACATTCAAACGAATAAGGCTGAGTTCGTAAAGTTTACTAACGAAATAGATTCGCTTAAAGCTATTGAATTAGAAGCACGTAAACCTAAAATATTTCCTTTCAATCCCAATTTTATAACAGATTATAAAGGTTCAACGTTGGGTATGAGTAATGAAGAAATTGATAGACTTCTCAATTTTAGAAAGCAAAATCGTTGGATAAACTCAAGTAAACAATTTCAAGAAGTCACGCAAGTATCAGATTCTCTATTAAATAGTATATCGCCGTATTTTAAATTTCCAGAATGGGTTACCAATCCTAAAACGGTTAAATCATCCTATAATAATTCATATAAAACCAAACCCAAAACGTTTGCGCAAAAACAAGACTTGAATAAGGCTACGGCTAAACAACTTCAAGCAGTAAATGGTATTGGAGAAGCTTTTTCAAAACGAATTATAAAATTCCGAAATAAATTTAAAGGCGGTTTTATAGATGATGTGCAATTGCAAGATGTTTATGGTTTAACACCACAAGTTATCGATAAAATCAAATTAGATTTTACGGTTAAAACCCCTCGAAATATTCAAAAAATAAATTTAAATACAGCCACTATCGATCAATTGGTAACTGTACAGCATATTGATTACGATTTAGCGCATCGCATTATTGAGTATCGTAACTTGCGAGAGGGCTTTAAATCCTTTTCAGAATTACTTAAAGTAAAAGACTTTCCGCTAAATAAAATCAAGATAATTGAATTATATTTGCAAATTGACAACACTAACTAATGAATAGCATGTACTTCACAGAAGAACACCAACTTTTTAGGAAAAGCCTCCAAGATTTTTTACAAAAAGAAATTGTTCCCCATATTGATAAGTGGGAGCAAACGGGAACAATAGACCGCTTTATTTGGAAAAAATTCGGTGATATGGGATTCTTCGGAATAAAATATCCTGAAACTTACGGAGGATTAGATTTAGATTTATTTTACACCGTAATTCTGCTCGAAGAGCTTCAAAAAGTAAATTCAGGTGGCTTTGCCGCAGCTATTTGGGCTCATGTTTATTTAGCCATGACGCATTTAAATGCAGAAGGAGATGAGGCTATAAAACAAAAATACTTAGTGCCAAGTATTGCTGGAGATAAAATAGGTTGTCTATGTATTAGCGAGCCTTTTGGGGGAAGTGATGTTGCAGGTATGCGCACTACAGCAGTTAAAAAAGGAGATAGTTACGTTATCAATGGCTCAAAAACGTTTATTACAAATGGAGTTTTAAGCGATTACCTTGTGGTGGCAGCAAAAACAAGTCCAGAATTAGGTAATAAAGGTATTAGTATATTTGTTGTAGATCGCGAAAGCAAAGGGTTATCGGCAACTAAACTCAATAAGTTAGGTTGGAGAGCATCCGACACAGGTGAAATTGCTTTTGATAATGTTGAGATTCCAGTAAACCAACTTTTAGGCGAAGAAAATAAAGGGTTTGGATACATTATGCAACATTTTGCTTTAGAGCGCTTAATTATGGGGATTAATGGTCATGCACGAGCAGAATTTGCATTAGAATATGCTTTAAAGTACATGAGCGAACGCCAAGCCTTTGGTCGTACTATCGATAAATTCCAAGCCTTACGCCATACCATTGCCGATTTATATACCGATATGGAAATGTGTAAAACATTTAACTACGCCGTAGCATATCGATTAAATAAAGGGGAATATGTAGTGAAAGAAGCTACCATGTCTAAGTTAAGGTCTACTAAAATGGCCGACGAGGTTATTTATCAATGTCTGCAATTTCTAGGAGGTTATGGCTACATGGAAGATTACCCAATGGCAAGACTCTTACGAGATAGTCGTTTAGGGCCAATTGGTGGCGGAACATCAGAGATTTTGCGAGAAATTCTAGCGAAAATTATCATCGATAAAAAAGAATACAAAGAAGCAACATAATTTATTTGGGCAAATTGCGCCTATTATAATTTGTGTTTTTCATTTATAGAACGTTAATTTCAGGTGTGGGTTTTTATTAAAATTGAATAGTGCTAAGGCGCAAACACGCTTTCCCCTATATCTTTTTTGAGCTTAAGAAGGCTTAGTTTTATAAATGCACTAAGCGAACATTTCAATTTTTTACATCTATTTATGTTCAGGGAAAGCACAAAAAAGGATGCCGCATCAATCGTTTTTGCAGGCAAACCCGCTTTCTAAGAGTTAAAAAGATAGCGTGTACGATATCCGCATAAAACAATTCAAAAAAAATATTTTAAATTTTAATTATTATTTAGAAATTATTATATATTTGCACCCTGAAAATTCTAAAAGAGAGGAGGTTAAGACACTATGTTAATAATACCAATTAAAGAAGGAGAAAATATAGATAGAGCGTTAAAGCGTTACAAACGAAAGTTTGTGAAAACAACGGTAAAAAACCAGTTAAATGCACGTAAGCAATTTAACAAACCTTCTATCGTACGTAGAGCTCAGGTTCAAAAAGCTCAATACATCCAAGGATTAAGAGACGCAGAAGAAGTGTAATTTCTGCCCTTTATAATATAAAATCCCGCAATTTGCGGGATTTTTTTTGTTTATAAAAGTTTCATTCCGTCAGTACGTTAAGTATGATGTTTCGTTATTTGTTTTAAAATTCTTACTATTTTATTCATAAGACTCTTCCTGATAATCAAAAAAACATTGTATATTTAAAAATAAATCATACCCCAAACGCATGCCTTTTCAATCATTTACCGACTATCTCCTACTCGAAAAAAACTATTCGGTATTGACGGTAAATGCGTATCAGGCAGATTTAAAGGCTTTTTTAAAATATATAGAAGAAGAGTTTGATGATGATTCTATCAAAAACGTAAATTATTCTCAAATTCGTAGTTGGATTGTGTCGCTGGTGGAAAGTGGTATATCTAACCGGAGTATAAATCGAAAAATTTCATCTTTAAACACCTATTATAAATTCCTTTTAAAAGTAGGCGACCTTAAGTTAAACCCATTAGCAAAGCATCGTGCTCTAAAAACGAGTAAAAAAATACAAGTGCCATTTTCGGAGACCGAAGTAGCAAATGTATTAAACAATCTAAATTTTGGGAACGATTTTGAAAGTCTGCGTAATAAACTCATTATAGAGTTGTTTTACTCTACAGGTATTCGTAGAATAGAGCTAGTAGAGTTAGAACTCTCCCGGTTTGACATAACTAATAAAACCCTAAAGGTTAGAGGTAAACGAAATAAAGAGCGCATAATTCCATTATTACCATCGGTTATTGATACTTGTAAAAGCTATTTAAAGGCCCGAAATGAACTAGAAGAAGTTGTGGATTTCGATAAGTTGTTTTTAACCCAAAAAGGTGTTAAAATATATGAAACGCTTGTTTACAGAGTAATTAATGAGTATTTTAGTTTAGCATCTTCGAAGGTGAAAAAGAGCCCGCATATACTCAGGCATTCTTTTGCAACACATTTATTAAATCAAGGTGCAGACTTAAATGCTGTTAAAGAGCTTCTTGGACATTCAAGTTTAGCGGCAACACAAGTTTATACACATAATAGTATATCCGAATTGAAAAAGGTGCATGTTAACGCGCATCCTAGAAGTAAAAAATAATAAAATATAAACTAAGCTGAAGTTTTTAATTTCAACTTAACTATTGTTTAACCAAAAAAACACAAGTATGAAAGTAAACACCCAATCCGTAAATTTTAACGCAGATCAAAAATTAATAGATTTTATTCAAAAACGAATGGATAAATTAGATTTGTTTTATGACAAGGTAATTAAATCGGATGTTTTTTTAAAATTAGAAAACACCAGTGATAAAGAAAATAAAGTATTTGAAGCACGAGTAAGTGTACCAGGTGATAGTTTTGTTGTAAAAAAACAGTGTAAAAGTTTTGAGGAAGGTGCAGATATGGCCGTAGCATCATTAGAACGTCAATTAAAAAAGCGAAAAGAAAAATTAAGAGCACATTTATAATATTTAGAATGTTTTTCAAAAAATGAGGTTTATTTTGTGAAAAAAGAATGAAACACGCTACTATCGTTAGGTTAGTTGTGTTTAATGAAAGAGATAAACGAGTACAAAAGATGCATTTTTTAGTGAAATTTGAAAATAGTTTAAAATTCTATGTAAAATTTATCAAAAAAATGTTTTGAATATTTAAATAAATCTATACATTTGCAGTCCGTTAGAAATAGCGGGCTTTTTTTATGCGTAAAAAAAGAAAAAAGCCGATGTAGCTCAGCTGGCTAGAGCAGCTGATTTGTAATCAGCAGGTCGTGGGTTCGAGTCCCTCCATCGGCTCTTTTAAAATTTGAGTTCTAATTGTTTAGAAATAAGAGTTTTAAATTGAAATATTGAATTTAGGGGAGATACTCAAGCGGCCAACGAGGGCAGACTGTAAATCTGCTGACTACGTCTTCGCAGGTTCGAATCCTGCTCTCCCCACAATTTTAATGATTAAGCGATTAATCTAAAAAAAGTTTATTGAAATATTGATAATACCCTTTAAAGATTTTTGTATCTATAAAAAAGAATTCTACTTTTGTCGAAATTCTAAATATAGATTTTAAATTTTTAATTAATGCGAGAGTAGCTCAGTTGGTAGAGCGTCAGCCTTCCAAGCTGAATGTCGCCGGTTCGAACCCGGTCTCTCGCTCAAAGTTTCTGCGAAATCAGGAATCTCTTCTTTTAATATATCTTTTAAAGATAGATTGGGAGAATAGGGAATAAAAACTTTACGCCGGTGTAGCTCAGGGGTAGAGCGTTTCCTTGGTAAGGAAGAGGTCACGAGTTCAATTCTCGTCATTGGCTCTAAAGAAAAAATTAGAATACACTAATATTATTATATAACAAAGATTAAAATCATTTTAAAAACATGGCAAAGGCAACTTTTGATCGTTCAAAACCACACTTAAACATTGGTACAATTGGACACGTAGATCACGGTAAAACAACTTTAACTGCTGCTATTACTAAAGTATTAGCTGATGCAGGTTATTCTGAAGCAAAATCATTTGATCAAATTGATAATGCTCCTGAAGAAAAAGAAAGAGGTATAACAATTAATACATCTCACGTAGAGTATGCAACATTAAACCGTCATTACGCTCACGTTGACTGTCCAGGTCACGCGGATTACGTAAAGAACATGGTAACTGGTGCTGCACAAATGGATGGTGCTATCTTAGTAGTTGCGGCTACAGATGGTCCAATGCCACAAACTCGTGAGCACATCTTATTAGGACGTCAGGTAGGTATTCCTCGTATCGTTGTATTCATGAACAAAGTGGATATGGTTGATGATGAAGAATTAATCGAATTAGTAGACATGGAAGTTAGAGATTTATTATCTTTCTATGAGTACGATGGAGATAATGGACCTGTAATCGCTGGTTCTGCTTTAGGTGCACTTAACGGTGAGCAAAAGTGGGTTGATACAGTATTAGAATTAATGCAAGCTTGTGATGACTGGATCGAAGAGCCATTAAGAGAAGTTGATAAAGATTTCTTAATGCCTATCGAGGATGTATTCTCTATTACTGGTCGTGGTACTGTTGCAACTGGTCGTATTGAAACTGGTATTGCAAATACTGGAGATCCTGTAGAAATTATTGGTATGGGTGCTGAGAAATTAACATCTACTATTACAGGTATCGAAATGTTCCGTCAAATATTAGATAGAGGTGAAGCTGGTGATAACGCTGGTATCTTATTAAGAGGTATTGAGAAATCTCAAATCTCTAGAGGTATGGTAATAGTTAAGCCTGGTTCTGTAACACCACACTCTAAATTCAAAGCTGAGGTTTATATCCTTAAGAAAGAAGAAGGTGGACGTCACACTCCATTCCATAATAACTACCGTCCACAGTTCTACGTACGTACAACTGACGTAACTGGAAACATTGCGCTTCCTGATGGTGTTGAAATGGTTATGCCTGGTGATAACTTAACTATTACTGTTGAGTTAATCCAAACTATTGCAATGACTGTAGGGTTACGTTTCGCTATCCGTGAAGGAGGTAGAACAGTAGGTGCTGGTCAGGTTACTGAAATTTTAGACTAATATAGTCCAAAGCATATAAAGAAGTTAAGGTATTCCTTTTTTGGAATACCTTGACTTTATTTACGGGCGTAGCTCAGTTGGTAGAGCACTGGTCTCCAAAACCAGGTGTCGGGAGTTCGAGTCTCTCCGCCCGTGCAAAATATCAGAGATTAATAAATCTCAATGAAGTGTTTACACAAAGCATCTTTTAAGGTGTTGTAAAAAAAAGTAAAAATGGCTGGATTTGTAAATTATATAAAAGAATCATTTGGAGAACTTAAAAACAATGTAAGTTGGCCAACATGGGCAGAAGCTCAAAGTTTAACAATTTTGGTTGCTGTGTTTTCAATTATATTTTCTCTTGCAATTTGGGGAGTAGATACAGTATTTAGTAATGTTATATCATTTTACTTTGATCTAATTAAATAAAAAAAAATTATGTCTGAAGTAAGTGAGAAAAAATGGTACGTAGTTCGTGCTGTAAGTGGTCAAGAAAACAAAATCAAGACATATATCGAGAATGAAATAGCTCGTTTAGGTCTTTCAGATTATGTGGATCAAGTATTAGTACCTACAGAACGCGTTATTCAAATCCGTAACGGAAAAAAAATCCATAAAGAAAAAGTATTCTTCCCAGGATATATTATGGTACAAGCAAATTTAACAGGTGAAGTTCCTCATATTATTCGTTCAGTAACAAACGTTATTGGGTTTTTAGGTGAAACAAAAGGTGGAGATCCTGTGCCATTGAGACAGTCTGAAGTAAACAGAATGTTAGGTAAGGTTGATGAGTTGGCTGTTGAAGAAAGTTCTATTGTGGCAATACCATATACAAAAGGAGAAACTGTTAAAGTAATTGACGGTCCTTTTAATGGTTTTGATGGAACTATCGAAAACATAAATGAAGAAAAGCGTAAGCTTGAAGTAATGGTGAAAATCTTCGGAAGAAAAACACCATTAGAGTTAAGCTATATGCAAGTTGAAAAAGTATAATAGTGTTACATTAAGATAGATTAAACGTCTCGCTTCCAAAAGAGAGGTTTTTTCGAATTAAATTATTAAAAATGGCAAAAGAATTAAGTAAAGTAGTTAAGTTACAAGTTCGGGGAGGTGCTGCGAATCCGTCGCCACCGGTTGGACCCGCTTTAGGAGCCGCTGGTGTTAACATCATGGAGTTCTGTAAGCAATTCAATGCTAGAACCCAAGATAAAGCTGGTAAAGTATTACCAGTTGTTATATCTGTTTACAAAGACAAATCATTTGACTTTGTAATTAAAACTCCTCCAGCAGCAGTCCAGTTAATGGAAGCAGCTAAGTTGAAGAAGGGTTCTGGAGAGCCAAACCGTAAAAAAGTAGCTAAAGTATCTTGGGATCAGGTTAAAACTATCGCTGAAGATAAAATGGTAGATTTAAATGCATTTACTATCGAGTCTGCAATGAAAATGATAGCTGGAACTGCAAGATCAATGGGAATAACTGTAACAGGGCAATTCCCTAATTAATCTATTAAAGACATTAGAAAATGGCAAGATTAACAAAAAAGCAAAAAGAGGCTTTAGCAAAAATTGAAAAAGGGAGAATTTATTCTCTAAATGAAGCATCTGAATTAGTAAAAGAAATTTCTAATACAAAGTTTGATGCATCAGTTGATATAGCAGTACGTTTAGGAGTTGATCCACGTAAAGCTAACCAGATGGTGAGAGGTGTTGTTTCACTTCCTCATGGTACTGGTAAAGATGTAAAAGTATTGGCATTAGTAACACCAGATAAAGAAGCAGAAGCAAAAGAAGCTGGAGCTGATTACGTTGGTTTAGACGAGTATCTTGATAAAATCAAGAGCGGTTGGACAGATGTTGATGTAATTATCACTATGCCAAGTGTTATGGGTAAATTAGGTCCTTTAGGACGTGTATTAGGTCCACGTGGTTTAATGCCTAACCCAAAAACGGGTACAGTAACTATGGATGTAGCAAAAGCTGTAACAGAAGTAAAAGCTGGTAAAATTGACTTTAAAGTTGATAAAACTGGTATTGTACACGCTGCTATTGGTAAAGCATCTTTTAGTGCTGATAAAATTGCAGGTAATGCAAATGAATTATTAACAACTTTAATGAAACTAAAACCAACAGCTTCAAAAGGAGTTTATGTAAAAAGCATATTTATGTCTTCTACAATGAGCCCAAGTATCGCTGTTGATCCTAAAATTGGTTAATTAAGTTAAAACTTTTATTATGACAAGAGAAGAAAAATCACAAGTAATTGAGGAGTTAACTGCAGAATTAGCTAATAATGCAAATATCTATTTAGCTGATATTTCAGGATTGAATGCAGATACTACTTCAAATTTACGTCGTGCTTGTTTTAAAGCAAACGTAAAATTAGCAGTTGTAAAAAATACATTACTTGAAAAAGCAATGGAAGCATCGGAAAGAGATTTCGGAAACCTTCCGTCTGTATTAAAAGGAAATACATCTGTGATGTATTCTGAAACAGGTAATGTACCAGCGAAGCTTATTAAAACCTTCCGTAAAAAATCTGAAAAACCTTTATTAAAAGGAGCATTTATTGAGGAAGCTGTTTATATCGGCGACGATCAATTAGACATGTTAGTTGATATCAAGTCTAAAGAAGAGTTATTAGGAGAGATTGTAGGATTATTACAATCGCCTGCTAAAAACGTTATTTCAGCACTTAAATCAGGTGGTGGAACTATAGCTGGACTTATAAAAACGCTTTCTGAGAGATCAGAATAGTATTAAATAGTACGCACTTTATTACATTATATTATTATTAAAATTTATTAAAACGATAGAAAAATGGCAGATTTAAAAGATTTCGCAGAACAATTAGTTAACCTTACTGTAAAAGAAGTAAACGAGTTAGCAACTATATTAAAAGATGAGTATGGTATCGAGCCTGCTGCTGCTGTTGCTGGTCCTGCTGCTGGTGGAGAAGCTGAAGAAGCTCAAACTGAATTTGATGTTATTTTAAAAGCTGCAGGTGGCTCTAAGTTAGCTGTTGTAAAATTAGTTAAAGAATTAACTGGTTTAGGTTTAAAAGAAGCTAAAGGTTTAGTTGATGATGCACCAAGCGCTATCAAAGAAGCTGTATCTAAAGACGAAGCTGAGGCTTTAAAAGCATCTTTAGAAGAAGCTGGAGCTGAGGTTGAGTTAAAGTAAGCTTAACATCTCAAGAACATAACGGTTTAGGTCTGGAGCACGCGCTACCAGACCTAGACCATTTTGTGTATAATAGTATTTATACCAAAAGTATTCCCAAAACAACTCAATTTATTTGACTTGTTTTTTGCAGTTTAACTAGTGTTTAAGAGCACTATCACTATTTTTTTAATCATAATTCCGTCCATTGATGTTGTCAACACAAGCTGAAAGATTAAATTTCTCGTCTATTGTAAATAAGACAGATTACCCAGACTTTTTGGATATTCAGATAAAATCTTTTCAAGATTTTTTCCAATTAGAGACAAAATCTGAAGAAAGAGGTGATGAAGGTTTATATAATACCTTCATGGAAAATTTTCCAATTACCGATTCTCGTAATCAATTCGTTTTAGAATTTTTAGATTACTTCGTAGATCCACCAAGATACGCCATTGAAGAGTGTATTGAACGTGGTTTAACATATAGCGTACCGCTTAAGGCTAGGTTAAAGTTATATTGTACCGATCCTGAACACGAAGATTTTGAAACTATTGTTCAAGATGTTTATTTAGGAACTATTCCTTACATGACACCTTCAGGTACATTTTGTATTAACGGTGCCGAGCGTGTAGTTGTATCTCAGTTACACCGTTCACCTGGTGTATTCTTTGGTCAATCTTTTCATGCTAATGGAACAAAGTTATATTCAGCAAGGGTTATACCATTCAAAGGATCTTGGATAGAGTTTGCTACCGACATCAATCAAGTGATGTACGCATACATTGATAGAAAGAAAAAATTACCTGTTACAACGCTTTTCCGTGCTATCGGTTTTGAGCGTGATAAAGATATTTTAGAGATTTTCGATTTAGCTGAAGAGGTTAAAGTATCGAAATCTGGATTAAAGAAGTACTTAGGAAGAAAATTAGCAGCTCGTGTATTAAATACATGGCATGAGGATTTTGTTGATGAAGATACTGGTGAAGTAGTATCAATTGAGCGTAACGAGATTGTGCTTGATCGTGATACTATTTTAGATAAAGACAACATAGAAGAAATTCTTGAAGTTGATGTTAAAACTGTTCTTTTACATAAAGAAAGTAACGAGCAAGGCGATTATGCTATTATTCATAACACACTTCAAAAAGATCCAACAAATTCTGAAAAAGAGGCTGTTGAACATATATATAGACAATTACGTAATGCTGAGCCGCCAGATGAGGAAACGGCTCGTGGAATAATTGATAAATTATTCTTCTCAGACCAACGTTACTCTTTAGGAGAAGTTGGGCGTTATAGAATGAACAAAAAATTACAGTTGGATATTGGTATGGATAAGCAAGTGCTTACCAAAGAAGATATCATAACTATTATAAAATACTTAATCGAGCTTATTAACTCTAAAGCAGAGATTGATGATATTGATCACTTATCTAACCGTCGTGTACGTACAGTTGGTGAGCAGTTATCTTCTCAGTTTGGTGTTGGTTTAGCACGTATGGCTCGTACTATTCGTGAACGTATGAACGTTCGAGATAATGAGGTGTTTACTCCAATAGATTTAATTAATGCTAAGACGTTATCGTCTGTTATTAATTCTTTCTTTGGTACAAACCAGTTATCTCAGTTTATGGATCAAACCAATCCATTAGCAGAGATTACTCATAAGCGTCGTTTATCGGCTCTTGGACCAGGTGGTCTTTCGAGAGAGAGAGCAGGGTTTGAGGTTCGTGATGTTCACTACACGCACTACGGCCGTTTATGTCCAATTGAAACTCCTGAGGGACCAAATATTGGTCTTATATCTTCACTTTCAGTATTTGCTAAAGTGAATTCAATGGGATTCATTGAAACACCATATAGAAAAGTAACTGATGGTGTTGTTGATATTCAAAATGAACCAACTTATTTAAGTGCGGAAGAAGAAGAAGAAAAATTAATCGCACAAGCAACTGTTAAGGTTGATGAAGACGGTAAGATTTTACATGATAAGGTAATTGCACGTATGGAAGGTGACTTCCCTGTTATCGAGCCTACTAGGTTAGATTATACAGATGTTGCACCAAACCAAATTTCGTCTATCTCGGCTTCTTTAATTCCTTTCTTAGAGCATGATGATGCGAATAGAGCTCTGATGGGGTCTAACATGATGCGTCAAGCAGTGCCTTTATTAAGAGTAGATGCACCAATTGTAGGTACAGGTTTAGAGCGTCAAGTAGCTTCAGATTCACGTGTTTTAATTAATGCAGAAGGAAGAGGTGAAGTTCTTTATGTTGATGCTAATGAAATTCAAATTAGATACGATCGTACTGAAGATGAAGCTAAGGTAAGTTTTGATAGCGATATCAAAACTTATAAATTAGTGAAATTCCGTAAAACAAACCAAGGTACTTCTATCAACTTAAAGCCAATTGTGGTTAAAGGTGATATAGTTGCCAAAGGGCAAGTTTTATGTGAAGGTTATGCAACCCAAAAAGGTGAATTAGCTCTTGGTAGAAATATGAAAGTAGCATTTATGCCTTGGAAAGGGTATAACTTTGAGGATGCCATTGTAATTTCAGAAAAAGTTGTTCGCGAAGATATATTTACATCTATTCATATTGATGAGTATTCTTTAGATGTTAGAGATACAAAATTAGGTAACGAAGAGTTAACTAATGATATTCCTAACGTTTCTGAAGAAGCTACTAAAGATTTAGATGAAAACGGAATGATTCGTATTGGAGCAGAGGTTAAACCTGGCGATATCTTAATTGGTAAAATTACGCCAAAAGGAGAATCTGATCCAACTCCGGAAGAAAAATTATTACGAGCTATATTTGGTGATAAAGCCGGTGATGTTAAAGATGCGTCGTTAAAAGCGTCTCCTTCATTACATGGTGTTGTTATCGAGAAGAAATTATTCGCAAGAGCGGTAAAAGATAAGCGTAAAAGAGCTCAAGATAAAGATGATATCTTAGCTTTAGAAGCGCAATATGATAGAAAGTTTGAAGATTTAAAAGATGTTTTAATCGAAAAGCTTTTCAATATTGTAAACGGAAAAACTGCTCAAGGTATTTTTAACGATTTAGGTGAAGAAGTATTACCAAAAGGTAAAAAATTCACACTTAAAATGTTAAATGCTGTTGATGATTATGCGCATTTAGTGTCTGGAAAATGGACAACTGATGAGCACACAAATACATTAGTTGCCGATTTAATTCACAACTATAAAATAAAAGAGAACGATTTACAAGGATCTTTACGTCGTGAGAAGTTTACCATTTCTGTAGGTGATGAGTTACCAGCAGGAATTATCAAACTAGCTAAAGTTTACATCGCTAAAAAGCGTAAACTAAAAGTAGGAGATAAAATGGCAGGACGTCACGGTAACAAAGGTATTGTTGCTCGTATCGTTCGTCAAGAAGATATGCCATTCTTAGAAGATGGAACTCCAGTTGATATTGTTTTAAATCCACTTGGTGTACCGTCTCGTATGAATATTGGTCAAATTTATGAAACAGTTCTTGGATGGGCTGGTCAGAAATTAAATCGTACTTATGCAACGCCAATCTTTGATGGTGCAACTATAGAGCAAATTAACGGGTTTACAGATGAAGCTGGAATTCCAAGATACGGACATACTTATTTATATGACGGTGGAACAGGTAAGCGTTTCGATCAACCAGCAACTGTTGGTGTGATTTACATGCTTAAACTAGGACACATGGTTGATGATAAGATGCACGCACGTTCTATCGGACCTTACTCATTAATTACACAACAACCATTAGGTGGTAAAGCACAATTTGGTGGTCAACGTTTTGGTGAGATGGAAGTTTGGGCACTTGAGGCTTATGGAGCATCAAGCACCTTACGTGAAATTTTAACTGTAAAATCTGATGATGTTATTGGTAGAGCCAAAACTTACGAAGCTATCGTGAAAGGTGAACCAATGCCAGATCCAGGATTACCAGAATCATTCAATGTATTAATGCATGAATTGAAAGGTTTAGGATTGGATATCAGATTAGAAGAGTAAAAAAATAGTTGATAGTTAACAGTCAACATTAAATAGACTATTTTTTAGACTAAAGAATGTTGACTGAGAACTCAAACTGAAGACTTAAAAAACATGGCAAGAAAACAAGATAAGAATACAGTAAAGAGGTTTAATAAAATCTCAATTGGTTTAGCATCACCGGAATCTATTTTAGCAGAATCAAGAGGTGAGGTTTTAAAACCAGAAACTATCAATTATCGTACGCACAAACCAGAAAGAGATGGTTTGTTCTGTGAGCGTATCTTCGGTCCTGTAAAGGATTACGAGTGTGCTTGTGGTAAATATAAAAGAATACGTTACAAAGGGATCGTTTGTGACCGTTGTGGTGTAGAAGTAACAGAAAAGAAAGTACGTAGAGATAGAGTAGGGCACATTAACTTAGTGGTTCCTGTAGCTCATATCTGGTATTTCCGTTCTTTACCAAACAAAATTGGATATTTATTAGGGTTACCATCTAAGAAATTAGATATGATTATTTACTACGAACGTTATGTAGTAATTCAACCAGGTAATGCTAAAAATGAAGAAGGAGAACCATTACAAAAAATGGATTTCCTTACGGAAGAAGAATACTTAAATGTTCTTGAATCACTTCCACAAGATAATCAGTATTTAGATGACGAAGACCCTAACAAGTTTTTAGCTAAAATGGGTGCTGAGTGTTTAATCGATTTATTAGCTCGTATTGATTTACAAGCTTTATCATACGAATTACGTCATAAAGCAAATACTGAAACGTCTAAACAACGTAAAACGGAAGCTTTAAAACGTTTACAAGTTGTTGGAGCCCTAAGAGACTCTAATAAAAATAGAGAAAATCGTCCAGAATGGATGATTATGAAGGTTGTGCCAATCATCCCGCCAGAATTACGTCCTTTAGTGCCGTTAGATGGTGGTCGTTTTGCAACTTCAGATTTAAATGATTTATACCGTCGTGTAATTATCCGTAACAACCGTCTTAAAAGATTGGTTGAGATAAAAGCACCAGAAGTAATTTTACGTAATGAAAAACGTATGCTACAGGAATCTGTAGATTCGTTATTTGATAATACACGTAAATCATCTGCTGTAAAAACGGATTCTAATAGACCATTAAAATCATTATCCGATTCATTAAAAGGTAAGCAAGGGCGTTTTCGTCAAAACTTACTTGGTAAGCGTGTTGATTATTCTGCACGTTCGGTAATTGTTGTTGGACCAGAATTAAAATTACATGAATGTGGATTGCCAAAGAACATGGCAGCAGAGCTTTACAAACCTTTCGTAATTAGAAAACTAATTGAAAGAGGTATTGTAAAAACTGTAAAATCTGCAAAGAAAATTATAGATAAAAGAGAACCAGTGGTTTGGGATATTCTGGAAAATGTTCTTAAAGGACATCCAGTATTATTAAACCGTGCGCCTACGTTACACCGTTTGGGTATACAAGCGTTTCAACCTACGTTAATCGAAGGTAAAGCGATTCAATTACACCCGTTAGTATGTACGGCATTTAACGCCGATTTTGATGGTGATCAAATGGCGGTGCATTTACCACTTGGACCAGAAGCTATTTTGGAATGTCAGTTATTAATGTTGGCATCTCACAATATTTTAAATCCAGCAAACGGTTCACCAGTAACAGTACCTTCTCAGGATATGGTACTTGGTCTGTACTACATGACCAAGTTGCGCACGTCTACACCAGAAGTGAAAATTAAAGGTGAAGGTTTAACTTTTTATTCTCCAGAAGAAGTAGAAATTGCTTTTAATGAAGAAAAAGTAGACTTAAATGCAGGTATTAAAGTTAGAACTATCGACATTAATGAAGATGGTAAACTAGATAAAATGATTATTGAGACTACTGTTGGTCGTGTATTATTTAACCAACACGTACCGCAGTCTGCAGGATATATAAACCAAGTATTAACTAAGAAATCTTTAAGAGATATTATTGGTGATATTTTGAAAGCAACTTCTGTTCCTGAAACAGCTGATTTCTTAGATGCGATTAGAACGTTAGGATTTAAGTTTGCATTCCAAGGTGGTTTATCATTTAGTTTAGGTGATATTATTATTCCGCCAGAAAAACAAGGAATGATAGATAAAGCTAACGGTTTAGTTGAGGGTATTACTGGTAACTATAATATGGGACTTATTACCAACAATGAGCGTTACAACCAAGTGATTGATATTTGGACTTCAACAAATGCTGAATTGACAGAATTGTCAATGAAACGTATTAGAGAAGATCAACAAGGATTTAACTCGGTGTTTATGATGCTAGACTCTGGAGCAAGGGGATCTAAAGAACAGATTCGTCAGCTTACAGGTATGCGTGGATTAATGGCGAAACCTAAAAAATCTACCGCAGGTGGAGGATCTATTATTGAAAACCCGATTCTTTCCAACTTTAAAGAAGGACTTTCAATTTTAGAATACTTTATCTCAACGCACGGTGCTCGTAAGGGTCTTGCGGATACGGCTCTTAAAACTGCCGATGCAGGTTACTTAACACGTCGTTTAGTAGATGTTTCTCAAGATGTTATTATTAACACTGAAGATTGTGGAACATTAAGAGGTGTAGAAGTTGAACCTTTGAAGAAAAATGATGAAGTTGTTGAAACTTTAGAAGAAAGAATCGTTGGTCGTGTATCTTTAAATGATGTTTATGACCCATTAACGGATGAGTTGTTAGTTTCAGCTGGTCAGTTAATTGAAGATGATATCGCTAAAACCATTCAGGCATCTCCAATTGAGAGCGTAGAAGTACGTTCTGCATTAAGTTGTGAGGCTTTAAAAGGTATTTGTGCTAAATGTTACGGACGTAACTTGGCTACAGGTAAAATGGTACAACGTGGTGAAGCCGTAGGTGTAGTTGCTGCACAATCTATTGGTGAACCAGGTACGCAGTTAACATTACGTACATTCCACGTGGGTGGTATTGCAGGTAACATTTCAGAAGAAAACAAATTAATTGTTAAGTTCGATGGTGTTGCAGAAATTGAAGATTTAAAAACAGTTAAAGGTCAAGATAACGAAGGAAACGAGATTGATGTTGTTATCTCGCGTACATCTGAACTTAAACTTATTGATAAGAAAACTGGTATTGTATTAAGTACAAATAACATTCCTTACGGTTCTACCATCATTGTTAAAAATGGTCAGAAACTGTCTAAAGGTGATGAAGTTTGTTCTTGGGATCCATATAACGGTGTTATTGTTTCAGAATTTGCTGGTAAAGTAAGGTATGAAAACATCGAACAAGGAGTTACTTATCAAGTAGAAATAGATGAGCAAACAGGTTTCCAGGAGAAAGTAATTTCTGAGTCTAGAAACAAAAAGCTTATTCCAACACTTCATATTGAAGATACAAACGGTGAAACCATGCGTTCTTACAACTTACCAGTTGGCGCTCACTTAATGATTGACGATGGTGAAAAAGTTATAGTTGGTAAAATTTTAGTTAAAATACCTCGTAAATCTGCTAAAGCAGGTGATATTACGGGTGGTTTACCTCGTGTAACCGAGTTATTCGAAGCGCGTAATCCATCTAACCCAGCAGTTGTTAGTGCTATTGATGGTGTTGTTTCTTTCGGGAAAATTAAGCGTGGTAACCGTGAGATTATTATCGAATCTAAAACTGGAGATATTAAGAAATACTTGGTTAAATTATCAAGTCAGATTCTTGTTCAAGAAAATGATTTCGTAAAAGCTGGTATGCCTTTATCGGATGGTTCCATCACTCCAAATGATATTTTAAATATTAAAGGCCCATCTGCAGTTCAACAATACTTAGTTAACGAAGTACAAGAGGTATATCGTTTACAAGGTGTGAAGATTAACGATAAGCACTTTGAGGTTGTTGTTCGTCAAATGATGCGTAAAGTTAGAATTATCGATTCTGGTGATACTATATTCTTAGAAGATCAATTAGCTCATAAAGCAGATTTCATATTAGAAAATGATGATATTTTCGGAATGAAAGTTGTTGAAGATGCTGGAGATTCTGTAAACTTAAAACCTGGGCAAATTGTGACGCCTCGTGAGTTAAGAGATGAAAACTCTATTTTACGTAGAGAAGATAAAGCATTAGTTTCTGCAAGAGATGCACAGCCAGCAACGGCTACACCAATACTGCAAGGTATTACTAGAGCATCGCTTCAAACTAAATCGTTTATCTCTGCGGCTTCTTTCCAAGAAACAACTAAAGTACTTAACGAAGCAGCAGTAGCTGGTAAGGTAGATGCGTTAGAAGGCTTGAAAGAGAATGTAATTGTTGGTCATAGAATTCCAGCAGGTACAGGTATGAGAAGTTACAGTGATATTATTGTTGGTTCTAAAGAAGAATTTGATGAAATGATGCAAGTAAAACAAGAGTTAAATTATAACTAATATTTGTTATTCCCGCGAAGGCGGGAATCTATAAAAATAAAAGCCTTCACGCATTAAATTGTTTGAAGGCTTTTTTATTAACTATTATTAATAAAGCTTTCTTTAAATAGGAAGTAAAAAAACACAATTTTCAATGGCAAACGAAAAAGAAGCTCCTAAACAAGGACAAATAAATATAGAGTTAGACGAAAAAGTTGCCGAGGGAACATATTCTAATCTCGCAATTATAAATCATTCGGTTTCCGAATTTGTAGTCGATTTTGTAAACATCATGCCGGGTGTTCCAAAAAGTAAAGTGAAATCTCGTATTATTTTGACACCGCAGCATGCCAAACGTTTATTGAAAGCTTTAGGCGAGAATGTAACTCGTTTTGAGAGCGCGCATGGAGAAATTAAAGACTATGAGCAGCCTCCAATACCATTAAATTTTGGTCCAACAGGGCAGGCGTAGTATTAAATATTCAGTATTAAAAAAAGCAACTTATTTTAAGTTGCTTTTTTTGTTTCATAATTTTGTTCCATTGAGGTCTTATTTTTAGTCGGTCAACTGGATAAAACGCATTGTCTTAAGATTTTTTTAAGAAAATGTACTTTTTTATGTTATTTCTTGTAGGTTTTTATTTATTTTTAAGGTAGGCTAAAACGTTTTTTTTTGTAATACTGTAGCTTTTAGACGATTGGTTTAATGGTCGAATCAAAACCGTTTGTCGATACTTTTATGTTATTCGTCGCTCTATTTTTACTTTTGATAGAATGCCATAAAAGTAACATATTAGCAATATTTAAATTTGTAATACTATTGATTAAAATAACTACGCAACTTATGAAATCATGCATTCCTACTTCGCAGAAAGTTAAAACATTTTATTGTTTTGTATTTCTGCTTTTTGCTTTCACTCAATTTACCTCCGCCCAATGCATTGCTGTAAATGATTGCGACGGTGATGGTATATTAAACGTTGATGATCTCGATGATGATAATGACGGAATTCTGGATTCGGATGAAGGCCTTTGCTCCCCTAATCCATCTGGTAATTGGGCTGGTACAACTGTTAATGTGTCACATACATATAGTGATGGAGTTGTAGTACGATTGGTAAGCAACACTACGGCTAATTTTGTCTCTTTGGGTAATTTTAATGCTGCTGGTGCTGGTTTTTGGTCGGAAAATTTAGCAGGAAATCCTTCAGTTGTGGGGAATTTTGTGTTTGGAGATATGATAACCGTGATTTTTGAAGATGGAGCAGGAAATCAAACTCAGGTAACAGATCCAATTATTCACTTCGATAACATTGGTGAGTCTTCTAACAATGTACAAAATTCAGCAGAAGTTACATTAGGAAATGGCTTAACTTGGTCTAGGTTAGGAGGAACAGATGATTTTTTAGCAACTTCCACCACTGTTAGAGATGCTGGTGCAGGTTCAACACCAGGAATATTTGGAAATGGTTATAGCACTGAATCTACTCAGAATGATATAGACGGATCAGCAGCAGGGAGTTTACAAATTAATGGTACAGTCAGTGCTTTTACATTAACATTTCCAATGGCTGAGCCTACTGCAGGTGCAAGAGATTTTATTGAGATAAGTGTTTCAACATGTAAACATATAGATTATGATAATGATGGTTCCCCAAACTTTTTAGATTTAGATAGTGATAATGATGGTTGCCCTGATGCAATTGAGGGTAGTGCTAATTATGATTTTAATAGCATAGACGAGAATTTTGCACTTACAGCGGCCATAAATGGTACGGGTATTCCTGGGGGAACGTCTCAAACCGTTGGAACTTCACAAGATGAAACGCAACAATCAGAGGAGTGCAGTGAATGTTACCCTTCTCATCCTTCCTATGTAGATAGTGATGGTGATACCATTGCAGATTTTTGCGATTTAGATGATGATAATGATGGTATTTTAGATGCAGATGAAATGCAGGTTCAAGCATGTGGTTCTTACCCTACGCTATCTTTTAGTTCTGCAACTTTGGAATCTGGTACGGCTTTAAGTTCTGGTGCTATATATAGGTTTCCTAATGTAACTACAAATATTGATGCATTGGTTACTATTGTTTCATCAACACCAAACCCGGGCATAACTGATATAGATGACGATGCGTCTAATATAGCTAGCTTTCAACCTGTTTTAGGAGCTAATAACTCTTCTGTTGAATTTGATTTTCAATTTGTATCCACAGGTACCTCTAATGCTACACAAATACCGCAATTCTTTATTACGGCTATTGATGTTGATGGGGATAGTGGGGTAGCTAGGGAGTATGTAGAATTAGATATTACTAAATCTTCTGAATATACTCTGGAAACTCCTAGTGATCTTACTGTTTATCCTAGCTCCATTGGAACGATGTTTAAAGCGCCTTTACAAACAGCTCCTGGAATAGATATTACCGCTACGAATGTAATGTTTACAGCGAGGTATTCTCAATCGAGTGAATTTAAATTAAAAATAGGGGCAAACCCTACTTCTGGTGTAAATCGTCTTTTTTCAATGAATTTTGATCCATGTACTTACAGTAATTACACGGCTCCAAGTAATCTAGATTTATTACTTCAGGTTTTAGATGCGGATAGTGATGGTACTCCGGATCATTTAGATTTAGATTCTGATGGAGATGGTTGTCCAGATAGTTTAGAAGGTGATGCAGGTTTAGTATATGCTAATTTAAATAGCGATGGTAGTATAAACGCTTCTGTAAATGATAACGGAATACCTATT